>JBDLVH010000046.1:0-13720 GCA_039804865.1 Actinomycetota bacterium | reverse complement strand
GGCGCCCTCGAAGAGGTCTTGGATCGCCTAGACGAGCTTGTTGTTAAGCCGGTAGACGGCTCCGGAGGCAAGGGGCTGGTGGTTGGCCCGCGCGCCACCAAACGAGAGTTGGACGACCTTCGCAAGCGTCTCATCAAAGACCCGCGCGGATATATAGCCCAGCCGGTGGTGCAGTTCAGCACCATTCCAACCCTGGTTGAAGAGGGCCTCCGTCCGCGTCACGCAGACCTGCGCCCCTTTGCCGTCAACGATGGCAACGATGTGTGGGTGCTACCCGGTGGCCTAACTCGAGTGGCTTTGCCGGAGGGCGAGTTAGTGGTGAACTCCTCGCAGGGTGGTGGCAGCAAGGACACCTGGGTGGTTGGCTCCGACCGGCTAACCACACGTGAGTACATGCCCACCAACTCTCAGGTGTCTGCCATCGTGGCTGGCCAGACCTCGGGAAACGCCGGGTTCAGTCAGCAGACATCGCAGCGTTTCAACCGATACGTAACGCAACAAGAACAGCAACAGCAGCAACAGGCTGCACAAACTTCATCGCAAGGAGGCGAGCAAAACAATGCTTAGTCGCATCGCAGAATCTCTGTTTTGGATTGGCCGGTACGTAGAGCGCGCCGATGGAACCGCAAGGCTTCTAGACGTGCACCTTCAGCTGTTGCTGGAAGATCCGTGGGTAGAGGAAGATCCCGCCTGCCGCTCGCTACTAAAGGTGCTGGGTTCCAACACCGAGTTCGAGGGCAAGCTAGATCGCCAGGCTCTGATGAACGCACTGACCGTGGACCGCAACGATCCATCTTCGATTGCCTCGTCGCTTGGTGCTGCCCGCGAGAACGCTCGCCGGGTTCGCGAGATTGTCAGCACCGAACTCTGGGAGTGCCTAAACACCACCAGGTCTCGCATGCCACGCAAGGTTGCCCTGGACCGGGCTCACGACTTCTTTGGCTGGGTGCGCGAACGCACGGCGCTGGCCATCGGCATCGTGGAATCTAGCACCAGCCGCGATGAAGCCTGGACCTTCTTCACGCTTGGGCGCAGCCTCGAGCGCATCGATATGACCGCGCGCCTGCTTGCCACCAGTGAGTTGACCGAGGCCAGCGGCCCATCTTGGACCACAATCCTCAGAAGCTGTGGCGCCTACGAGGCTTACCTTCGCACCTATCGCGGTGTGCCATCGGCCACCAATGCGGCCGAGTTCCTGCTGCTGGATCGCATCTTCCCGCGCTCGGTGATCTTCGCCATCAACCGGGCCGAGAACTGCCTAAACGACCTAGCCCCAAGCACGAGCCGCGTTGGTGTCACCGATGACGGGCTGCGCGTGCTGGGCCAGTTGCGCACCAATCTGGAGTACCGCTCGGCTCCAGCCATCTTGGCCAATCTCACCAACGAGATGGTGGCACTGCAGGCCGGAGTTAACGAGGTGTCCGAGTCGATTCGCACTCGCTACTTCCCGGCCAATGTGTTGCCAACCTGGGTGGGTGAGATGTCATGAGCAGATATCGGGTGATTCACCGAACGGGCTTCAGGTATAGCCGGCCAGTGATGGCCTCCTACAACGAGGCGCGCATGCTTCCGGCCCGCGATGACAGCCAAATTGTGCTTGCTTCGAAGTTGGAGATCAGGCCGCATCCGGCCAGCCACGAGTACAAGGATTACTTTGGCACGCGAGTGGTGATGTTTGAGGTTCTAGATCCGCACGACGAACTAGAAATTGTCAGCACCAATACCGTGGAACTAAGGGCCACTCCAGCCGCAACCGGCCAGCTCTCCTGGCAGCAGCTGTCGGATGCAATCGAGAAGTCGCTTGAGCTGAAAGACGCCGTCACACTTTCGAAGCGAACCGTGGTTCCCTCGGATCTGATCAAGCAGGCTAACGCGCTCGCCGACAAGGCACAGTCTCCGTCCGAAGCGGCAACCGCCATCTGTGCGCTGATCAACCAGAAGATGACCTACCAGTTTGGGGTTACCGGGGTGCAGTCCAATGCGGCCGAGGCCTGGTCCAAGAAGATCGGTGTCTGCCAGGACTTCACACACCTGGCCCTGGGCGCGCTTCGTGCGATTGGCATTCCGGCCCGTTACGTCAGTGGTTACCTTCACCCGCAGGTAGAACCGCAAATCGGTCACACTGTGGTGGGCGAATCGCACGCCTGGGTGGAATGGTTTGCCGGCGAATGGGTATCCAACGATCCAACCAATAACCTCACCGACACCGACCGCCACATCGTGGTGGCCAGGGGCCGAGACTACGACGACGTTCCACCCCTGCGCGGAGTTTTCGCAGGAGATTCCAACTCGGAGCTTTTTGTCCAGGTTGAAATCACGCGCGAGGTTTAGGGGCCTAGTCAACTGAAAGCAGTATTCTGAGCGCATGACCACACTGCCACTTGTAAGAACCTTCACCGATGTTCACGGCGTTGACATCACCTTCTTTGAGTGGCCGGCGGCCAACCCCAAGGCGGTTGTGCAGTTGGTTCACGGCCTGGGCGAGCACGCCCGCCGCTACGAACACGTTGCCATCGCGCTAAATCACGCCGGATATTCGGTGTACGCAACCGACCACCGCGGCCACGGCCAGACCGGTGTCTCGATGCGCCAGGCTGGGGTAATCAAGAAGCAGGGCCAGCTGGGCATGGGTGGCATGAAGGCCGTTTTCACCGATGAGCTTGAGCTGACCAGCCTCATCGAAGGCGAGAACCCAGACGCCAAAATCGTTCTTCTCGGCCACTCGTGGGGCTCGATGATTGCACAGCGCCTGCTAGACACCGATGCCCACCGCTATGCCGCTGTGGTGCTGACCGGTTCAACTCTGCTGCTGCCAGGCCTGGTGCCAAACGGCGGAAATGACAAGAAGTTTGTGGCCGCCGGAGTGAAGCCACAGGGCGCCGAATGGCTGAGCCGCGACCCAGAGGTAAGCCGCGGTTTCCGCGAAGACCCGCTCAACTTCCCTGAATCCGGTCTGGAGGTCTGGGGCTTCATCGAGGCACTAAAGCTGATGGGCACACCTAAGCGTGGCCTGCCGGCAGACCTGCCGGTTCTGCTTATGGCTGGTTCGGAAGACTCGCTGGGTGGCGAGAAGGGCAACCAGCGTTTGCTGAAGGCGTTCTTGCGCGCCGGAGTGCAGGATGTAGAACTGATTGTTTACCACGAGGCACGTCACGAGGTCTTCAACGAGATCAATCGCGAAGAGGTCCTCAGCGACCTGGTCAGCTGGCTAGACGGAGAGTTTCTCTACTGATTTAGCTTGAGACCGTGCTTGGCAGCAAACTTGTCTGGGCGCGGAATTTGGCAGGCGGCCACTGCTTCCTCGATGGGGCGAAGCAGCAGGTCGTGGGTCTCCGGGTGCTTCTCCATGTAGCGCACCGCGTAAGAGCAAACCGGCCAAATCTTGGCCTTGCCCTCACGACGAATGTCTTCAATCGATTCACGGGTGAGAATGGCAGCCAGGTTCTTACCCTGGTGTGCTGGGTCCACTTCGGTGTGAACAAAGTGAATCTCACCCGGGCGCAGGCTGTAGTCGGCGTGACCAACCTTCTCGTCACCGATGAAGATTTCGTAGCGGTGCTTTTCCAAGTTGTTAACTACGTGCGGTTCCATGCTGTTAATCTCTCTATGTGGCTCAAATTTCAAACCAAGTGGTTATAGGTAATAACCTGCCTTCCCTGAAGTCTATGCCCGATGAAAGTGTTCAACTTATTTACGTTGATCCACCCTTCAACACCGGCCGCGTGCAGAGCCGCGGCACCACAACCACCAAGCGCACCGAGACCGGCAACCGAGTTGGATTCAAGGGCGAGCGCTACCAGATCGTGCGCGAAACCGTGCTCAGCTACGACGACGACTTTGCCGACTACTGGGCATTTCTAGAGCCACGACTGGAAGAGGCCTGGCGCCTCCTGAAGCAGACCGGCACCCTTTACCTGCACCTGGACTACCGTGAGGCCCACTACGCCAAGGTGCTGCTGGACGCGCTCTTTGGACGCGACTGCTTCTTGAATGAAATCATCTGGGCCTACGACTACGGCGGCAAAGCTAAGAACCGCTGGCCGGCTAAGCACGACACCATTTTGGTTTACGTGAAGGACCCCAAGAAGTACTACTTCAACTCGGAAGCCGTAGACCGCGAGCCCTACATGGCACCTGGTCTGGTTACCCCCGAGAAGGCCGAACGCGGCAAGCTTCCCACCGACGTCTGGTGGCACACCATCGTGAGCCCAACCGGCAAGGAAAAGACCGGATACCCAACCCAGAAGCCGCTGGGTGTGCTTCGCCGAATCATCCAGGCTTCAAGCCAAGCGGATGACCTTGTGCTGGACTTCTTTGGAGGCTCCGGAACCACTGGTGCCGCGGCCCTCGAGCTGGGCCGTCGCTTTGTGCTGATGGATCAGAACCCGGAGGCCATCGGTGTCATGAAGCAGCGCTTTGCCGGCAAGAGTGTGGTCTTCACGGAGACCTTCCAGAAATAAAGGTCTATCCAAACGTCAATAAAAAAGTGGCCCCGCACCCGGTTCAAGACCAGGGCGCGGGGCCACTTCATTTGAAGCTATAGAACTAGTGAGACATGGCTGCGGCCTGAGCCTCAGCCTTCTCCTGAACACCGCTCTTGGTGCGAAGTTCAATTTCCTTTACGAACCACGACAGCACGAAGGCCACGATGATAACGCCGGTTGCACTCTCGAATACAAGCACGGCCGACTGAGCGAAGGCGTTCTTGATCGGGTTGCCAAGCGCAGGGCTCACGGTCTTCAAGAACGAGGAGTCCTTGTTGATCATGTCGCCCAGCTTGCTGCCGGCGGTCTTGAAGATGGCGTTCTGTGGCAGCGCCAGCAGCTGTGGGTTAGCCATGATTGCCGACTTGATGCCGTTACCAATCTGGGTGCCCTTGTCGGCTAGCGAGGTGAACAGAATGGAAAGGAAGATTGCAACACCCGCGGTACCACCCATCTGGCGGAAGAAGGTAGCCGAGCTGGTGGCAACACCAATGTGCTGAACGTCTACCGAGTTCTGAGCCACGATGTTGAGGGTCTGCATAACCTGACCCAGACCCATACCAAGCACGATCATGCCGATGGAAACCTGCCAGATCTGCCACTGGTAGGTCATCTGCGATAGGTACAGGTAAGAGGCTGCCATGAAACCGGTGCCCAAAACCAGGAAGATCTTGTACTTGCCGGTCTTACCGGTGTAGCGACCACTGAAGATGGATGCGGACATCATTCCAACCACCATCGGCAGCATCAGAAGACCCGCCTCGGTTGGGCTGGCGCCGTAAACAATCTGAAGAATCAGTGGGATGGTCATCATTCCACCGAACATGCCAACACCCACGATGGTGCCCACCAACGAGCTGAGGCTGAAGCCCGAGCTCTTGAAGAGGGCAAGTGGAAGCAGAGCGTCTTCGCCCAGGGCGCGCTCTACCAGGATGAAGGCGATGATGCCGATGGCACCGATGCTGTACATGGTGATGGAGTTAACCGAACCCCAGCCCCAGCCACGACCCTGCTCTGCAACAACAAGCAGCGGAACAACGGCAACCACGATGAATACGGCACCCCACCAGTCGATGCGGCCAGTCTTGTGCTTCTGGTGCGGAATGTGAAGGAAGTTAACAACCATCCAGAGTGCAACCACACCGATTGGCAGGTTGATAAGGAATACCCAGCGCCAACCGGTGATGCCCAGGATCTGGCTGGCACCTGCAAACAGGCCTCCAACCAATGGACCAATAACCGAGGAGGTGCCGAAGACGGCCATGAACATACCCATGTACTTGGCGCGCTCACGAGGAGGAACCACATCGGCCATCACGGTTAGAGCCAGGGTGAATAGACCACCGGCACCAATACCCTGAAGTGCTCGCCAGGCAGCTAGCTCGTACATGGTGTGCGAGAAGCTTGCGCCCACCGATGCCACAACAAACACGCTGATGGCAAAGATGAACAGGCGACGACGACCAAGGATGTCGCCGAGCTTGCCGTATAGCGGGGTGGTGATGGTGGAGGTGATTAGGTAAGCGGTGGTTACCCAAGCCTGAATGTCCAGACCCTTTAGGTCATCGGCGATGGTGCGCATTGCACTACCCACGATGCTTTGGTCTAGCGACGATAGGAACATACCGGACATGAGGCCGATTAGAACCATCATGATTTGGCGGTGGGTCATTACTCCGGTTTTAGCGGATTCAGCTGCTGCTGCTTTTCGTTCTTGACGTGACAAACTCAGTCTCTCTTCTTCGATTTGTCTAGGCTTGTAAGGTGCCTAAGCCCATGGTTCCTTTTTGGAACAAAACTCTAATAACCGCAACATCGTTGGTGCTGGGATTATTTCCCATTTTTAATATTTTCTCACAGTCTTCGGCAATGGCTACTACCCCTTCCCCAACCCCATCGGTTTTCACAAGCAATTCACCGGCGCCTACTGCCACTGTTTCCCCAACTCCAACTTCCAAACCATCGGTAACCGGCACTCCCACGGCAACTCCAACAGCCACTTCCACCCCTAGCGCCACCCCAACCATGGGCCCGTTCAATCCGGCGCTCTATTCCATCAATGTGGCTTCGTCGCTCTGGGTAGTGGTGGATAAAAAGCGTCCGCTCAGCCCAATCAACTACGTGCCAAAGAATCTGGTGACTCCAAAGTTTGACGATGGCGCGGGCACCAATCCCTATGGAATCCAGCTGGCCAAGCCGGCCGCCAAAGCCATCAAGCTGATGGCAACCGCGCTGAAGGCCGCCGGTGCCGGAACCCTCACACTCAGCAGCACCTATCGTTCTTACAACACCCAGGTTGCAGTGCACGCCAAGGATGTGGCCGCGCTAGGTTTGGTGGCTGGCGAGAACCTTGCCGCTCGTCCGGGTTACAGCGAGCACCAAACCGGACTGGCCGCCGATCTATCCGCTGTTGGTCAGGGTTGCGTGGTTCGAGTTTGTTTTGCACAGACCAAGGCCGGCAAGTGGCTGGCTGCCAATGCCTGGCAATACGGCTGGATTTTGCGGTACCCCGATGGGCGAACTGCAACCACCGGGTACCAGTTTGAGCCTTGGCACTATCGCTACGTTGGCCCAGAACTCAGCACCCAAATGCACGCCCTGGGCGTGGCCGTGCTGGAAGACTTCTTCAAGCTGCCAGCCGCGGCCAACTACTAAATTTCCGACGGGAAGTCGGCCCGCCCCCAGTTATGGGCAATGAAACGAGAGTTGGGTTAGCCCAGAACGTCGTCAACCAGCGCCTTGGCTTCCACCTGCACCTGCTTGAGGTGCTCGTGGCCCAAGAAAGACTCACCGTAGATCTTGTAGACGTTCTCGGTGCCCGAAGGACGGGCGGCAAACCAGGCGTTCTTGGTGCTGACCTTGAGGCCACCCAGTGCTGCACCGTTTCCGGCGGCGTGGGTCTCGATCTTGGCGATCTCCTCGCCGGCCAGGCTGGATGCGGTCACCGAGCTGGCGCTGAGTTTGCCCAGCTTGGACTTCTGCTCGAGAGTTGCCGGGGCGTCGATGCGCTCGTATGCCGGAGCACCAAATTCCTGAGTCAGCTGGGTGTAGCGCTGGCTTGGGCTGTGACCGGTGACCGCCTGAATCTCGGCGGCAAGCAGGGCCAAAATCAGACCATCCTTGTCGGTGCTCCAGGCCTTGCCATCCAAACGCAAGAAAGAGGCACCGGCGGATTCTTCGCCACCGAAGCCAACCGAGCCATCGATGAGGCCTGGCACAAACCACTTGAAACCAACTGGAACCTCAATGAGCTTGCGGCCCAGTGAAGCCACCACGTGATCGATAATGCCCGACGAAACCATGGTCTTACCCACGGCGGCGTTCTCGGACCAACCGTTGCGGTGACGGAACAGGTAGTCGATGCTCACGGCCAAGAAGTGGTTTGGGTTCATCAGGCCGTGGTCGCGGGTAACTATGCCGTGGCGGTCTGCGTCGGCGTCGTTGCCGGTAGAGATATCGAAGCGGTTCTTCTCCTCGATGAGGCTGGCCATGGCGTAAGGGCTGGAGCAGTCCATGCGGATCTTGCCGTCCCAGTCCAGGCTCATGAAGCCAAACTGGAAGTCTACGTTTGGGTTCACCACGGTTAGGTTTAGGCCGTAGCACTCGCCGATGGCACCCCAGTAATCCACCGAAGCACCGCCCAATGGGTCGGCTCCGATGGAAACCTTAGAACCGGCGATGGCCTCCATGTTGAGCACCTGGCCCAGCTGCGAGATGTAGTTCTCGCGGAAGTCGAACTTGCCGGCGTTTGGGGTGGAGCGACGAACCTCGCGGAGGCCACCAAGGATGATCTCGTTGGCGCGGGCGGCAATCCAGTTGGTGGCATCGGAGTCTGCTGGGCCACCGTGAGGTGGGTTGTACTTGAAGCCACCATCGGCCGGTGGGTTGTGGCTTGGGGTAATCACCAGGCCGTCGGCCATCGATGCGTCGCCGTGAGCCTTGCCCAGGTTGTGGTTGATGATGGCCACCGACACCGCTGGGGTTGGGGTGTAGCCATCGGCGCTGTCTACCAGGGCAGGCACGTTGTTGCCCGAGAGCACCTCAAGGGCGGTTTGCTCGGCAGGGCCGCTAAGCGCGTGGGTGTCCTTGCCCACGTAGATTGGGCCACGGATGTTTTGGTTGATGCGGTATTCCACGATGGCCTGAGTGATGGCTGCAATGTGGTCCTCGTTGAACGAGCCGTTGAGCGAGGAACCGCGGTGACCTGAGGTGCCGAAGGTGACCTTCTGCTCGGCGGTGGTCACATCGGGGTGAATCTCAAAGTAACTGGACACCACCTGCTCAAGGTTGATTAGGTCTGATTCTTGGGCTTTAAGTCCTGCACGCACGCTCATAAAAATAAGTTTGCCCGCTAGCCTTAAGGTATGTCATCCAAATCAGGTAACACTTCGGCAAAGAAATCCGGAAAGTCACAGGTATACGCATACCTCGGGCCGGCCGGAACCTTTACCGAGCTCGCTCTGGCCCAGGTGGCCGAGGCAGCTGGTGCTACCTGGAATCCTGTGGTTTCGCAGGCCGAGGCGCTCGCGGACGTAATCGCCGGTCGTGCTCACCGAGCCATCGTGCCGGTTGAGTCGAGTGTTGAGGGTGGCGTTGGTGCAACCCTGGATGCGCTAGCAACCATCGGTGACCTTCGCATCTACGGCGAATACCTGGTGCCTATCAACTTCAACCTGGTGGTTCGTCCGGGCACCAAGATGGCCGACATCAAGGTGGTGGCTGCGCACGCCGTGGCCTATCCGCAGGTGCGCGAATGGCTGCGTACCAATCTGCCAAACCACACTCATCTGCCGGCCACCAGCAATGCTGCCGCAGCCGCAGACCTACTTAACAGTGATGCCGCCGATGCCGCAGTGAGCACTCCGCACATCACCGATCACTACCCGGTGTCGGTGCTGGCCAAGAACATCGCCGACAACAAGCACGCCCAGACCCGCTTCCTGCAGGTTGGCCTACCGGGCAAGCAGCCTGAGGCAACCGGAGCCGACAAGACCTCCATCATCGTGGAGCTGCCAACCGATCGCCCGGGAACCCTGCTGGAGATGCTGGAGCAGTTCGCTGTGCGCGGCCTAAACCTATCGCGCATCGAGAGCCGTCCAATTGGTGATCGTCTGGGGCGTTACCGCTTCAACCTAGACATCGAGGGTCACATCCAAGACCGTGCCGTTGGTGAGGCGCTCGCCGGGCTATACCGTTTCAGCCCGAAGGTGACCTACCTAGGCTCTTACCCGCGCGCCGACAAGCTGCAGACCAAACCAACCGGCACCAACACCAACGCCGAATTCGAAGCTGCCGCCGAGTGGATTAAGGGCCTGCGCAAGGGCCACTAAAAGCTTGACCCCTAGTTTCAGGCGGGCCTGGTTAGAGCCGTACTTTTAGCGCGTGCGGCAAAACCTCAAAGCTTGCCGAGTGCACCATTCCAAAGCCGTCGCCATCCAATTGGATGTGAACCGGATGCTCTGGCCAAACCTCGATGCTCTTGCCGTTTAGGTTTTCCAGCGTCTTGACGTTCTCAACCTTTTGGCTCAGCTGACGCCAACCGCGAATCTTGTAGACGGTCCAGCTGATCCAGGTCACGCGGTTCCAGAAGTCGATCCAGTTCCAGAGCTTCCGAGGTCCAACGTAGGCAACGTCCAACAGACCGTCATCCAGTCGGGCATCCGGCATTAGGGTGATGTTGCCGGCCAGAAATCCGCAGTTACCAATAAGTAGCGAGTGCACCTTGAGGGTCTTGCTGGCACGACTATTCACGCTCACGTCCATGCGCTCAAAGCGACTGGGCAGGCTGCGGAAGCCGCCATCGATGTAGGCCACCCAGCCCAGTCGGCGTTTTAGTTCCGAATCGGTGTTCATGATGATCTTGGCGTCTAGGCCCATGCCGGCCATCACCGAAAAGGCGTGGCTTTCACTGCCGCGGCTGCCACCGAAGTTGAGGTTGGCCACACCAACATCGATGCTGCGATCAGTTCCGGTAACAGCTCGAGCGATGGCTCGGCCCATGTTGCCCAGCGGGATGCCCAGGTTTCGCGCCAGTGCGTTAGCGGTGCCACGGGGCACAATGCCAATGGAAACTTCGGAGCCGGCTAGTGCCTGGATGATTGGACGCAGCGTTCCATCGCCACCCACGGCCAACACCAGGGTGCAGCCCTCATCAATGGCCTCTTTGGTCTGTTCAAAACCGGTTTCGTACTGGGATGTTGGCAAATAAATAGCCGGGGGATTGTTGGTCTGCGATAAGGCTGTATCCACGGCACGTTCTAGGCGTCTCTTATCCATCTTTTCGGGGTTAAAGATGACCGCTACCTTGTCCACGCCTCCAGACTAACTGAAGAACCACTTGACACCATAGTGGTATCAGATTGATACTGAAGGCATGGCTATGACACTGAGACTCGAAGCAGAACTAGACAAACAACTAACCCAACTTGCCGAGGCCATGGGGCTATCCAAGCAGCAAGTTGCCGAACAGGCGATTGACCGCTTCATCGAACTTGAATTTAAGAAGCGGGTGGCCAGACACATAGTTGACCAGGTATTGGTAAGAGACGCCGAGGCGTTGCGACGCTTGGCAGATGCCTAAATGTTCAACTACATCCCAGTAGAAGTTCTTGTTTTGGAACTTAACTATGTTGGATTTCATGTCAAGGATTTAGGGCTTCTGGATGCCGCCGTTAACCGTCCTGCAGCATCTGCCTTTGGCGAAGATGCTTACCTATCACTTTCCCTAAAAGCGGCCGCCCAGACACAGTCCATTATCAAGAACCACCCGATGGTTGATGGCAACAAGCGCTCGGCTTGGATAGCCCTAAATCTGTTTTTAGGATTCAACGGGATCGCGTTGAATGTAACTCAGGACGACATTGTTAATTTCGTTGTCGCTGTTGCAACCGACCTGGTTAGCCTCGAAGAAATGGCCACCTGGATCGAGACGCATTCGGTGGCGCTATAAGAATTCACTAGACAGCAGGTCTAACGCTGTCCCGGTTGCACTTTTCAAAAAGGTAGGCTTAAAAGGTGATTGACCTAAACCTGCTCCGCGAAAACCCAGAGGCCATTAAGGCCAGCCAGCGTTCCCGTGGCGCCAGCGAGGCGCTAGTGGACCAAGCAATTGCGGCCGACAACGCCAACCGTGCCGCACTGCGCGAGTTTGAAACTCTGCGCGCCGAACAGAACGCCTTCGGTAAGACCGTTGCCGCTGCTCCTAAAGAGGAAAAGCAGGCACTGGTGGCTCAGGCCCAAGAACTTTCGGCTGCCGTAAAGGCCAAGGATGCCGCGGCTACTGCCGCCGCCGAGGAGCTAAACCAGCTGCTCTGGAAGATTGAAAACGTGGTTATGGCCGATGTGCCTGCCGGCGGCGAAGACGACTTCGTGGTTGTTAAAGAAGTTGGCACCAAGCCAAGCTTTAGCTTCGAGGTAAAGGACCACGCCGACCTCGGTTCTTCACTGGACATCATCGACATTGAGCGCGGTGTAAAGATTTCGGGCAGTCGCTTCTACTTCCTAAAGGGAATGGGCGCCCGCCTCGAGCTTGCCATGATGAACCTTGCCCTAGACAAGGCCGCCGCAGCTGGCTTCACCGCACTCATTACTCCAACCTTGGTCCGTCCAGAGATCATGGCCGGCACCGGCTTCTTGGGCCAGCACGCCGATGAGATTTACTACCTGCCAGCCGATGAGCTGTACCTAACCGGTACAAGCGAAGTTGCCCTTGCTGGGTACCACCGCGACGAGATCATCGAGGGTCTTGGAGATGGCACCCACCGCTATGCCGGCTGGAGCACCTGCTACCGCCGCGAAGCCGGAAGCTACGGCAAGGACACCAAGGGCATCTTGCGTGTTCACCAGTTCAACAAGCTGGAGATGTTTGTCTACACCCTTCCAGAGTTGGCCGAGCAGGAGCACAAGAAGCTGCTGGCTTGGCAGGAAGAAATGCTGCAGGCCTGCGAGCTTCCGTACCGCGTGATTTACACCGCAGCCGGAGACCTGGGTTCCAGCGCCGCCGCCAAGTACGACGCCGAGGCCTGGGTGCCTTCGCAGCAGACCTACCGCGAGCTAACTTCTACCTCCAACTGCACCACCTTCCAGGCTCGTCGCCTAAATGTGCGCTACCGCCGCGAGGATGGCAAGACCGCTCCGGTTGCCACCCTAAACGGCACCCTGGCCACCACTCGCTGGTTGGTTGCACTGCTGGAAAACCACCAGCAGGCCGATGGCTCGGTTCGCATTCCGGCCGCGCTTCGTCCTTACCTGGGCGGCGCCGAGTTCATCACCCCAAAGGTGGGTGCCTAAAACATTGCCTAAGAAATCCTCGGCACCAAAGGTGGCCGTCGGTGATGAGCGCTGGATGATTGCGCTGGACATCGACGGTACTTTGGTGCACGACGATGGTTTTCTTTCGCCCGAGGTGGTTCGCGAGGTAAAGCGAGTTCGCGAGCTGGGCCACGAGATCGTGGTTGCCACCGGACGCTCGGCCGCCAACGCCATTCCAATCGCTCGTGAGCTGGGCATCGACTCGGGTCACATGGTTTGTTCCAATGGTGCCGTCACCATCGAAATTGACACCACCGATGAGCGCGGATTCCGTCCGGCCGAGGTCATCACCTTCGATCCAACTCAGGTGCTGCAGCAGCTGGTTGAGACCCTGCCAAACGCCCACTTCGCGGTGGAAGACATCGATGGCAGCTACCGTTTCCACAAGCCTTTCCCCGCCTACGCACTGGGCGACCAAAACTTCGAAACTCCAATCGAAGAGCTGATGAGTCAGCCGGTTAGCCGCGTGGTTGTGCTGTCACCAGAGCACAACACCCAAGACTTCTTGAACCTGGTTAAGGGCATCGGCCTTCACTCGGTGTCCTATTCCATTGGGTACACCGCCTGGTTGGATATCAGCCCAGAGGGCATCACCAAGGGCAGTGCCCTCGAGAAGATCCGTCAGCGTCACGCCATTCACACCCACCAGACCATCGCAGTGGGCGACGGCCGCAACGATATTCCAATGTTCGAATGGGCAGCCAATGGCGGCGGGCTCTCCTTTGCCATGGGCCAGGGCCCAGATGAGGTTAAAGCCTCGGCTCTCGAGGTAACCTCCAGCGTTGAGGACGATGGCGTAGCCAGAGTTCTCTCAGGATTCGAAGGCATCCTATTCTCTAGGTTGCTCTAAACTTATACGCGGAGGTCTGTCCGAGCGGCCGATGGAGCTGGTCTTGAAAACCAGTGAGCAGCAATGCTTCGTGGGT
>JBDLVH010000045.1:0-48810 GCA_039804865.1 Actinomycetota bacterium | reverse complement strand
GCCATCAAGCGTTCGCAGAAGCGTCTACGCCGCAAACTGTAAACTAATCAGGTTGCTCCGAGGGGAGTTAGCTCAGCCGGTTAGAGCAGCGGACTCATAATCCGTCGGTCACGGGTTCAAGTCCCGTACTCCCTACAAGTCATTTAATCGAACGGGACTTCTCGTTCGCTTGTTCGCGAACTCACCAGTTAGCGTCGAAGCCCTTTTCCTCGAAGTAGCAGGCAGGGCAAAGCGACTCGTAGGTCACTTCGGCGCCATCGATGGCCACCTGCTCGCCTCTAAACGTGAAAACTCCGTCAATCTTGCGAGCGTTGAACATGGCCTTCTTGCCGCAGCGGCAAATGGTCTTCAGTTCTTCCAGGCTGTGGGCAATCTCCAACAGGCGAATACTGCCCGGGAAACCCTTGGTCTGAAAATCGGTGCGAATGCCATAGGCAAGTACAGGAACGCCATCTAGAACGGCAATCTGCAGGGCCTGATCCACCTGCTCCGGGGTTAGGAACTGAGCCTCATCGATCAGCAGGCAAGCAATCGGGCTGCCATGCACCTGAAGGTGGGCCTTGGCTAGTTCAGCGAAGCCGGCGCGCAGGTTTGTGTCTGGTGTGACCAGGAAATCAACCTGACGGCTGACACCCAGACGGCTAACGATTGAGGCCGCACCCTTGCTATCGATGGCCGGCTTGGCCAACAAAACTCGCTGATCGCGTTCCTCGTAGTTGTGGGCAGCCTGCAGCAGAGCAGTGCTCTTGCCGCTATTCATTGCGCCATGGCGAAAATACAGTTTGCTCATTGCCGGAAACCTATGGTGAGGGGATGCGGTTTCTCCAAGTTTATTGCCGTTGGAGGGGCGGCTTCTTCGGCTAACTGAACGACACGAACGGTAGACTTTTTGGAATAGTTTCCTACGGAATCCGGAAGACTTGATGTCCAACCAAACCCCTAGCAACGATCACTATGAGATTGTCGCCAAGCCACTGCGTCACCCGTGGCGCATTGTTGCCGCAGTAGCCCTTGCGCTGGTGCTGGTGGCCTTCATTTGGTCTTTGGTAAGCGCCAAGACAATCAACCACGATGTGATCGCGCAGTACCTCTTTGATCCTGCAATCCTCAGGGGTGCGGGTCTCACCGTGGTGCTCACCGCGGCATCGATGATCATCGCAACTGCCTTGGCAACACTGATGGCCGTCATGAAGCTTTCAGACAACGTATTGCTTCGCGTGATTGCCACCGGATACATCGAATTCTTCCGCGGTACACCGCTGCTACTCCAGATTGTGTTCTGGGGTTACCTTGGCATCATCTACCCGCACATCACATTCGGCATTCCGTTCACCAACGTCACCATCTTTGACCAGCCAACCAGCACCGTCATTTCGTCGTTTACGGCCGGCCTCATTGCTCTGTCGCTAAACGAGGCCGCCTACGCAGCCGAAATCGTGCGCGCGGGCATTCTCTCGGTGGACAAGGGCCAGACCGAGGCAGCTAAATCACTTGGTATGTCCGGTGGCTACACCATGCGCAAGATTGTGCTACCACAGGCCATGCGCGTCATTTTGCCACCGATGGGCAACGAGACCATCTCGATGCTGAAGAGCACCTCGCTGCTACAGGTGGTTGCCGTAGCCGAGCTCTACACCACCGCAAATCAGATTTCCTCACAGAACCTGGCTCAGATTGAGCTTTTGGTGGTTGCCGGATTCTGGTACCTGGTGATGAACACCATCCTTGGCTTCCCACAGCGTTATCTAGAGCGTCGATTCGGTCGCGGCTTCGATGTTCCTGGAAGCGCCATGACCCGCACAGCAAAGGCAGACCGCAATGCCAAGTAACAGCAGCCAGCCAATGGTTCGTGCCCTCGGGGTTCGCAAGTCATACGGCAAGAACGAAGTACTCAAGTCCATCTCGCTTGAGGTAAAGCAGGGCGAAGTTCTCTGCCTTCTCGGTCCGTCCGGTTCGGGTAAGTCAACCTTCCTACGTTGTCTAAACCACCTAGAGACCATCGATGCCGGACGTATCTATGTGGGGGAGCACCTCATCGGTTACCGCCAGGTTGGCGATGTGCTGCACGAACTGCACCCAAACGAGATTGCCCTGCAGCGTCGCGGTATCGGCATGGTTTTCCAGCGCTTCAACCTTTTCCCGCACCTCACCGCCTTGGAGAACGTCATCGAGGCTCCAATCGGTGTAGCAGGACTTGATAAAGCAGCAGCCACCGCTCGCGGTAAGGCACTGCTTGAGAAGGTTGGCCTAGCCGACCGCGCTTACCACTACCCAAGCCAGCTTTCCGGCGGTCAGCAGCAACGTGTGGCTATCGCCCGCGCGCTGGCCATGGAACCTGCCGTAATGCTCTTTGATGAGCCAACCTCGGCGCTGGACCCAGAGTTGGTTGGCGATGTTCTGGACGTTATGCGTGACCTTGCCAAGAGTGGCATGACCATGATCGTGGTTACCCACGAGATTGGCTTCGCTCGCGAAGTGGCAGACACCGTGGTGTTCATGGATCAGGGTCTTGTGGTGGAGGCAGGAGCTCCGGCGGATGTCTTGGACAACCCGCAGCACGAGCGCACCAAGGCTTTCCTGCGCAGCGTTCTTTAAACGCCAGCCAGTAAGCCCAACCGGCCAGCCTGCGATTGTAAAGATTTCGTTACGCGTAGCGTGATAGCCGCAGATTAGGACTGCCTGTCCAATAGATTTAGACCAGACATTACCCCTAGGAGAACCTTCGTGAAGAAAATTCTGAGCGCCGTTGCAGTTGCTGCAACCGCAACCCTGCTTTTGGCCGGTTGTGCAACCAGCACCCCAACTGCAACCAAGAGTGCAGGCAAGAACGTGGATGCCAAGGCTGCCGCCCTTCTGCCGGACACCTACAAGAAGAACGGCATCAACGTTGCTTCGGACATCCCTTACGCTCCAATGGAGTTCTTCGACGCCAACAAGAAGCCTGCTGGTTTCGATGTTGACCTCATCAACGCCATCGGTGAGAAGCTAGGCGTTGCCGTAAAGGTTGAGGTTCAGTCGTTCGACAGCATCATCCCTTCGCTACAGGCAGCAAAGCACGATGTTGTGATGTCCTCGATGAGCGACACCACCGACCGTCAGAAGGTTCTAGACTTCGTCGACTACTTCAACGGTGGCGCCAGCATCCTGGTAGCCAAGGGCAACCCAAACAAGATCACCAGCATCACCGACCTCTGTGGCAAGCCTGTGGCTGCCGAGGCAGCAACCTGGGAGATCGACCTTCTCAAGAGCACCAGCGATGACTGCGTAAAGGCCGGTAAGGCAGCGGTTGAGACCCTAGCTCTGCCAGGTGACACCGATGCACAGAACGCCGTTCGCTCGGGCAAGGCTGTCGCCTACCTAGCCGACTCTCAGCTTGCTGCCTACACCGTAAAGGTGGCCGGTGCAGGAAAGTACTTCGACCTAGTTATCGACCCAAAGAACCCTAACGGCTACGAGAGCGGCCTAATCGGTGTTGGCGTACTGAAGGCCAACAGCAAGTTGACCGCCGCAATCCAGGCGGCCCTGCAGTCGCTTATGGACGACGGCAGCTACGACAAACTATTGACCAAGTGGAACCTCGACTCGTTCCGAGTAGACAGCGCCACCATCAACGGCACCAAGTAAGTTTCACGCAGGCGGGAAGGGCTTCGGCTCTTCCCGCTTTTGCACTTAACGCCAAACACACACCTTGACTAACCAACTGGCACCTGCCTATGCTGAACTCACTCTTTAGAGCTTGCAGGTCGTTGGGGAAGACGTACCTTTACGCTTAGGAGTCAAGTTGTCTTACCCAGTTCAGGGTCTCATTCTGGTTCACGCCGCCAACCCCGCCATCTTTAGACAGATCGGTTGGACTATTTCGCGCGTTCTTGGTTACGAGGTACTACTGGACTGGACTGCCCAACCAGCCAAGGCCAACTCTGGGCGCACAGAGCTTATCTGGAGCGGCTCACAGCACCATGGCGCGCATCTAACCAGCGCTCTGGCGGGCTGGACTGATATCGTCTTTGAAGTCACCCAAGACGCATTTGAGGGTCAAACCGGCTCGCGCTGGATGTACACACCAGAACTCGGAATTAGGCACCGATCCATTGACGAGCTGGGCAATGTGGTTATCGGTGAGGTAGAAATGCGCAGCGCCCTTGAGCGCGCGGGCAGTAATGCGTTGGAGTTGCACCGAGAAATGCAAAACCTGCTGGCCACACCCTGGGACTCCGAGTTGGAGCCACTTAGGGCTGCGGGAGCGGATGCCAGAGTTGTTTGGCTTTACCGCGCCAGCTAGTGAACCAGCAGGCTAATGCTTACTTGGTGTAGGTCTTGAATACCACTACTGCGTTGTGACCACCGAAACCAAACGAGTTGCTGATAGCAACCAGTGGCGCATCGCCAAGTGGGCGAGCGGTAGTGACAACATCCAGTGGAATCTGAGGATCCTGGTTGTCTAGGTTGATGGTTGGCGGAGCAACGCGGTCGTAAACGGCCAGCAGGGTGAAGATTGCCTCGATTGCACCTGCGCCACCCAGTAGGTGACCGGTGGCAGCCTTGGTGGCCGAAACCGCAATCTTGCCTAGGTCGTCTCCAAAAACCTTCACCAGCGAGTTGTACTCGGCGATGTCGCCAACAGGAGTGCTGGTGGCGTGGGCATTGATGTGGTTGACCTCGCTTGGCTTGACGCCAGCTTCAGCAAGCGCACCCAAAACGGCGCGAGCAGCTCCGCTGCCCTCAGGGTCTGGAGCGGTGATGTGGTAAGCGTCACTGGTAACGTCGCCGCCAGCCAGCTCAGCATAAATCTTTGCACCACGAGCAAGAGCGTGTTCCTCGGTCTCAATGACCAGGGCGCCAGCGCCTTCACCCATGACAAAGCCGTCGCGGTCCACGTCGTATGGACGCGATGCGGTTGCAGGGGAGTCGTTCTTGCGCGAAGTGGCGTGCATCGCAGCAAATGCTGCGATTGGCATCGGGTGAATGGCAGCCTCACAGCCACCTGCAACCACGATGTCAACTTCGCCACTGCGTAGACGGTCGATAGCGTTTGCGATTGCCTCGGTGCCAGAAGCACAGGCAGAAACAGCGGTGCGAACGCCACCACGAGCCGCGATGTCCATGCCGATGGCCGCAGCTGGGCCGTTAGGCATCAGCATTGGAACGGTCATTGGCAGAACGCGACGAGGACCCTTTTCCTTGAGGGTGTCAAAGGCATCCAGCAGAGTCCAGACACCACCAATTCCGGTGGCGTACTCAACTGCAAGGCGCTCTGGTGCAACCTCTGGGGCACCGGCATCCTGCCAGGCCTGACGAGCAGCGATAAGCGCAAACTGGCTAGATGGATCTAGGCGCTTGCACTCCTGCGGGGTAAGGATCTCGCTGGCCTTTACCTTTGCCTGACCGGCGAAGGTTACCGGCAACTCATACTGAGCTACCCAAGGCTGCTCGAGAGTGGTGATGCCTGATTCACCCGCAAGTAGTGCTTTCCAGGTGGACTCGACATCGCCACCGAGGGGAGTGGTAGCTCCCAGCCCGGTGACAACAATCTTGCCAGCCATAGTTATTTAGGCCTGTGCCGAAACGATGAAGTTGACTGCGTCGCCAACGGTGATGAGGTTCTTTACTTCCTCGTCTGGAATCTTGACGCCGAACTTGTCTTCTGCGTTTACAACGATGGTCATCATCGAGATCGAGTCGATGTCGAGGTCGTCGGTGAACGACTTCTCAAGCTGAACCGACTCGGTGGCGATGCCAGTCTCGTCGTTTACGATGTCTGCAAGACCTGCTAGAACTTCAGCCTGCGAAAATGCCATTTGTTTCTCCTTGGATAGATGGATGAGGAACTGATTGTTAAGTTTAGGGGAGGACAACCACTTGAGCGCCGAAGGCGAGGCCTGCGCCGAAGCCAATTTCCAGCGCCAGTCCGCCACTCTTTACTTCGCCAGACTCTAGCAACGAGTGCATGGCAAGCGGAATGGATGCTGCCGAGGTATTTCCGGTGTAAACGATGTCACGAGCGATTACCACTGACTCAGGCAGCTTGAGCTGCTTGGCCAGTTCGTCGATGATTCGGATGTTGGCCTGGTGGGTAACCAGAGCGCTGAGGTCTTCTGCCTGAATGCCGGCAACCTCAAGAGCCTTCTTAGCGGTCTTCGCCATCTCCCATACTGCCCAGCGGAACACGGTCTGTCCCTCTTGGCGAAGGGTTGGCCATTCGGCAACGTCATCGCGGAAGTCCAGAAGAGAGCTGGTCATGCTAACCGCGCTCCAGTGCGAACCGTCCGAACCCCACACGGTTGGTGAGATGCCAGGGAAGTCGCTTGGGCCAACGATGGCAGCTCCAGCGCCGTCTCCTAGAAGGAACGAGATGCTGCGGTCGGTTGGGTCGATGAAGTCACTTAGCTTCTCGCCACCAACCACAAGCACGTACTTGGCCATGCCCGAGCGAACCAGGGCGTCTGCCTGAGCAATGCCGTAGCAGTAGCCGGCACAGGCCGCGGAGACGTCGTAGGCGGGTGCTGGGTTGGCGCCAACCTTCTCGGCTAGCAGGGTGGCAGCAGATGGAGTCTGGAAAGGGAAGGTGATGGTGCTGAAGATGACAGCACCGATCTCCTGAGGATCGATTCCAGCCTTCTTGATGGCTTCGTTAGAGGCCTCTACGGCCATGTCCATCAGCGAGCGATCCTTGCTGGCACGCTTGCGGGTGACAATTCCGGTGCGCTGGCGAATCCACTCGTCTGACGAGTCGATTGGGCCTGCGATATCGTCGTTGGTGACCGTAAGGTCGCCGCGAGCAGCGCCAAGCGAGTAGATGCGTGAGTACTTGACTACGTCGTACTGCTTCAAGACTGGCTGAGTCATAGATTCCTACTTGCTGTGATTGCTGATCAGAGTGCGAGCTGCTTCCAGATTATCTGGGCCCTTCAACGCAACTACTTCTACGCCAGGCATGCCGCGCTTGGCCATTCCGGCCAGGGCACCCGCAGGGCTTACTTCGATGATGCCGGTAACGCCTGCTCCAACCATGGAAGCCATGCAGAGATCCCAGCGAACTGGCGATTGAACCTGCGAAACCAGCAGTTGAACAAACTCGGCACCAGAGGAAACCAGGTGGCCACCAGCGTTGGTCCAAAGCTTGACAGCCGGATCAGCAACCGAGACAGACTGGGCGTATTTGCGCAGGGTGTCGACGGCAGGGCTCATGAAACTGGTGTGGAAAGCACCGGCAACCTGAAGTGGCATGGCACGAGTACCCGCGATTGGGTTGGCCAGTAGTTCTGCGATTGCAGCTGCATTTCCAGCGGCAACAATCTGACCAGCCACGTTGTAGTTGGCGGCAAACAGTCCGCGCTCGGCCAATGCGGCCTCCACGTCGGCCACCTCGCCACCGATAACGGCTGCCATCGAGGTTTCCTCGGCGGCAGCGGCCTTGGCCATGGCCTGGCCGCGCTCGTTAACAAACTTGATGCCGGTCTCAGCGTCGAAAACACCTGATACAACGGCCGCGGTAATTTCGCCAACCGAGTGACCGGCCACACCGGCAATGCCACTGGCAGCAGCAGACTTGCCTTCTAGCAGGGCTGCGAGCGAGGCAACACCCGCCGAAACAATGAGTGGCTGGGCAACCGCGGTGTCGCGAATGGTATCGGCGTCACTCACGGTTCCGTGAGCAATCAGGTCGATGCCAGAAGCAGCCTGCTGTGCCTCAATAGAGGTGTGGAACTGCGGAAGCTCTAGCCACGGGGAGAAGAATCCTGGAGTCTGTGAGCCCTGTCCAGGGCAAACCACAACGATCATAGAACTCGTTCCTTTCGAACTAGGCGTCTCCGCCAGTGTTACCGCTGGTGCCGGCGTTCACATCGTGCAGACGGTACTTGTCGATTGCCCACTGCGGTGCGTTTGGATCCATCTTGCCCTGGGCAACAAGCTGCTCAAGCACACGAACCACAATCGAAGGACCATCAATCTTGAAGAAACGACGAGCTGCCGCACGGGTATCGCTGAAGCCGAAGCCGTCGGCACCAAGGGTTGCGTAGTCGCCCGGTACCCAGTTGCGGATCTGGTCAGGAATAGCGTGCATGAAGTCTGAAACGCCAAGGAATGGACCCTCAGAGCCCTGCAGCTTGCTGGTGACGTAGGCGTCGCCGGCTGGCTGGTTAGGGTTCAGGAAGGCGTTCTCGTCGCGCTTCAGGCCATCGCGGCGAAGCTCGGTCCAAGAGGTTACCGACCAGATGTCAGCCGATACGCCCCAGTCGTCCTGCAGTAAACGCTGAGCCTCGTGAGCCCAAGGAACAGCGACACCGGAGGCAAGAATCTGGGCCTTGTGACCCTGGAACTCGTTGCGGCTTACGCGGTGGATACCGCGGACAATGCCATCCACGTCAACATCAGCAGGCTCTGCAGGCTGCAGGTACGGCTCGTTGTAGACGGTTAGGTAGAAGACCACGTTTGGATCTGGGTGGGTGCCGCCGTACATGCGCTCGATACCGGCACGCACAATGTGACCGATCTCGTAGCTGTAGGCAGGGTCAAAGCTGATCACACCGGTGTTGGTGGCAGCAATCAGAGGGGAGTGACCATCGGCGTGCTGCAGGCCTTCACCGGTAAGGGTGGTGCGGCCGGCAGTGGCACCGATCATGAATCCACGCGACAGCTGGTCGGTGGCGGCCCAGATTGCGTCTGCGGTGCGCTGGAAACCGAACATCGAGTAGAACACGTAGAACGGAATCAGTGGCTGGCCGTGAGTGGCATAAGAGGTAGCAACTGCGGTGAAGCCAGCCATCGAGCCGGCTTCGTTGATACCGGTGTGCAGAATCTGACCAGCTGCCGACTCCTTGTAGGAGAGCAGAAGTTCGCGGTCCACCGAGATGTAGTGCTGGCCATTCGGGTTGTAAATCTTGGCGGTTGGGAAGAACGCGTCCATACCGAAGGTACGAGCCTCATCAGGGATGATCGGCACAATACGCTCACCGGTGCCAGGAGCGCGCAGGAGGTCCTTCAGCAGACGAACGAAGCCCATGGTGGTTGCTACTTCTTGGTTACCCGAACCGGCCTTGCTGATTGCATAGGTCTTGTCCTCTGGAAGGGCGAAGTCTACGTACTTGCTGCGGCGCTCTGGTAGGTAACCACCGAGGGCGCGACGACGCTCGTGCATGTACTGGATCTCAGGTGCGTCCTGTCCAGGGTGGAAGTAAGGAGGCTGATAAGGGTTCTCTTCAAGCTGAGCATCGGTGATAGGGATGTGCAGTTCGTTACGGAACGACTTTAGGTTGTCCAGAGTCAGCTTCTTCATCTGGTGAGTTGCATTGCGACCCTCGAACGAGCTACCAAGGGTGAAGCCCTTGATGGTCTTAGCCAAGATTACGGTTGGCTGACCCTTGTGCTCCATGGCTGCCTTGTACGCGGCGTAAACCTTGCGGTAGTCGTGGCCACCACGGCGCAGACCCCAGATCTCGTCATCACTTAGGTGTTCGACCATCTTTAGGGTGCGTGGGTCGCGGCCGAAGAAGTGCTCGCGCACGAATGCGCCGTCTTCTGTCTTGTAGGTCTGGTAGTCCCCATCTGGGGTGCGGTTCATCAGATCAACCAGCGCGCCCTCGGTGTCGTTGGCAAGCAGCGAGTCCCACTCACGGCCCCAGACAACCTTGATTACGTTCCAGCCGGCGCCGCGGAAGAACGACTCCAGCTCCTGCATGATCTTGCCGTTACCACGAACCGGGCCGTCAAGGCGCTGCAGGTTGCAGTTGACAACGAATGTTAGGTTGTCCAGCTTGTCGTTGGCGGCAAGCTGAAGTGCACCACGGCTCTCAACCTCGTCCATTTCACCATCGCCAAGGAAGGCCCAAACGTGCTGGTCGGCGCTGTCCTTGAGGCCACGGCCTGCCAAGTAGCGGTTTGCCTGTGCCTGGTAGATGGCGTTGATTGGGCCAATACCCATAGACACGGTTGGGAACTGCCAGAACTCTGGCATGAGGCGAGGGTGTGGGTATGACGATAGGCCACCACCGGCGTGCGACTTCTCCTGGCGGAAGCCGTCTAGCTGCTGAGCGCTTAGACGACCCTCGAGGAAGGCACGCGAGTATGGGCCAGGGGAGGCGTGACCCTGGATGAAGATCTGGTCGCCACCGGTTGGGTGGTCCTGTCCACGGAAGAAGTGGTTGAAACCAACCTCGTAGAGCGATGCCGAGGAGGCAAAGGTGGAGATGTGGCCACCAACGCCAACGCCTGGGCGCTGAGCTCGGTGCACAAGCATGGCGGCGTTCCAACGCATCCACGAACGGTAAGTGCGCTCGATCTGCTCGTCACCAGGGAACTCAGGTTCGTTCTCAACGGCAATTGTGTTGATGTAATCGGTGGTTGGCACGATAGGAACGTTCAACTGCAGCTCGTGTGAACGACGAAGCAGGTTGAGCATGATCTCGCGTGCACGGCCACGGCCGTGGACTCGGGCAACAGCATCTAAAGACTCGAGCCATTCTGAGGTCTCTTGTGGGTCTAGATCTGGGTTGCTGGCGGCAAAGGCGTCTTGGTTGTTAATCGACACCGAGTCCTCAATTCCTAATAGGCTCGCGCTTGTTGGGCGAACAGAAAGATTTGCTTTGGCCTTGGGTGAAAGCCACTGAATGAGTTTATTCGCTTGACGGGAACTTATTAGGGGATTTCGCTGTTTCCAGTTATCAATCAGTAGGTATTGTTACCACCGATTGTTAACCCACGATAAGGACCCCAATGAGCTTGCTAATCGGCGATCTAGCGCCAGACTTCACCCTTCAGAACCAAAACGGCGAGGACGTAACCCTCAGCAGCTTCCGCGGCAAGAAGAACGTCGTTGTTGTGTTCTACCCAATGTCGTTCACTGGCATCTGCACCGGAGAGCTCTGCGAGATCCGCGACAACCTAAGCGTTTTTGAAGACTCCAACGTGGAGCTCCTTGCCATTTCGGTTGACAGCAAGTTTGTTCAGAAGATTTTCGCCGAGCGCGAGGGCTACAAGTTTGACGTACTGAGCGACTTCTGGCCTCACGGTGGCGTTGCCAAGGAGTACGGCGTATTCCTTGAGGAGACCGGCTTTGCAAACCGTGCAACCTTCGTGATCAACAAGGACGGCGTGCTAACTGCCAAGTTCGTAACCGCCCCAGGTCAGGCACGCAGCTTCGAAGACTACAAGCAGGCAATCGCGGCGCTTTAAATCCGCGCTCGAGGACACGCTCGAGCACCAAGTTGCAAAGGTCAGCAGTAGTTGCGCTAAGATAGGACAGTTGCCTTTTCGGGCAGCAACTCTGGGGCCTTTAGCTCAGTTGGTAGAGCGCCACGCTTACACCGTGGATGTCATCGGTTCGAGCCCGGTAGGGCCCACAAAGAGTAGAAACGGCACCCCGTTTTCGGGGTGCCGTTTTGGCTTTTCCAGTAGCATTTGCTTATGACTCAGCCTCAAAACAACGCCTGGCAAGAGCGCGTCCTCACCGATCAAGAGTTGACGCAGGTATTGGCCAATCTTGGCTCTCTTGAAGCAATGAAAGTTTTGCAGCGTCAACTAGAACTGCGTGCAATCAACCGAGGCAATGTCGGCCGCGAGGTAGATGAGTCATTCGAGCTTTCCTCGGCCATCGATATCATTGCCGAGCCAACCGTTGAACCTGTTGTCGCGCCTGTGGTAGAGCCAGCAGTAGAGGCTGTGCCAGAGCCGGTTGTAGAGCCCCGGCCAGAGTCGGTTGTAGAGCCCCTGCCTGAACCAGTCGCAGAACCAACCCCTGAGCCAGTAGCAGAACTGGCACCCCCAGCCACTGCGGCGCCAGCCACTGCGGCACCTGCCACAGACATCGCCGGAGCTTTGAACGCACTGTTTGCCAACCGCCAGCACGTGGAATTCGCCCCCGCACCAGCCTTGCCTATAAGCAATGTGGCACCAAAGCTGGAGCCAATCTCACCAGCCGAAACACAGATTGAGGCCGCACCGATTGAGGTCGCGACCCCCGAAGAGGTCGTCGAGTCGGTAATCGTGCCTGAAAACGACGGAAACCCTGTGTTTGCAGGGACCAACCTAGACGCCTACCCGCCAACCGAGCCAGGCTTCCTTTCGTCGCGAGCGTTTGCACCAGCCCCAGTAGTTTCCGATGACGGGCAGCCAGTTCCTTCGTTCTCAAACCCGGTTCCCGAAAAGGTTGAGCAGGTTGAGGAACCTGCTGAGGCCACCAGCCAATCGCAGCAGGAGGCACCTTCTGAAGTTGCTCCAGAGCAGCCGAGCACGCTTGAGCAGCCACAGGTAGTTGCTGAACCCACCCAACCTGAACCTGCCGTTGTGTTCGCTGCTGAGGCTGCCAGCCTCCCGTCCGCAGAAGAGGCAGTAACCGCCTTCGAGGAGAACTACCTAACCGCTCCGCAGCCAACGCTGGTAGACGATGTGATCTTTGCAGTTGGCGGTCAGATTGCTGACGAAGCCCTTTCCGAAGAGCTGCCAGCTCCAGTGGCCCTGGCCGTGCCTGGCGAAGAAGTGCACGATGTGCCTGCAGAGCAGCCTGCCTCAGCAGAATCGGCGATTTCAGCAACCGACACCAAGAAGTACCGCAGTGCGAAGAGTCTGCTTGCTACTTGGAATGGCACCGGAATGCTTTTGGTGATTGCCAGCATCGGATATGTATTTGCCAGTCGACAGACGTCTTTGATTTCGGCAGCCGCTGGAGCCTTCGCAGCATTGGTGATGTCGGGATTCGGTTTTGGTGCGGCAGCACTCAGCGCCCGACGTGGCCGACAGCCACAGGCCGTTCTCAGCCGAGCAGTCTTTGGTGTAAACGGCGCCAGCGTGCCACTCGTGGTGGTCATTCTGGCTCGCCTCACCGCAACCGCCAGCATCAGCATTCTGGCCGCACAAGCCATCAGATGGTTCTACCCATCGATCCCAATTTCCATTTCGATTGCGGGCAACACCATCAGCGTTGAAGTGCTTATAGCCGCTGCGCTTTTGCTGGTTGCGTCGCTGACCGCGGGCATGCGAAAGACCGTGCGATACGCTCTGGTCACCGTCTTTGCCTGGGCTTCCGTTCTCGGCGCCTTGGCAACCGTTGTGCTCGGTGCCGTCTTGAAGCCAGCCACCTTCGACCTGACGGGCACCTTCGACTTCGGCTCGGCGCTTTCGGTGGCGTCAACCCTGGTGATTGTGCTTGGACTCATCTGGGGTACTTCGGCAGCCGATGAAAGCGTTGACCTTGCACCTACAACAATGGTTCCAAAGCTAATTGCTGCCAGCCTGCTCAACTTCACCGTCTTTGGCCTACTGGCCCTGGTGGCCGGCTACGCCTTCGCCGCACTTGCACCATCGGGCGTTTACAACATGGCCGTGGGTGCCGCCTTTATCTTCATCATCGCCATTAGCCTGGCCAACCAGATGCGTCGCAGCACCGACGCCTTCCGCGGCTTCGGTCTGCAGCAGACCAAGTGGTGGCTGTTGGCTCTGGTTCTCATCGTTGTGGTTGCTGGCGCGGCTACCGTCTGGGCTCTAGTACCAGACACCACAGTTCTAGACCGCTTCAATGGCATCCTGCCGGTTGTTGGCGTGCCGGTTCTTGCCTGGCTGTCTAGCCTAGGCATCGATAGCGTGCTGCGCCGAAGCGACTTCCACGAGATCTCGCTGGTTCGCAACTACGGCTTCTACGGCAAGGTCCGCGTTGCCAACCTGGTGGGTTGGATTCTTGCCACAGCAATCGGTTGGGGCTTCATCTCCAGCAACATCCCTGGTTTTGGTTGGCTCGGCTACCTGGCCAAGTTCTTGGGCGTCAGCAGCGTTGCATCAGACGCGAATATGGGTCTGTGGATTGCTATCGCCATTGGAATGCTTACCCCGCTGCTCTTTACCGTTGGAAACATCCGCAATCAGGAGGCTGAAGGCCGCGCCCTGGCCGAACGCCACCAGGAACTAATCGATGTTCTAGGAATCTCCGAGTAATGGCTCTGCAACTTAGCCAGGTGCTGGACACCCTGGAAGCCCTCTGGCCTGTGGCCGGAGCCGAAGCTTGGGATGCCCCTGGCCTGATTACCGGCCACCTGACTCAGCCGGTTGGAAAGGTCATGTTCACCGTAGACGTGACCAGCGCAGTGGTGGATGAGGCAATTGCCAGCGGTGTCGATCTTCTGATTGCACACCACCCGTATCTCATGCGTGGGGTAAGTTCGGTAGCGCAAACCACGGTAAAGGGCGCCACGCTAGCCAAGGCAATCAAGGCAGACCTGGCCATTTTTGCCGCACACACCAACGCAGACATAGTTGCAGGTGGGGTCTCCGACAGCATCGCGCTGGCATTGGGGCTTGAGAACATCCACCCGCTGGACAACCCAGCTGCCGCAGCCGGACACGGCCGCGTGGGCCTCCTGCCTGATCCAATGACTCTGGGCAACTTTGCCAAACTGGTTGCCCAAACCCTGCCCAGCACTGCAACGGGGATTCGCGTTGCCGGCGATTTCAATCGCATGGTCTACAAGGTTGCACTGTGCGGGGGAGCAGGGGATTCATTCCTGCCGTTGGCGCTTGCAGCCGGAGCCGATGTCTACGTAACTTCAGACTTGCGTCACCACGTGGCGCAGGATGCGGCCGAACTAACGCTGGTAAATCCTGCGGCGCCGGCACTCATTGATGTGTCGCACTGGGCTAGCGAATGGCTCTGGTTGGACTATGCCGCCGATTCGTTGCGTAATATTTATCCTGAACTAGATTTCTCAGTCTGCGATTTGCGCACTGACCCCTGGGACTTCGTAATCACTCAGTGATTATCCGCATCCCACTAACTCAAAAGGAACAGCATGAAGGTAAGCCAAAATCAGCTACAGGATCTATTGGAGCTGACCGCTACCGACCTGCTACTAACCCGTTCTCGTCTGCACATCGAAGACCTCAAGCAGGACCCAATGCTTCTGGCGCTTCAAGCCAAGTCTCGTCAGGCCTCCACCGATTTCCTTGCCGCCAACAACCGCATGGACGACCTTAAGCTCGAGTTGAGTCGTCTTGAGACTGACCTACAGCTGGTTGAAAAGCGCATCGCCAAAGACAACGCTGACCTGCTCAACACCTCGGTGGTAAAAAATGCCCAGGGCATTCAGAGCGAGCTAAAGACCCTGGCCAAGCGCAAATCAGACCTAGAGGACGCCGAACTAGCCATCATGGATGCCATGGGTGACGCCGAAGCTTTGGTGAACCAGCACAAGGCGGCCAAGGCAGAGCTAGACGCCGAACTGGCCAAGACCAATCAGCGCCTCGAGGCTGAATTCCGCAAGATTGCCAGTGGCCTAGACCTACAAGCCGCAGACCGTAAGCAGCTGGCCGAGCGCCTTCCTCACGAGCTGCTAGAGCTTTACGCCCAGAAGGCTAAGCGTGGCACCCCAGTGGCTCGCCTTAGCCACCGCGAGTGCGGTGCCTGCCGAGTAAACATCGGTGCCACCGATCTTGCCGAAATCAACCACGCACCAGCCGACGAGCTTGTGACCTGCCCCGAATGTAACGCCATTCTGGTTCGCTAATGACTTTGCAACTTCTTATCGAAGCCGATGGCGGCTCGCGAGGCAATCCTGGCCTATCCGGCTCTGGTGCAGTTGTAATCGATCGTCAAACCGGTGAGATCCTCATCGAAATCAGCGAGTACATTGGCACCGCCACCAACAACGTTGCCGAGTACCGTGCCTTGCTTGCTGGTGTACGTGAGGCCCTGGCTCTAGACCCGCACGCCCACATCGAGGTTCGAATGGACTCGAAGCTTGTGATCGAGCAGATGTCTGGCTCCTGGAAGATCAAGCACCCAGACATGCAGAAACTGGCCATTCAGGTGCACCAGTTGCTGAATGGTCATCCGGTTCGCTGGGTCTGGATTCCACGAGAGCAAAACTCGCGCGCCGATGCCCTTGCAAACCAGGCCATGGATCGCAAAGAATCACAGGTGCTGCACGCCAAGTCGGGCCCAGCTAAGCCTGTCGAGGCAAGCACTCCGGTTGCCTCCACGGTTGAGTTCAACAGCGATCTGCCAAGCTCGGTTCGAGCACCTGGCGGAGTCACCAAGCCACTAACCACCGTCATTCTGGTGCGTCACGGCCGAACCGCCCTCACCGAATCCAAGCGCATCTCTGGTGGCTCGGGCTCCGACCCCGAACTATCCGCCGCGGGTCGCGTTGATGCTTCCGCAGTGGCCGCCGAACTTGCCAAAGTTGGTCACAGCGGCGTCTGGGCGCACCTCAACCCAATCGCGGCCGTTGTTTCGTCGCCAATGGTACGCACCTTCCAAACCGCAACCGCCATTGCCAACGAACTGGGAATGCCGGTGAGCGTTGCCGAGGGGCTGCGCGAGATCGATTTTGGCACCTGGGACGGACTAACCAACGATGAGGCGCGAGCCCAAGATCCAGAGCGCTTCGAGGCTTGGCGCGGCTCGTGGGAGGTTTCTCCACCCGAAGGTGAATCACTGATTCAATTCGACGAGCGCATCCGTGCTGCCCGAAATGCAATCCTTGAGCACTACGCCGGCAAAACCGTCGTGGTGGTTGCTCACGTCATGCCAATCCGTGGGTTCATGCGCCACGCCTTCGAGGCTGACATCTCTTCTTACTGGCGACCACAGGTGTCTCCATGTTCAATCTCAGTGCTGCGCCTCTGGGGTGGAGAGGCCGCCGAAATTCTGGCCTTCAACGCAACCCATCACCTAGCCAATCACTAGCGGTTTCACTAGGCTTGATAGCGGTTGGGTCGGCTAGACGATCGCGGCGATTTATCGCTGAGGAACGTCCGGGCTCCAAAGAGCAAGGTGGTGGGTAATTCCCACTCGGGGCAACCCGCAAGAAAGTGCCACAGAGAATAGACCGCCGCATTTGCGGTAAGGGTGAAACGGTGGTGTAAGAGACCACCAGCCAATTGGGTGACCAGTTGGGCTAGGTAAACCTCACTTGGAGCAAGACCAGATAGATAGCGTTGAAGCTGCTCGCCGAGCTATCGGGTAGGTTGCTTGAGACTGTTGGTAACAGCAGTTCTAGATAGATGATCGTCCACGACAAAACCCGGCGTATCGGCCGACCCAACCATTACTTTTACTGCGTTTAGTCCTCAGAGTGGCGATCAGCCGCAGCCCAGGCCGCGCCCAAAATACCGGCACTGTTGCGCTTCTGAGCGGGCACTATCTCGGCACGCAACTTTAGCTTCGGTAGAAACTCAGAGTGGTTTTTGCTTACGCCGCCACCAACGATGATCAGGTCAGGGTTGAAGAGTGCTTCGAGCCTGGAGTAGTACTTCTGCAGGCGGGCAGCCCAGTCGTCCCAGTTGAGATTCTCGCGCTCCTTGGCCGCAAAAGAAGCCATAGTCTCGTAGTCCACACCGTCAATCTCGAGGTGACCCAATTCGGCGTTGGGAACCAAATGACCGTTGATGAACAGCGCCGAACCGATGCCGGTGCCCAGGGTGGTCATGATTACTAGACCCTTGCGCTTGCGTGCGGCACCGAACTTGAGTTCGGCCACACCGGCAGCGTCGGCATCGTTTAGCACGTGCACGCGGCGACCAAGCTTTTCGGTGAACAGCTGCTCGGCATCAAGGCCGATCCACTCCTTGGAGACGTTGGCAGCCGACATAGTCTTGCCATGCTGCACAACTGCCGGGAAGCAGATGCCCACCGGGGTCCAACGGCCAACACCGGGCATGGCTGCGATGATGTCGCCAACAACACGTGCAATGTCGTCTGGACGACCACCCTCCGGCGTCATAAAGCGCACGCGCTCACCAATGAGCTCGCCCTTCTTGATGTCAACCAGTGCACCCTTGATTCCGGTGCCACCGATGTCAATACCAATAGCCTTGCGTGCCATGTTTTCTCCTTGAAACTAGGGGAGGGTCAAAATATCGACGCCGGTCTCGGTGACCACCATCGTGTGTTCAAACTGCGCTGTCATGCTCTTGTCGCGGGTTACCACGGTCCAACCGTCATCCCACATGTCCCACTGATGGGTGCCCAAGGTGAGCATGGGTTCAATTGTGAACACCATTCCCACTTCGATTACCTCTGAATACAGAGGTGCCGAGTCGTAATGGGGGATGATTAGGCCGTTGTGGAAGGTTCTACCAATGCCGTGGCCGGTAAAGTCTCGGATCACGCCGTAGTTGAAGCGCTTGGCGTAGGTCTCGATTGCCCTACCTATGATGTTGACCGCTCGGCCTGGGGCAACCGCCGCCATGCCGCGCTCCAGGGAAATCTTGGTGCGCTCCACCAGATCTGCCACCTCTGGCTTGACGTCGCCAACCAAAAAAGTCACATTGCTATCGCCGTGGTAGCCGTCTAGGTAGGCCGTGATGTCGATGTTGATGATGTCGCCATCTTGCAACACGGTGTTGTCTGGAATGCCGTGACAAATCACCTCATTGAGTGAGGTACACATCGACTTTGGGTAGCCGCGATAACCGAGAGTGGAAGGGTAGGCGCCATTGGCAACGATGAAATCGTGGCCGATGCGGTCCAACTCATCGGTGGTTATGCCGGGTTTGCAGTGCTCGCCAACCAGAGCGATTGCGTCCGCGGCAATCTTGCCTGCAGCGCGAATCTTGGCCACAGCCTCGGCGCTCTCGACGTACGTACCGGTGTGCTTTGCTGGAGCGCGTTTGCCCACGTATTCGGGGCGAGCAATGTCTGCCGGAACCGAAAGCATCGGCGAAACCACCCCGGGAATCAGGAATCCGGTTTTGGGGTCTCTAGGCATGTGTCTAGTCTATTTCTTGTGAACAAAAGACAGCGTCAGCGCGAGGCCTCCGAGTCGTGGTGGTTCAATACCAAGACGATGAAATCAGAGTTTGGCTTGCTCACCGCTGCGCCTTACCGAATTGGACCCTTCGATACTCAAGCTGAAGCCGATAAGGCCATGGATGTCGTGCGCGAACGGGCTCGCAGTTGGGCTGCCGAGGATGCGGACGAGGCCAAGGACCGCAGAGACTAGTCGAACTCGTTCTCGGTGGTAGGGAATGCACCGTTGGCCACATCTTCACGATATGCGTTGGCTGCGTCAAGCAGGGTAGAGCGCAACTGGGCGTACTGCTTAACAAACTTGCGCGGTTTATGCCCCGATAGACCAGCGAAATCGGTCCACACCAAGATCTGACCATCGGTGGCCTGTCCGGCACCGATACCGATGGTTGGAATAGCCAGGCGGCCGGTGACATCAGCGGCCAGCGCAGCCGGAACCAGCTCTAAAACAACAGCAAAAGCGCCAGCGGCTTCAACGGCAAGGGCATCTTCGATCAACTGACCGGCGCCCTCGCCACGGCCCTGAACCTTGAAGCCACCCAAACTATTGACACTCTGTGGAGTGAAGCCCAGGTGTGCCATAACAGGGATGCCGGCATCGGTTAGCGCTTTGATGCGAGACGCACTGCGAACGCCGCCCTCCAGTTTGACTGCTGCAGCCCCCGATTCCTTCATGAAGCGAATGGCGTTGGCAAGCGCCAACTCATCGGAGGTCTCGTAGGAGCCAAAAGGCATGTCAATGACAACCAGTGCGCGAGACACGGCAGAGGAAACCGCACGGCCGAAGGGAATCATTTCGTCCACTGTGATTGGCAAAGTGGTGGTGTATCCCAGGGCGTTATCCGCGGCCGAATCGCCCACCAGAATCACGTCAATGCCGGCCTCGTCGAAGATTCCCGCGGTGAGGTGGTCGTAGCTGGTTAGGCAACTGAACTTTCGCCCCTCCTGCTTGAATGCAGCAAGGGTGGTGGTGCGGATTACCTTGGGGGAGTGCGACATTAGGCGCGCTTCCAGGCATCCACTTCGATCTCAACCAGCATTGCCGGGTTAACAAAAGCCACTCCCGAAAGGATGGTGAGGGCTGGACGAATCTGGCTGAAGACCTCGCCGTGAGCCTTGCCAGCCTCGTCGGCAGCCTCGGCGGTGGTGCAGTAAACACGACTGCGAACAACGTCAGCTAGTGAGTAGCCGGCCTCTGCAAGTGCACCCGCAATTACGGTCTCAAGGGCAACCTTGGCCTGACCATAGGCGTCGCCCTCGTGCTGAAGAACTCCGCCAACGGTTGCGGTGCTGCCCGATACGTGCACGTATTCTCCGGCAACGGTTGCGCGGGAGTAACCAAGAATCGGCTCGTATGGGGATCCACTGGAAATTAGCTTGTCTGCGGCCATCTTGGTTATCTCTCTTCTGTGTGTTGTACGCGTTTGCTTCGCGTTAAAGGGTAGCAAGCCGTGAGGCTGCCTAGGGATTTAGTGCTGCTTGAACTTGTTGGTGATTGGCATTCGACGGTCTCGGCCGAAGGCCATTCCAGAAATCTTGGGTCCGATTGCACCCTGACGGCGCTTCCACTCGGCTCGATCCACCAAGCTGATGATTCGGTCGACGGTCTCGGCCGCAATGCCCAAGGCGATGATTTGATCGCGGCCAAGGCGATCGTCGATGTAAGCCGCCAAAATACGGTCCAGCAGGTCGTACTCGGGTAGCGAATCCTGGTCCAGCTGGCCAGGGCGCAATTCGGCGCTTGGTGGCTTTTCGATGGAGTTTTCAGGAATCGGTGGGCGTTTACCCTCGCGAATTGCCTGTTCGTTGCGCCAGCGAGCAAGCTGCCAAACCAGCATCTTTGGCACGTCCTTGATGGGGGCGTAACCTCCCACGCTGTCGCCATAAATGGTGCTGTAACCAACTGCCAGCTCGGTCTTATTGCCGGTGGTAAGAGTGAGGTGTCCTTCGGCGTTGCTCAGTGCCATCAGGATTAGGCCACGCACACGGGCCTGCAGGTTCTCGGCGGCAACCCCGTCTAGCCCCAGTTGCTTCTCGGTGACATCAACCATTGCAGCGATTGCCTCGGTGCGAATCTGAACGCCGAGGCGCTCGGCGAGGTCGAATGCGTCCGACTTGCTGTGGTCGCTGGAGTACATGCTGGGCAGAGAGACACCAAATACTCGGCTGGCCCCGATGGCATCAACAGCGATTGCGGCACAAACCGCGGAGTCGATTCCTCCGGATAGACCCAGAATCACCGATGGGAAGCCGTTCTTGTTGACATAGTCACGAAGGCCTACAACCAGGGCGTTCCAGACTTGGGCATTGTCATCGGGGGTAACGGCCTTGCGCGAGCTGCTTGCCACAATCTTGGTGGCGCTCTCAATCTCGATGACGTCACGAGACTCTGAGAAGGATTGCACCTCCAGCACTAGGTTTCCCTTGCCATCTGCAACCAACGATGAACCGTCAAAGACGAGGTCATCCTGTCCGCCAACCAGGTTGACGTAAACCACTCCACAGCCTGCTTCTTTAGCAAGCTGAGTGACTAGGTCAACTCGGGTTTGGTACTTGCCCACCTCAAATGGCGAACCATTTAGAACCAGTGCGACGTCGGTGTCGGTTTCCTTGAGGGAAGCCACCGGACCTCCGGCCTGCCAAATGTCCTCGCAGATCAAAATGGCAAAGTTCAGGCCATTCACCGTGAAGTTGAGCGACTCGGAGCCAGGAACAAAAATTCGATACTCGTCGAAAACCGAATAGTTAGGCAGGTGGTGCTTGGCATACTTGCCAATCACCTCGCCATCCATCAGGATGCTGGCGCAGTTTTGGGCGATGGCCCAGCCGTTCTGCGCGTCAATCGGTGCCGGAGCGGGATGGCCGAGAACCACACAGATATTACCCAGGCCGGAGTCTTGAAGCCTGCCCGCAAAATCTTGAACGGCCTTCTCGCAGGTTTCCAAGAACGAGGCACGCTGAGCCAGATCTTCGATTGGATAACCGCTGAGTGCCATCTCGCCAAACAGCACGATGTCGGCTCGTTCGGCGGCGGCAAGTTTCACCTGCGTGAAGATGGCATCGAGGTTGCCTGAAATGTCTCCGACAACCGGATTTGTCTGCGCGAGAGCTAAGCGAACTGGGGCCATAACCATTAGCCTAGTAGAAGGTACTGAGAGGAACTTTTGATGGACAAGCAGACCGAATTCGTACTGAGAACTATCGAGGAACGCGGCGTCAAATTTATTCGTCTCTGGTTCACCGATGTGGCCGGAACTCTTAAGTCGGTTGCCATTGCACCCGCCGAAGTTGAGGGTGCTTTTGCCGAGGGACTCGGCTTCGACGGCTCTTCCATCGAGGGTCTAGCCCGCACCTACGAGGCCGACATGCTCGCCATGCCAGACCCAAGCACCTTCCAGATTCTTCCTTGGCGTGGCGAGATCGACCCAACCGCCCGCATTTTCTGCGACATTCGCACTCCAGACGGCCAGCCAGCAGCAGCCGACCCACGCAACGTGCTGCGTCGCGCGCTAAACCGAGCCAGCGAAAAGGGCTTCTCGTTCTACATCCACCCAGAAATTGAGTTCTACCTTCTCAAGAGCACCGAGCTTGTGAACGGCGAGCCAGTTCCGGTGGACCACGCCGGTTACTTCGACAACGTGCCTGGTGGCACCGCCCACGACTTCCGTCGTCGCGCGGTTTCCATGCTGGAGCAGTTGGGAATCTCCGTTGAGTTCAGCCACCACGAGGGTGGACCAGGTCAGAACGAGATTGATCTTCGCTACGCCGACGCACTAACCATGGCCGACAACATCATGACCTTCCGCACCGTTATCAAGGAAGTTGCCATCGAGCAGGGTGTCTACGCCACCTTCATGCCAAAGCCGTTCACCAACCACCCTGGTTCGGGCATGCACACCCACCTCTCGCTCTTCGAGGGCGATTCAAACGCCTTCTACAACCCTGGTGACCCTTACCACCTCAGCAAGACCGCCAAGCACTTCATCGCTGGTCTGCTGCGCCACGCACCTGAAATCACCGCGGTCACCAACCAGTACGTCAACTCTTACAAGCGCCTCTGGGGCGGCGGTGAGGCACCTTCGTTCGTTTGCTGGGGCCACAACAACCGCTCGGCTCTCATCCGTGTGCCGCTATACAAGCCAAACAAGGGTCAGAGCACCCGCATCGAATACCGCGCAATCGACTCGGCTGCCAACCCTTACCTTGCATACGCACTGATGCTTGAGGCCGGCCTAAAGGGCATCGAGGAAGAGTACGTGCTGCCTCCGGAGACCGAAGACAATGTTTGGGATCTCAACGATTCCGAGCGTCGCGCCATGGGCATCCAGCCACTGCCACAGAGCCTGGACCACGCTATCCGCAAGCTTGAGGAGAGCGAACTGGTTGCCGAGACTCTGGGTGAAGAGGTGTTCTCCTACGTGCTTGCCAACAAGCGCCGCGAATGGAGCGAATACCGTCGCCAGGTAACCGGCTACGAGTTGGAACAGAACCTGGGCACGCTCTAAAACCAATAGCAACGCACCCAAAATCAGGGATTTAGCATGGCAGCTCCACGCAGCGGCGGTTCGCTAACCGAACTAGCCCGATTTGGCTTCACCGACCTGTCCGGCACCATTGGCAAACTAGACCAACTGGTGGCGCAGGTTGGCGACGGCGGACGCATCGCCATGGCATCGCTGGGCAAGTCTGGAAACCCAGACCAGGCACTGAATGCGCTGCTGACATTTGCTGAGTTGGACCGCCCGCGCGTCAAGAAACTGCTGGCCAAGAACGATTCTGCCGACAGACTCTGCGCAGTCTTGGGCGGGTCCACAGCCCTGATCGACTTCCTGCGTCGCTACCCAGAGCAGTTAGCGGTATTCGAAAAGCCGGTTGTGGCGCTCGACGACCAGGCAGCCATGACCGAGCACATGCGCGCTGTTGTCATGCCGGTCATCGGCGAAGCCATCGCCAAGAAGCAGGCCCAGCCAGACGCACCTTTCGATTCGGAATCCTGCTGGAACGCCGTTCGCAAGCAGTATCGCGTTGAACTGCTGAAAATCGCCACCTTCGACCTGACCGCCACCGATTCGAGTGCCGTTCTACCTTTGGTGGCGGCTGCGCTGGCTGATGCAGCCGGTGCTGCCATCGAATGCGGCATCGATATTGCCCGCGCCGAGCTGACCCACACCAAGGAGTACGGCGCCTTCGAGGCCCACGAGGTTTCGGGCACCCAGTTCACCGTTATAGCAATGGGCAAGTGTGGTGCCCGCGAGCTCAACTACATCAGTGACGTGGATGTGATCTACGTTGCCGGTCCGGCAAACGAAACCATCGAAGCCAGCCGCGCCGTGGAGATTGCCACCAAACTGGCTAACCGTATGATGCGCGCCATGGATGCCACCAGCAGCGAGCCAATGCTCTGGCAGGTAGACCCTAACCTTCGACCAGAGGGCAAGTCTGGCGCACTGGTTCGCACCCTAGATTCGCACATTGCCTACTACGACCGTTGGGCAGCCTCCTGGGAGTTCCAGGCACTGCTAAAGGCCCGCCCACTAGCCGGCAACCGAGAACTAGGCGAGGCCTATGTGGCCGCGCTAAACCCAAAGGTTTGGACCAGCACCAAGCGTGAGAACTTCGTGGAATCCGTGCAGAAGATGCGCGGTCGTGTGCTGGAGCACATTCCGGCAAATGAAGTGGACCTGCAAATCAAGTTGGGCCCGGGTGGCCTCCGCGACGTCGAGTTCACCGTTCAGCTTTTGCAGTTGGTTCACGGGCGCACCGATGACAGCGTGCACCAGCGCGACACCCTCAGCGCCATCGAGGCACTCCGTGAAGCCGGTTACATCGCCCGCACCGAGGCCGCCGCCTTTGGCACCGATTATCGCTTCCTGCGCGTGCTAGAGCACCGCATTCAGCTTCGTGAGATGCGCCGAACCCACCTGATGCCAACCAGTGAAGAGCAGATTCGCTCAATCGCTCGCAGCATCAGCCCGCGCTTCACCGCCGAGTCCCTGTTGGAAGAGTGGAACAGAACCAAGGCTGAGGTGCGCGGTCTCCACCAGCGCATCTTCTTCAAGCCTCTGCTTTCTGCCGTAGCAAAACTAGACGACAGCAGCCTTTCGCTCACCGATGAGCAGGTCATCGATCGTCTGGGCGCAATTGGCTTCCTAGATCCGAAGGGTGCCCTGGAGCACATCGCAGCGCTCACCAGCGGCATCAGTCGCCGAGCCGCAATCCAGAAGCAGCTGCTTCCGGTATTGCTCGAGTGGTTTGCTCGCGGAACCGACCCGGATGCTGCCCTGCTGGCCTTCAGAAGGCTCTCTGAAGACCTGGGGGAGTCGCACTGGTATCTGCGCATGCTGCGAGACTCCAGCGGCGCAGCCGAGCGCATGACCCAGGTGCTCTCCAACAGCCGTCTCGCCACCTCGCTATTCGAGCGCATCCCCGAGGCTGCAGCCTGGTTTGAGAAGACCGAAGACCTTCAGCCGATGACACTAGACGAGCTGGCCACCGAATTTGCCGCCATCGTAGAACGACACGAGTCGCGCGAGTCCGCTGCCAACGCCTGCCACCACATCCGTCGCCGTGAAACCCTGCGTATTGCCATGGGCGCCGTCCTGGACGAACTCACCATCGAGGATGTTGCCCGCGGTCTTTCAGATCTCACCGAAAGCTATTTGCGCGCGCTTCTAGAATCTGGACTTGCCGCCAGCACCTTCCGCATCGATGGACAGGGACTGGAAGAACTGGTCGATTTCGGAATCATTGCCATGGGTCGTTTCGGTGGAGCCGAGCTTGGCTTTGGCTCGGATGCCGACGTCATGTTTGTTTATCAAGCTAAGCCCGGGGTGGAGGCCGAGAAGGCCCAACGAGCCGCAGAGCGCATTGCAGCCGAGCTAAGGGAGTCCAGCGAGGACCAGGTACTCGAGTTTGAACTTGACCTTGACTTGCGACCAGAGGGCAAGAATGGTCCACTGGTTCGCTCGCTAGATTCCTACGAAAGCTACTACGAGCGCTGGGCCAGCGATTGGGAGTCACAGGCCCTGCTTCGCGCCCGACCAATCGCCGGCTCGCCCCAACTGCAGAGCGCCTTCACCGCGATCATCGACAGCCATCGCTATCCAAAAGAGATCGACCCCAAGGTGATTGTCGAGATCCGTCGCATCAAGGCCCGCGTTGAAACCGAACGCCTGCCACAGGGAGCCGATCCGAAGCGTCACCTCAAGCTTGGTAGGGGATCACTCAGCGATGTGGAGTGGTTGGTTCAGCTGCTACAGCTGCAACACGGTTCGCAATACCCTGAGATTCGCACGCCTAAGACCCTGGACGCCTTGCACGCATGCGTGGCTGCCGACCTCATCGCGGAGCACGATGCCCGGGTCCTCGAGACCGCGTGGATTCTGTGTTCGCGGGTACGAAGTGCCACTGTTCTCTGGACCTACAAGCGCACCGATGTGCTGCCCGTAGACCGCCGTCAGCTTGAGGGCATTGCCCGCATTCTCAACTACCCACCTTTCAGTGCGTCGATTCTGGAGCAGGACTACCTTGCAGCCACCCGACGCTCCCGCGCGGTGTTTGAACGCGTCTTCTTCGGCTGGGACACCAAGTCTGCCGCCGAGTCAGAGGACTAAAAACAAAAACGCTTAAATAAAAAGGGCCACACCTTTCGGTGTGGCCCTTTTGTAATGGCTCTGAACTTACTAGCCCTTTGCCGCAGGCGACTTAAACGCCCGTTGCCGAAGGCGACTAAACGCCGTAGTACAGCTCGAACTCGTAAGGGTGAGGACGCTGTGCAAGAGGCTTGATTTCCTTCTCGCGCTTGTAGTCGATCCAGGTCTCGATAACTTCCTTGGTGAATACGCCGCCCTTTAGCAGGTACTCGTGGTCGTTCTCGAGTGCAACTAGAACCTCGCCTAGCGAACCAGGAACCTGAGGAATGAGCTTTGCCTCTTCTGGAGGAAGCTCGTATAGGTCCTTGTCAACTGGAGCGTGTGGCTCGATGCGGTTCTGGATACCGTCAAGTCCAGCCATAAGCATCGCAGCGAATGCGAGGTATGGGTTGCTCGAAGCGTCTGGCGCGCGGAACTCAATGCGCTTTGCCTTCGGGTTGGTACCGGTCATTGGGATACGGATCGAAGCCGAGCGGTTACCTGCCGAGTAGACAAGGTTTACTGGAGCTTCGAAGCCTGGAACCAAACGGTGGTAGGAGTTTACGGTTGGGTTGGTGAATGCAAGCAGCGATGGAGCGTGCTTTAGGATACCGCCGATGTACCAGCGAGCTAGGTCGCTTAGGCCGCCGTAGCCGTTCTCGTCGTAGAACAGCGGCTTGCCGTCCTTCCAGAGCGACTGGTGAACGTGCATACCCGAGCCGTTGTCACCGAATAGTGGCTTTGGCATGAAGGTTGCAGTCTTGCCGTAGGCGTGTGCAACGTTCTTAACGATGTACTTGAACTTTAGGATGTCGTCAGCCGAGCGAAGCAGGGTGTCGAACTTGTAGTTGATCTCGCCCTGACCTGCAGTACCAACCTCGTGGTGGCTGCGCTCAACCTGTAGGCCAGCAGCCTCAAGCTCTAGAACGATGCTGTCACGCATGTCTGCGTGCTGGTCAACTGGCGAAACTGGGAAGTAACCGCCCTTGTAAGGAGTCTTGTTTGCGAGGTTACCGCCCTCTTCAACACGACCCGAGTTCCAAGCAGCCTCAGAGCTGTCGATGAAGTGCATCGAGCTGTTCTGGGTTACTTCGTAACGTACGTCGTCGAAGATGAAGAACTCGGCCTCAGGAGCGAAGAATGCGGTGTCGGCGATACCAGTGGTGTTTAGGTAAGCCTGTGCCTTCTTAGCGATCTGGCGTGGGTCCTTGTGGTAGATCTCACCGTTACGTGGGTTGTAGATGTCGAAGATCATGTTGATGGTCTTCTCAACGCGGAAGGCGTCCAGGTAAGCGGTGGTTACGTCTGGAATCAGCTGCATGTCAGACTCGTGGATCGATGCGAAACCACGGATCGACGAACCGTCGAACAGCTGGCCGTCAACGAAGAACTGCTCGTCGATCATGCTTGCTGGAAGGTTGAAGTGCTGCTGCACACCAGGAAGGTCGGTGAAGCGAACGTCAAGGAACTTTACGTCGTTTTCCTTGATGTACTTGACTACCTCAGAGGCGGTCTTGAACATAGGGTTGTATCCCTTCGATTTGGATAGGAAAGGCGAGCCATTACGCCTAAGAAAAGTTTACTCTGCTGTGCCCTTGCAGGAGGCGCATCTAATGTTTCGTGAATGTAAAAAGTTGCGCGTAGGCTTGAAGGATGACTAATTCACCGCAAAATCGCTGGGCAGGGGAGCGCCTTGGGTTACCACAGCACGGCTCGGGCAGCCTGGCCACCATGCCTCGCCGCATCGGTGCCATCATGGTCGACTGGGCAATCGCAATGTTGCTCTCCAACGCATTCTTCAAAGCCGACAGCATGGTGACCCTAATCATCTTTGGCACCATGCAGTTCATGCTGGTTGGAACCCTCGGTTTCAGCTTTGGCCACCGAATTTTTGGGCTGCGCGTTATGCGCGGCAATGGCTCCACCTGGGGTCCATACGTTGGCCTCTGGAAGGCACTGGTTCGCTCGGTTCTGCTGTGCCTGGTTATCCCGGTGGCAATCTGGGACAACGACAACAGGGGAGTGCACGACAAGGCCGCCGGTACGGTTCTGGTTCGTCGCTAAGCAAACTCAAAAACCAGTTGCCTAGAGCTGCACCAGGCTAAAACAAAAAGGACCGCCTCAATCGAGACGGTCCTTTTGAAGTTTTTGCTACTGCATGCGACGGCCAGCGCGCATGCGAGTTGGGTCCATGCCCTTAGGAACAGGGATGTTCATTCGCATGGTGGCCAGACGCTTGTTGATTTCGCTTAGCTCTCCACGAGCCACAACCTTCTTGAGCTTGTTTACCTCAGAGGCAAGTTTGGTGAGCGAAACCGAGTGCTCGTCGTTGCAAACCCACATGACGTTGACCGGAACACCGGCAACAGCCTGGTTTAGCTTGCGGCGCTCGTCTTCCACCAGCTTGGAAACGCTGCTGCGGTGACCCTCGGCAATGAGGACAACGCCGCCACGACCCGAGATGCGGTAGACGAGATCCTTGGACTTGGCGTTTACGGCCACTGGTTCCTCAGAACCACTCCAGCCGCGCTTCAATAGGGTGCCAAGCACGGCACCAACGGCGCCAGGCTGACCCTCGATGCGAGCGTAGGCAACCTTCTCGGCGCGCTTGCCCAAAATGAATGCGAAAACAACTGCGCCACCAACAATGCCCAGGATGATCCAGAGGAAGAATCCGATTGGGTTTGCCATGGTGTTGAGCATTGCAATGCCAATACCAAGGAGCAGAACCAGAAGACCTGCACCGATGGAAATTGGGCCAGCCTGCTTGTCCTCACGGATGGTCATGCCCCAAACCTGACGGATCTGGGCGAACTGACTTGGACGCTTATTAGTGTTTTTTGCCATTGGATAAGCCTACCGATTACACGGCCTGGCTGAAGCCAAGCGCGGCATCGGCGAGGTGTTTCAGGTGGTCCGGAACTGGGCGACCCTTGGCCTGCATGCTCTGGGCCCAAAGGCGTCCGGCACGGTAAGAAGAACGAACCAGCGGACCACTCAGCACACCGAGGAAGCCCATCTTCTCAGCTTCATCCTTCAGCATCACAAACTCTTCTGGCTTTACCCAGCGGCTAACCGGGTGGTGACGCACCGATGGACGCAGATACTGGGTGATGGTGACGATGTCGGTGCCCGCGTTGTGCAGGTTCTGCAGCGCCTCAATGATCTCTTCGATGGTTTCGCCCATGCCCAAAATGAGGTTGGACTTGGTAACCATTCCGGCATCACGAGCCTGGGTGATTACATCCAACGAACGCTCGTAACGGAAGGCTGGGCGAATCTCCTTGAAGATGCGCGGCACTGTTTCAAGGTTGTGCGCGAAAACCTCAGGCTTGGCATCGAATACCTGCTGCAATAGCTCCGGCTTTCCGCTGAAGTCTGGAACCAGGATCTCCACACCGGTGCCGGGGGATTGCTGGTGAATCTGACGAATGGTCTCGGCGTACAGCCAAGCACCCTCGTCCGGCAAGTCATCGCGGGCAACTCCGGTTACGGTGCTGTAGCGAAGCTGCATCTTGGCCACCGATTCGCCCACGCGACGCGGCTCATCCGCATCGAAGGCGTCTGGCTTGCCGGTGTCAATCTGGCAGAAGTCGCAGCGACGGGTGCACTGCGAACCACCGATGAGGAAGGTGGCCTCGCGGTCTTCCCAGCACTCAAAGATGTTTGGGCAACCCGCCTCCTGGCAGACGGTGTGCAGGTTCTCAGACCTAACCATGGTCTGCAGGGCCTTGTACTCAGGGCCCATCTTTGCCACGGTCTTAATCCATTCCGGCTTCTTCTCGATAGGAACGCTTGAGTTGCGCGCCTCGATGCGGAGTAGCTTCTTAGGTGTTGCAGTGTCTGTCATTGGGTTACCTTGGTGATTTTGTCGAGGTGTTTCTGAACCTGCTCGGCCGCCATCGCGGGTGTGATTTCGCGACCTAGCAGCAGGCTCAGAGTTGAAGTGCCGGCGTCTTTGATGCCACAGGCAATGATTGTTTCATAGGGCTGTAGCGAATTGTTGCAGTTGAGGGCGAAGCCGTGCATCGTGGTGTGCTCTGCCACGCGAATGCCAATAGCGGCAACCTTCACGTGATTGCCATCCGGCTGCGGGGCCCAAACGCCACTGCGACCCTCAACGCGTTCGGTATAAAGGCCAAAGTCAGCGATGGTGTCGATGAGAACCTGCTCGAGCCAGCGCACGTAGCCCACCACATCGATGGGGCGCGGAAGCTGCATGATTGGGTAGCCAACCAGCTGACCAGGACCGTGCCAGGTGATCTTGCCGCCACGATTGGTTTCGATTACGGGAGTGCCGTCCTGGGGCAATTCCTCGCCCTCGGTGCGCTTGCCAGCGGTGTAAACCGGCTCGTGCTCAAGCAGAATCACAGTGTCTTCGCGCTGGCCGTGCGCAACCTCTTGATGGATTGCATTTTGGAGGTCTAGGCCGTCCTGATAGGACACGAACTTTGGAGCCAATCCGGCAATCATAAATTCGGTCATTTAGTAATTCTAACTTCGGTGGGCATTGAAAGTTATCAACAGCCCCGTGACAGCAAATCATCCCCGATGCAGGAAGCCGCCATGCTGGTTGGGGAGGGTGTTTTGGCACAGTACAAGAGTTTGATTCGGTTGAAACAGGCAGTCGATGCTGCCGCACCCAACACGACCTTCTCGCTAGAACGCTTGGACCAACACCGCTTCGTGCTCACTCGCACCGATACACCTGAGTCTGCCGTAACCCCACGAAGCGGTTTCGTATACGGCAAGGGCTTTGTTGCTACTGACGCGGCTAAGTCCCATAAGGGGCCAGCCAGGCATCTAAACCCTCGAACTTTAGGGCTTTTTGGGCTCGTCGCAGTGGCCGCAATCGGGGTAGGCCTGGTGCTGGCTCCAAATAGTTATGTCAAGCCAACCGGCTTAGTGCCGATAAATGCCGCTAATCACGGCAACAAAATCGACACCAACAACAAGCCCTCGCTGGCAGCTTGCCAATCCCCAGAAGTCCAGGCCAATAAGGCGATTGCTAAGGCCAAAATGCCGGCTTCGGTTGTGCGCAGCCAAACCATCGGGGGATTCCGCGAGGTCACGCTGGTTAGCGACTGCGACAAGAAGCAGTATCAGGTGATCATGTACCTGAGCGGAAACACCTGGAAAGCAGAAAGTGCGACCCCAGCGGGATCGCACTCTCTAAGCGGTAACTAGATCTATAGACCCAGGTTTGGCTCGAAGTTAGCGTCTTCTAGGCGCTTCTTGACGTCTACCAGGAAGCGGCTAGCATCTGCACCGTCAACAAGGCGGTGGTCGTACGAAAGTGCTAGGTAAACCATGCTGCGGATAGCGATTGCCTCGTTGCCATCGGCATCGGTGACAACTGCTGGACGCTTGGAAACTACACCGGTGCCGAGGATGGCAACCTGTGGCAGGAATACAACAGGGGTGTCGAATAGCGCGCCACGCGAACCAGTGTTGGTGAGGGTGAAGGTACCGCCACCTAGCTCGTCTGGCTTCAGCTTGTTCTCGCGGGTGCGAGCTGCCATGTCGGCAATCTGTAGCGCAAACTGGCTGAGGTTTAGGGTGGAAGCGTCACGGATGACCGGGGTAAGCAGGCCACGCTCGGTGTCTACCGCAAACGAGATGTTCTCGGTTGGGTGGTAGATGATGTTCTCACCCTCGATGGAGGCGTTCAGCTTTGGGTGTGCCTTTAGGGCCTCGGCAGCTGCCAGACCAAAGAATGGCATGAAGTTGAGCTTGATGCCGTTCTTGGCAACGAATGCGCCCTGAACCTTGCCGCGTAGCTGAGCAATCTTGGTGACGTCAACCTCTACAACGGTGGTTAGCTGTGCGGTTGAGACCATCGAAGCAACTGCGCGCTCGGCAAGAACCTTGCGAAGGCGCGACATTGGCTCGGTGGTGCCACGAAGTGCCGATGCCTCAACAACAACTGGTGCGCTGCTGGCTGCTGGTGCGAAGGTTGCGGCTGGAGCCGAACCGGCGCTAAGCACGTCCTCCTTGCGGATGCGGCCGCCAACGCCAGTGCCCTGAACGGTAGCTAGGTTTACACCAGACTCGTTGGCAAGCTTGCGAACAAGTGGGGTCACGTAGGAGGCGTCAGAGTTGCTGGCTGCAGGTGCGGCAACAACTGGAGCGGCAGCAACTGGTGCAGCAGCAACTGGTGCGACTACTGGAGCGGCGACCGGAGCAGCGAAGGTGGGTGCAGGTGCAGCCACTGGAGCAGCAACAACAGGCGCAGCTACCACCGGGGCTGCAACAGGAGCTGCAACCGGGGCAGGAGCCTCGACAACTGGAGCTGGTGCTGCAGGAGCGGCTGGGGCAGCAGCGCCCTCGCCGATAACTGCAAGAACGGCGCCAACAGCAACGGTCTCGTCCTCTGCAACCAAGATCTGCTGGATTACACCGGCAACTGGCGAAGGAATCTCGGTGTCAACCTTGTCGGTCGAAACCTCAACGAGTGGCTCGTCAACGGCAACGGTGTCGCCAACCTGCTTTAGCCAGCGGGTTACGGTGCCCTCGGTTACGCTTTCGCCGAGTGCTGGAAGGGTTACATCGCTCATTATTTGATTGCTCCTGTTAATTTCGACTAAGCGTGGGCGTGAAGCGGCTTGCCGGCAAGGGCCAAGTGGGCCTCGCCTAGTGCTTCATTCTGAGTTGGGTGGGCGTGGATGAGGGTGGCCACATCTTCTGGGTAGGCCTCCCACGAAACGATTAGCTGAGCCTCACCGATCTGCTCGCCAACGCGCGAACCAACCATGTGGATACCAACCACTGGGCCGTTGTTCTCGCGAACCAGCTTGACGAAACCAGCGGTACCAAGGATCTGGCTCTTGCCGTTTCCACCCAGGTTGTACTCGTAGGTGGAGATGTTCTCGCGGCCGTACTTCTCGGCTGCCTTGGCCTCGGTTAGACCAACCGAAGCAATCTCTGGCTCGCAGTAGGTGACCTTAGGGATGTTGTTCTCGTCGATGGTGCGTGGGTTCAAGCCGGCAATTTCCTCGGCGATGAAGATACCCTGCTGGAAACCGCGGTGTGCAAGCTGCAGGCCAGGAACGATGTCGCCGGCGGCGTAGATGCCAGGAACGCTGGTCTGTAGGCGCTCGTTGGTGATGACGAAGCCACGGTCCATGGTTACGCCCTGCTCTTCGTAGCCGAAGCCAACTGCGTTAGGGCCACGGCCAACGGCAACAAGCATTAGCTCTGCGTCTAGTACGGTGCCGTCTTCGAGGGTTACAACTACGCCCTGCTCGTTCTGGGTTACACCCGAGAAGCGAACGCCGGTCTTGAAGTTAATGCCGCGCTTGCGGAATGCGCGCTCGAGAGCCTTGGAAACCGAGGCATCCTCGTTAGGAACCAGCGAAGGAAGACCTTCGATGATGGTCACGTCGGTGCCGAACGACTTCCAGATGGAGGCGAACTCAACACCGATAACGCCGCCACCGAGAACGATGACCTTGTTAGGAACGAAGTTGAGCTGAAGTGCGTGCTCGGAGGTGATGACGCGGCCACCGATTTCGAGGCCAGGCAGTGAACGGCTGTAAGAACCAGTTGCCAAAACGATGTTGGTACCGGTGTAGTTGTCTTCGCCTACGGTTACGGTCTTCTGACCGGTTAGGCGGCCCTCGCCGGAAACCAGGGTGATGTTCTTGTTGTGGCCAACCAGACCCGAAAGACCCTTGTATAGGCGCTCAACAACACCATCGCGGTAGTTGTTTACGGTTGGCATGTCGATGCCGTTGAGAGTGGCGCTAACACCGTAGGTAGCGGCCTCGCGGGTTACATCTGCAACCTCGGCTGCGTGAAGCAGCGCCTTGGTTGGAATGCAACCACGGTGGAGGCAGGTGCCGCCAACCTTGTCGCGTTCGATAAGTGCAACAGACTTACCAAGCTGGGCCGAGCGAAGAGCAGCTGCGTAGCCACCACTTCCGCCGCCAAGAATAACTACGTCAAAGTTGTGGTCAGCCACAGATAACTCCCTTAAATAGAACAGGCATCAGTAAAAACTTTACTCCGCTTAAAGCCGCAGAACTGCTAACCGGCAGACATTTCCTCAGCCAAGGCCACCAAGGTGCGAACCATTACACCGGTTGGGCCCTTGGAAGTGAAACCGTAGGCGGCACCATCGTTGTCGGCTGGACCCGCGATATCAAGGTGAGCCCACTCCAACTTCTCGCCGTCTGACTTCTCACCGATGAACTCGGCGATGAAGTGTCCACCCACGATCATGCCGCCGGCGGTGCTGCCCACCTTGGCATTTTGCAGGTCTGCCACCGAGGAATCAAGGTTGGCACGCAGCTCTTTGGCCAGTGGAATTGGCCAAACTGGCTCCCCAGAAGCGTGTGCGGCGGCTTGTACTGCTGCGATACCCACCTCCGATCCCATTAGACCGGCGTAGCGAACGCCGAGCGCAACCCGCGCGGCACCGGTGAGCGTGGCAACATCGACGATCAAATCTGGTTTCTCTTCGCTGGCAGCACTCAGGCCGTCGGCCAGCACCAGTCGGCCCTCCGCATCTGGGTTGGTGACCTCAACGGTCTTGCCGTTGCGGGCGGTGAAAACATCACCCGGGCGCATCGATGTGCCGCTCGGCATGTTCTCGGCCAGGCAGAGGTATCCCGAGACCTCGATGGGCAGACCCAGTTCCGCAATGGCGCGCACTGCTTCGAAGACAACCGCTGCTCCGGTCATGTCGTACTTCATACCCAACATGCCACCGAGGGGCTTCACGGCCAGGCCACCGGTGTCAAAGGTGATTCCCTTGCCAACCAGAGCAAGATGGGCCTGCGCCTTCTTTGGCTTGTAACGCAATTTCACCAGGCGCGGTGGGCGGGCACTGCCCATGCCCACGGCAGCGATCAGGCCGAAGCCATCCTTGGCCAGTTTCTTCTCATCCCAAATGGCAATCTCAAGCTCAGCAGCCTTGGCCGCAGCTTCGGCTAGCTCTGCAAACTTGCCTGGATAGAGTTCGTTGGCTGGGAGGGTTGCAAGCTTGCGGGCTCCGTGCACTGCCTTTGCCAGCACCGAAATACGAGTGAGTGCGGTCTTGGATACAGCAAGGTGCGATACCAGAGTGACCTTTACGCTGGAGGCTTTCGAATCCCTTTCGCTCTTGCCTGGCTTGTCATAGGAGTAGTAGCCCAGGGCGATGCCTTCAAGCAAGGCTTCGGCACCCGGGATGTCAGACACCGGCAACTGGAGAATCAGGTTCGCGATTGAGCCCAGGTTGCGTCCCAGGGCACCGCCTAGGTCGCGCCACTCATCGGTGCTTGGGTTTTCCTGCCCGATGCCCAGAAGTAGATAGGCCTGGCCATCCTGACCCAGAGTGCGAACGATGCTTTCCGACTTGGCGGAGGCGCCTAAAAGTTGCAACTGTGAACCACTGAAGGTATCGAACCCGGCCACCTCAAGATCTTTGCCCTTGCCAACCACGCCCAAAACGGTGACGGTTTGACCCTTCTGGGCCTTCAAAAGTGGGGTAACAGCGAACTTGATTGCTTCCATTGGTTCAGCCTAAGTCCAGGAAAAGTCACAGGTCTGTTGTGACACAGCAGCCGTACAATTAACAAGTGATCGATCCAAGTGACCTTTATCTAATCAAGGTGAACCCAGTAGAGGTTCCGCTTGGACTGCCTCTTATCGCTGGGCTAACCGGTTTCTCGGATGCCGGCGGCACCATCAGCCAGGTTTCGGAGAGCATTTTTGCCAGCTACGAGGCTCGCCTGGTGGTTGAGTTCCGCAACGATGAGCTGCTGGATTACCGCAGCCGACGCCCGGTAATGTACTTCGAAAAAGACCACATCGTCAGTTACGACCCAGCCGTGCTGGGCATCTACCTGGTAAACGATGAAGCCGGCAATCCATTCCTCTTCTTGTATGGCTACGAACCAGACTTCAAGTGGGATGCCTTCGTGGCCGCCCTGCGCGACATCTTCAATCTCTTCGCCGTCTCATCCATCACTTGGGTGCACAGCATTCCGTTCCCGGTGCCACACACCCGTCCGGTTGGCGTTACCGTCAGCGGAAACCGCAAGGACCTCATCGAGGGCGTCAGCGAGTGGAAGCCATCAACGTCCGTGCCGGGAAACGTGCTGCACGTTTTGGAGTACCGTGTCACTCCTACCGGCCTGCCAATGGTTGGCTTCGTGCTTCTGGTGCCGCACTACCTGGGCGACAGCGACTACCCGGAGGCCGCCATTTCGGCGTTCCAGCACCTTAGCTCAGCTACTGGTTTGGTTTTCCGCACAGATCCGCTGCGCGAGGAGCAGGCACGCTTCCTCAAGAAGCTCAACACGCAGATCGACGAAAATGCCGAACTTCAACGAGTGATTGCATCGCTAGAGCAGGGTTACTCATCGGGGGAGCCAGGCCCAGGTAGACCACAGATTTCCAGGCCACAGCCAAAGGTTCCATCGGCCGATGAAATTGCCGCCGAGTTGGAGGATTACCTAGCCAGCCGCAGCCGCAACGACACCGATGGCGACGAAAATAATCCTGAAACCTAATAACTGATAGGTATTAGCCGAATTTTCGGCCAAACGGATGCAAGAATGGTTTTGTGCTCAAACGAAACGCCTTCTTTTCGGTAACCCTAGGTGCCATCGCCTACATCGCGGCTGTAACCCAGCGCAGCAGCATGGGTGTGGCTTCCCTCGAAGCGGCAAGTCGTTTTCACACCACGGCCGAGCAGCTAAGCACACTGGCCGTGGCCCAGCTTGTAACCTACGCAGCAATGCAGGTACCAGTTGGCTTGCTCCTGGATCGCTTTGGCCCAAGAAGACTCATCTTCACTGGATCCCTACTGATGGCGGCGGGTCAGTTCATCGTTGCCTACTCCACGGTTTTGCCAATAGCCGTCTCCGGACGCATGCTGGTTGGCTTTGGCGATGCCTTCACCTTCATCAGCATGATTCGGCTAATCAACGGTTGGTACACCGGCAAAACCGCGGCAAGGTTGCAGCAGTGGCTTACCAATGGTGGTCAGTTGGGACAGATCCTCTCCGCGGTTCCATTCGCCGTATTGCTACACCAGTCCAACTGGAACACCGCCTTCACCGTTTGGGCAGCCATCGGTTTGGTGATTTCGTTTGGAGTCTGGTTCTTGGTTGCCGACGACTCCCAGCATGTCTCCGAGGAGCACCACGTTAACCTCAAGGCGCGACTGGGCCACCTGCGCGAATCGATAGGGGAGCCAGCGACCAAGACCGCCTTTTGGACCCACTTCGCCACAATGTCTCCGGCCACCGTGCTCTTACTGCTCTGGGGAATGCCTCTGCTGCAACAGGCTGAGCAGCTGAGCCGACCACTTGCACTTACCGTCCTGGGTTCGTTCGTCTTCATCGGCATCGGGATGGGAACCCTGATCGGACACATTTGCTCCACTCACCCAAACCTACGCAAGGCGATTCTGACCGTCACAACTATCAGCATGCTTGCGGCCTGGATTGGCCTCCTGGCATGGCCAGGCCCAGCACCGCTCTGGCTAATAGCCATCTGGGCATTTGCTACGGCAACCAACAGCCCGGCATCCACGCTTGCCTTCGACTACACCCGCCAGTACACGCCAAAGAAGCGTCTGGGCTCGGTAAATGGTTTTGTGAATGTGGCTGGGTTCTCGGCTACCTTCAGCATGATGTTTCTAATCGGCCTGGTGCTAGACCTCTACTATGAACTGCACGGCAAGCAGGCCGGGGAGGCGCTTTACTCGCTGGCCGGATTCAAGCTTGCGTTTGTGGTTGTGATTGTCTTTGTTGCAGTTGGCCACATCATGTACCGCATCTCCGAAAGACAGTTGTCCAGTCAAGAGTTGCCCGCTCACTAGCGAAAACTGTTTCTTTACTAAACCAATCGGGAATACTTGCCCAAATAACGCTGTTCAAATCCTTGTAATTGTGCTAGAAGGTCCAAAATTCTTGGACGTTCAGTATAATTGTGAGGCAGACCCATTCAGGTTCACATTCTCGTGAATTTGACATGGGTCTAAGTTATGCCCGAAATAGGCCGCCAGGGGGCGAGCTCTTCGGTATAGCCGGAGGTCAAATTGACTGAAGCAAACACTCCAAAACAGACCAAAAAGCGGGGGCTATTTTCGTCATTATTTGGATCCGGTGCTTCAGTGGTCGAAGTAGCCGCACCAGAGCAGGTCTCTGAGGCGGCACCGGCAAAGACCTCACCAGCGAAGCCTGCCACCAAGGCGGCTTCCACCAGCACTAAAACTTCAGCCCAAAAGGCGCCCGCAAAGAAGGCCACCCCGGCCAAAGAACCAAAGGAACAAGCTATTTCCGAGAAGTCAGCAACCGCTACCAAGGCCACCAAGGCCGCCGCTCCTGCCGAATCGGCAGTGAAGACTAAGGCGCCTAAGGCGGCTAAGGATGCAGCCACCGAAGTGGCCGCAGAAGTGAAGCCTGCCGCAAAGGCTAAGGCTGCCCCCAAGGCAAAGGCTGCCGCAGCCGACGAGAAGCCAGCCAAGGCAAAGCCTGCGGCTAAGGCCCCTGCCGCCAAGACTCCAGCCGTAAAGGCTCCAAAGGCCAGCAAGGCTAAGAGCGCAGATCTTTCGGTTGACGACGAGGACGAGGACGACATCGACCCAGAAGAGATTCTGGCCGAGACCGCAACCATCGTTGAGGCGATTGCCGCCGATGCAACTGCCATCCAGAACTCGCCTGAGGGTGCCGACGACCACGAGGAAGAGAAGACCGAGGAGCAGAAGCTTCTCGAGTCGAAGGACGCCCTTGTCTTCACCCACAAGGATGACGACGACATCCCTCAGATCACTACCACCATCAGTGGCGCAACCGCTGACCCGGTAAAGGACTACCTAAAGCAAATCGGTAAGGTGGCGCTGCTTAACGCGGAGCTCGAGGTTGAGCTTGCCAAGCGCATCGAAGCCGGTCTGTTTGCCGAAGAAAAGCTTGCCACCAGCACCGGGCTAACCCGTGAAATGGAACGCGACCTGAAGTGGGTTGTCAAGGATGGCCAGCGCGCCAAGAGCCACCTACTTGAGGCAAACCTTCGTCTGGTAGTTAGCCTTGCAAAGCGCTACACCGGCCGTGGCATGCAGTTCCTAGACCTAATCCAAGAGGGAAACCTTGGTCTGATTCGTGCGGTAGAAAAGTTCGACTACACCAAGGGTTACAAGTTCTCTACCTACGCAACCTGGTGGATTCGTCAGGCCATCACCCGTGCCATGGCAGACCAGGCCCGCACCATCCGTATTCCGGTGCACATGGTTGAAGTCATCAACAAGCTTTCTCGTGTTCAGCGCCAGTTGCTTCAGGACCTGGGCCGCGAACCGACCCCGGAAGAGCTGGCCCGCGAACTAGACATGACCCCTGAAAAGGTTGTTGAAGTTCAGAAGTACGGTCGCGAGCCAATTTCCCTTTCCACTCCGCTTGGCGAGGATGGCGATAGCGAGTTCGGAGACCTAATCGAGGACACCGAGGCTGTTGCACCGGCAGAGGCAGTTGGTTTCACCATGCTGCAGCGCGAACTAGAGCGCATCCTTGAGTCGCTTCACCCACGTGAAGCCGGAGTTATCCGCAGCCGTTTCGGTCTGGGCGATGGCGTGCAGAAGACCCTTGACCAGATCGGTGAAGAGTTTGGCGTAACCCGCGAACGCATTCGCCAGATCGAGAGCAAGACCATGTCTAAGCTCAAGCACCCTTCGCGCTCACAGAACCTACGCGACTTCCTAGACCACTAATCACTGTGCGTTACCTGCCGGCCATCGTCATTGGACGACTCACTCGAATTGCGGTTCGATTGGTTCGTCCAGGCGGTGGCTCTGCACTTCCCGGACTAGTTCTTAGCAAGCTGGCACCTGGCATCCTCAAGCGAACCCTAAACAGGTTCCCCGATGGTCTGGTTGTCGTCACCGGAAGCGCCGGCAAGTCAACCACCACAAAGATGTTGGTAGCTATCGCTCGAGCCCACGGGCTCGAGGTTTTCACCAATCCAACCACCGCCAACATCCTGCAGGGTTACTACTCCAGCATCCTGGAGCGCTCAAACATATTTGGGCGGGTTCGCGGTCAGGTAGCCATCTTCGAGATGGACGAGGGTCACGCCGCCGAGCTGATGAGCACCGTGCAACCGCGCCAGACCACCATTCTCAATGTGGTTGAAGACCAATTGGATCGCTTTGTAGACCCAGCCATCGTGCGCGAAAAGCTTGCAGTGGTTGCTCAGCACACCGCCGGCGCGCTGATCATGAACGCCGACGACCAGAACCTGCTGCAGATTGCCGCTGGCTTAGCTGGCAAGCGCGTTACCTGGTTCGGACTGGCTGATGCTTCCGAGGCCAAGAAGCTTGGCTATGCGTCTACCTACCTGGAGCCGCTTCCAACACCTAACTCAACCACCAAGGTTCTAGCTCTCAAGGACCGCATGCTTTCGGTGGCGGTGCACGGCAAGGTTGTGGAGTTTGAACTGCCAAACCGCGGTATGCACTTTGCCATTGATGCCGCAGCAGCCCTTGAGAGCGCGCACCAGTTGCTGGGGGATCGCTTCGACTTGAACCTCGCCCGCAAGACCCTGGCCGAGTTGCCACCGGTCTTTGCCCGAGGCGAAGTAGTTGAAGTCAGGGGAGTTCCGGTTGAGTTCATCCTGGTTCAAAACCCCATCAGCACTCAGCTAAATCTTGATAACCTGCCTGCCGGACTAGAGCGGGTGATGTTTGCCATCGGTCGCGATGTTCACGACCCATCGTGGTTGTGGACCGTTGATCCACGAAACCTGCCTGAGGTGGACGTGGTAACCGGATTCAACGTTTCGGAGGCTGAGCTTTGGCTTCGCCACCACGGTTATCAGCCCGCCTTCACCACCGATGACTTGGCCGCCGCATTCGACCACTGGCTGGCTCTGCCAGAGCCTGAACACTCGGTGCGCACCGTGATCTTCTCGGCGGATGCCATGCGTCGCATACGCAGAATGTTGGGCTTTACCAGTCCGGATGAGGTGCAACGATGATTCGTCTTGGCACGATTGCACCCGAACGGCTTAACCTAAACGGCGACCAGGGCAACCTTCTGGCGCTAACCAGATTCCTGCGTCTGGCGGGATTTGAAGTGGCTGTTGTGCCTGTGCACAACACCCAACAGGCCTTGGCCTGCAATTTCGTTGTGCTTGGCCACGGATCTCAGGCCGCAATGAAGAGCCTCGAACCCGTCTTCAACTCGATCGATTTCACCACCGCACTCCAATCGGTGCCCGGTTTGGCCATTGGTTCTGGCTTTGAGTATCTAAGTGAGCTACAGGCTGTGCCCCAGACCATCAACCGTTCGGAGCGCGAATCGGAGTTCTCCATCGGTGAGATGGGTCCGCTCAAGGTACTGGGATACCGCAACACCGATTCGGGTCTGCCAAACCTTGCCCTAAACGAACGCTGGATTTGCAGCATGCTGCACGGTCCACTGCTGGCAAAGAACCCGCAGTTGCTGGCGCGCGCTGCGAAGGCGGCAGTGGCAGCAGCCGGATTGGAATGGCCTCAGCAGCCGGCCCAGGCTCTCAATAACTGGGTTGCCGAGCTCAACGCCATCTGTGAGCGCATCTGGAGCCTCGAATGCGATGAGGCATACCCACAGTTAATGCTGTAACCAAAGAAAAAATCCCGGTCCAAGGACCGGGATTTTTAGGTTTAAAACTAAACGCCTAGCGAGCCAAAAGCTTTTCGGTCTCGTCCTGCCACTTGAGAGCAACAGGCTGCAGCTTGTCCTTGTTCTCGTTTGCGTGGTGGGCGCAGAACAGGAGTTCGCCGGTGGCGAGGGTTACGCGCACGTATGCCTGTGCACCGCAAGCGTCGCAACGATCTGCGGCGGTGAGCTCTTGGGTCTGGTCGACCTCAACTGCTGCGATTTCTGTACTCATTGTGTTACTCCTGTCTGTTACCTAGTTATTTCAACACATAGTTGGCCCAGTTTGTTTCAAATAACGCCGTATTTCGCTAACTGCGAAGAAAAAGCTGGGGGAGTGTTGATGAGCGGTCAAGTGTCGTGCTCGGGATACCATTTTGAGGTGCCCAATTCCGATTACTCCGCCCGTCATCTCAGCGTTCTAGAGGGTCTCGAGGCCGTTCGTAAGCGCCCGGGCATGTACATTGGCTCCACCGATTCGCGCGGCCTGATGCACTGCCTCTGGGAAATCATCGACAACTCGGTGGACGAGGCTCTTGCCGGTTTTGGCAACCAGATCGACATCGTGTTGCACCCAGACTCCAGCGTTGAGGTTCGCGACCGCGCCCGTGGCATCCCAGTAGACATCGAGCCGAAGACCGGCCTCTCGGGTGTAGAGGTGGTTTTCACCAAGCTGCACGCCGGTGGAAAGTTTGGCTCGGGTTCCTATGCTTCCTCGGGTGGTTTGCACGGTGTTGGCGCATCGGTTGTAAACGCCCTGTCAGAGCGCCTAGATGTCGAGGTAGACCGCGACGGCAAGACCTACGCGATGAGCTTCCACCGCGGCGAGCCCGGACGCTTCGACGATTCCAAGGGCATCGCGCCAGGAAACCCCTTTAAGCCTTTTGAGGACGGCAGCGAGCTTCAGGTAATCGGCAAGGTTGCCAAGAACGTTTCGGGTACCCGAGTTCGCTACTGGGCAGACCCACAGATTTTCATCCGCGACGCCAACTTCTCGTCTTCAGACCTAGCTGATCGCGCCCGCCAGACCGCGTTCCTGGTTCCGGGTCTTGGAATCCACATCGAAGACAAGACTTCCGCCGAGGTAAGCGTTCAGGACTTTAAGTTCGACGGAGGCATTGCCGAGTTCGCTGATTACCTAGCGCCCGACAGCCCACTTACCTCAACCTGGCGCCTAACCGGAAGCGGAGACTTCACCGAAACCGTTCCTGTGTTGGACGAGAGTGGCAACATGGTTTCGCGCGAGGTGGCTCGCACCTGTGAGGTTGACATCGCACTTCGCTGGGGCACCGGCTACGAAACCACCGTCAAGTCTTTCGTCAACATCATTGCCACCCCAAAGGGCGGAAGCCACGTTGCAGGTTTCGAACAGTCACTGTTGAAGACCATCCGTGCGCAGGTAGAGGCCAACTCTCGCAAGCTCAAGGCCGGCAACGACAAGGTTGAAAAAGAAGACTCAATGGCAGGCCTCACCGCGGTAATCACCGTGCGTCTGCCAGAGCCTCAGTTTGAGGGTCAGACCAAGGAGGTGCTTGGTACTCCAGCGGTCAAGAACATCGTTGCCAATGTGCTTGCCAAGACACTCACCGAACGCTTCGAGAGTTCGAAGCGAGACGACAAGGCTCAGAGCGCACTGCTCCTCGAAAAGGTAGTGGCCGAGATGAAGGCCCGCCTTTCTGCCCGCGCCCACAAGGAGACCCAGCGTCGCAAGAGCGCGCTGGAGAACTCCTCGTTGCCAACTAAGCTTGTCGACTGCCGCACCCAGGAGACTGAGGTCTCCGAGCTCTTCATCGTTGAGGGTGACTCGGCTCTCGGCACCGCCAAGCTGGCTCGCAACAGCGAGTACCAGGCGCTGCTGCCAATCCGAGGCAAGATCCTCAACGTTCAAAAGGCATCGGTTAGCGACATGCTCAGCAATACCGAATGCGCCTCCATTATTCAGGTGATCGGTGCTGGTTCAGGCCGTTCCTTCGAACTTGATTCGGCACGCTACGGCAAGGTCATCCTGATGAGCGACGCCGATGTTGACGGCGCCCACATCCGCACCCTACTGCTAACCCTTTTCTTCAAGTACATGAGGCCACTGGTTGAGGCCGGACGCGTCTACGCCGCCGTGCCACCGCTGCACCGCGTGGTCATCATCAACCCGGGCAGCAAGCCAAACGAGATTGTTTACACCTACAGTCAGGCCGAGCTGGAGAACCTGCTGGCCAAGATTGAGAAGGCCGGCAAACGCTACCAGGAACCAATCCAGCGCTACAAGGGTCTGGGTGAAATGGATGCCGATCAGTTGGCAGAGACCACCATGGACCGCAGCCGTCGCCTGCTTCGCCGCGTAAAGGTAGAAGACGGCATGACAGCCGAGCAGGTGTTCGAACTTTTGATGGGCAACGATGTTGCACCACGCCGCGATTTCATCATCGACAGCGCCGACTCATTCGAACGAGAGCGCATCGACGCTTAGTAGTCAAGCTTGCTAAAAGACCCCCAACGTATGTTGGGGGCCTTTTAGCTGCAAAGTTGTTAGATGGTTCCGATGCTGCCAATAACCGATGGCAATAGCGAACCGGAGGCATCGCGCTTGCCAAGTTCGGCAGGTAGCTCGGCTGGCTTGCCATCCAGCGATAGCGCGGCCGGAGCCACACCCGCCCAGGCAAAGTAGAGCTGGTCTTCGCTGCGGATGAAGCGCTGGGAACGCACACCGCCAGTGGCACGACCCTTGCCAGGGAACTCGGCCAAGGCAGAAACCTTGCCACTGCCAGGGTCGGTGCCCGGGATCACATCGGAGGCATTGGCAGCGGTAACCACCACTGCGTTTTCGCGATCTGAAATAACTCCGAAGAAGATAACGCTGGCGTCGTCTGAAAGGTTGATGCCGGCCATACCTCCAGCCGGGCGACCCTGAGGGCGCACCTGATCGGCAGGGAAGTGAAGCAGCTGGGCATCGCTGGTGATGAAGATGAGTTCGTCGGTATCGGTGGCAACGGCGGCGCCAACCACACTGTCGCCATCCTTCAGGGAGATGACCTCCAGCTCGTCCTTCACTGGGTAATCGGCCAGAACACGCTTGACCACACCCTGCTTGGTACCCAGAGCCAGCTGGGTGTCCTCGGTCAACTGAATGACCGTGATTACCTGCTCGTCTTTTGGCAGCCCTAAGAAGGCCTTGGCGGCGCTTGCCATGCCTGGATCGAAAGCTTCGCCACTGGATGGAATGTCTCCCACGTGAATGCGAAGCAGGCGTCCCTTGCTGGTGACAAAACCAACGTCGCTTCGGGTGCTGGTAGCGAAAGAAACCTTGATGGCATCGTGCTTGCGGCGCTTGTCTGGACCGGCAGATTCGGTGGCTACGCCGGCGCGGGCAATCATGCCCGAAGCGGTGAAGACCACCTGGCATGGGGTGTCGGCAAGTTCGGCGCTGACTGGCTTGCGGGAGGTGCTGGTTACCACCTGGTTGGCATCACTGATGAGGGTGGTGCGGCGCTCGTCACCGGCCTTTTCGGCCACTTCGGTGAGCTCTGCGGCCACTAGGGCACGTAGCGCGGCATCGTCTGCCAGAAGTCGTTCTAGATCCGCAATTTCGCTCTCGAGTTGAGCCTTCTCGGAATCCAACTCCACCATGCTGAACTTGGTGAGGCGTCGCAGACGCAGCTCAAGAATGTACTCAGCCTGAAGTTCGCTCAGCTTGAAGAAGTTCATCAGTCCGCTGCGGGCGGCCTCAACCTCATCGGCGTTGCGAATGATGCGAATGACTTCATCGATGTTGATGATTGCCTTCAGCAGACCCTCAACCAGGTGCAGGCGAGCCTGACGCTTGCCCAGACGGTTCTTGCTGCGGCGACGGGTAACCACGATGCGGTGGGCCAGATACACGCCGAGCAGGTCGCGGAGGCCCAGGGTAGCCGGGCGGCCGTTCACCAGAGCCACGTTGTTTATGGAGAACGAATCCTCCATCGGGGTGTAGCGGTAGAGCAACTCCAGCACGCTCTGCGGGTCGAAGCCGGTCTTGAGCTCGATGACTAGGCGAAGTCCGTGATTGCGGTCGGTGAGGTCGGTTACGTCGGCGATGCCCTGAAGCTTCTTGTTGTTGACGCCATCTTTGATCTTCTCGATGACCTTCTCGGGGCCAACCAGATAGGGGAGTTCGGTGACAACGATGCCCTGCTTGCGCGGACTAACGGATTCGATGGAAACTCGGGCACGCGTGCGGAACGATCCTCGTCCGGTGTCGTAAGCCTCGCGCACACCATCTAGACCAACGATGATTCCTCCAGTTGGCAGGTCTGGGCCCGGGAGGTGCTCCATCAGGTCGTCGGTGGTGCAGTGTGGGTGGGTCAGCAGGTGAATGGCCGCGCTGACCACCTCGCGAAGGTTGTGTGGCGCCATGTTTGTGGCCATACCAACCGCGATACCGGCCGAACCGTTTACCAAGAGGCTTGGGAACGCGGCCGGCAAGACCTCGGGTTCACTCAGCTGGGCGTCGTAGTTTGGCTTGAAGTCAACTACGTCCTCATCGAGGTCGGCGTTCATAAGCAGCGAGGCAGCGGTTAGGCGTGCCTCGGTGTATCTGGCGGCCGCCGGGCCATCGTCCAGGCTTCCAAAGTTGCCGTGGCCATCGATGAGCGGAACGCGAAGACTAAAGGGCTGTGCCATACGAACCAGGGCATCGTAGATTGCGCTGTCGCCGTGGGGATGGAGCTTACCCATTACCTCGCCGGTGACACGAGCCGACTTGACGTGGCCACGATCTGGACGCAGGCCCATTTCGCCCATCTGATAGACGATGCGACGCTGAACTGGCTTTAGACCGTCGCGGGCATCGGGGAGTGCGCGAGCATAAATAACCGAGTACGAGTACTCCAGAAACGACTCCTGCATTTCATGCTGAAGGTCGATGTCTTGGATGCGCTCCGCGGCTGGGTTTTCTGCTGTCATAACTCGTTACTCTGGCTGTGCCAAACTAAATGGGATGTCTACGATGCTACCTGCGATTCCCGCCACCTTTGGGAGGCTTTCCGAGGTGTTCGCCAGTTCGCTGGGAGCAATCTCCGGAGCCGGCAATTCCCTGGGTTTCCGGCCCGCAAAGCGAGTCATCGCAATCCTGGTTGATGGCCTTGGAGCGCAAAACCTGAAAGCCGCGGGCGGGCACGCTCCGTTCTTGAATCAGGCACTCGCACAGACAAAACCCATCTCCTGCGGATTCCCCTCTACAACCGCCACCAGCATCACCAGCTTCGCCACCGGTTTGGCCGGTGGAGGCCACGGATTGGTTGGTTACAAGGTATTCGAACGCCAGCTTGGGCTATCGGTAAATCTACTGACCGGCTGGAACGCCGACGTTGATCCGCTGGTCTGGCAACCAAATCAAACCGTCACCGAGACCGCAGTGGCGGCTGGAATCGCACCTTTTGTCATCGGGCCCGCGGCCTACGCCGAGTCTGGCTTTACCCAAGCAACGATGCGCGGTGCAAAGTATCTTTCTGCCAAGACCATTGCAGACCGAATCGATCGAGCCGTTGCACTCTTGCAGCAGCAAAAGGATGATTTCCTCGCCTACCTCTACATTCCTGAACTGGATCAGGCTGCTCACGGATTTGGCGTTGCCAGCGACCGCTGGTTGCACCAGCTAGAGGAGTTGGATGCTCAGGTTAAGCGCCTCTCACAGGCCTTGGGAAAAACCGACGCACTTCTGCTCACCGCCGATCACGGAGTAGTAGACGTACCCAAGCACCGTCAGCTTTACATCGATGAAGCGGCCGTGGACTGGAGTCTGGCGGCAGATGTATCGGGCGATCCACGCGTCAACTTCATTTACCTGCACGAGCCAACCCTGGCCAACGATTTCGCGGCTAGTCTGCAAGATTCACTCGGAGATCAGGCACTCGCGCTAACCAAGCAGCAGGTCATTGATACTGGTTGGTATGGACCACTTGGTGAGCCAGCGCTTGTAAGAATGCCAGATGTCTTTGCCCTCGCTACCAAGCAGGTTGCGCTCTATCACCGAAATTATGCGCCGGCGAAGAGCCTAGAAATGATTGGACAGCATGGCGCGCTTAGCCCGGCGGAATTGAGCATTCCACTGCTTGGCTGGGGCGCCTTTGGAGCGGCTAAGGGTTAGTCTTCGTCGTCGTTCTTTTGACTGAACACGATTGAATCCCAGGAAGGCATGCTGGCGCGACCAGGCTTCTTCGGCTTGGCTTCCTCATCCACCTGGGTGTCTACGGCAATCGAAACCTCAGCCTCAACCTCTGGCTCGTTGCCTTCCTCTGGAAGTTCGTCCGTGAACGAATCGAATTCCTCGGCGGCCGCCTCACGGCTAATTGGCTCATCGATTGCCGGTGGCACAAATCCCGAGGTTGACTCGAGAGTCTCACGCTCGCGCTCAAGGCGACGACGACGCAGTGCATCTAGCAGGTCTGCGGTGTTGGCGAGGTCTTCAGTGCTTTGCGATGCCGGAGCCGGCTCTTGGCTGCTCTCGCGTCCAAAGGGAACCACGCCTTCGAATTCGGCAGTCTTCCCCAAATCCTGAGTGAAGTTACCCTGCACCACCGAGGACGGCTCGGCTGAAGCGACCGCTTGCGGCGCAACGGCAGGGGTAGCCGCCTGCTGGGTGACGATGGAGATCAGTTCGGTGACTGGCGCCTTGGCTACTGGTTCGGCCTCTGGGGCTGGCGCGGCGGCTTCAGGGTTACCGGTGATGACCACCGGGCGAAGTTTTGGAATCGGGCCATCGGTGAGACTCTGCTGAGTGGAAAGCGAAATCGCGTTTTCGTTCTCAGGGGAGAGGGCAAGCTTGCGAGGATCGAAGGCCCAAGTAGCA
>JBDLVH010000044.1:0-14448 GCA_039804865.1 Actinomycetota bacterium | reverse complement strand
TCGAGTTTCCAGATGTCGCGCAGGGTTGGATTTGGTGTGTCGAACGCCGCTGCTAGCGGTTCTCCCACCATGACATCGATTTTTGAAGGCTGCGCCTTATTCCAAGTGGAAGGTAGGATTGCTTTATGCACAACGCCGTGCTGGGGACGCTTGATGACATCCATGACGGTGGTTTCAAAGTCTCCGATGGCACCCAATCCGGTGGACGCGTCGCACTGCGTGTCAAGGTCGACTACCAAAGTCTTCAGACCCTTGGCATAGGCAGCGGAAGCTAAACCTAGAGAGACCGTGGTCTTACCTACGCCCCCCTTGAGGGAGCTGACGCTGAGAACATGCACCCAACTAGGCTACCTTTTTTGGAACCCGTCAAATCCACTTTGACAGCAGACCTCAAGGAAACTGAATGTTCAAGAAAATCCTGGTAGCAAACCGCGGTGAAATCGCTGTTCGCGCATTCCGTGCCGCCTACGAACTAGGCGCAAAGACCGTTGCCGTATTCCCTTATGAGGATCGCAATTCGGCGCACCGAATGAAGGCCGATGAGGCATACCAGATTGGCACCGAGGGACACCCGGTTCGCGCCTACCTTGACGTTGATGAAATCATCCGTGTTGCCAAGGAGTCTGGCGCCGACGCCATCTACCCTGGCTACGGCTTCCTTTCCGAGAACCCAGACCTTGCCCGCGCGGCAGCAGCCAACGGCATCACCTTCATTGGTCCAAAGGCCGATGTCCTTGAGATGGCCGGCGACAAGGTAAACGCCAAGGCCGCAGCAATCGCAGCCGGTGTTCCAGTTTTGAAGAGCACCGAATCTTCCACCAACCTAGACGAACTGGTTGCCCAGGCTCCAGAAATCGGCTTCCCGCTGTTTGTTAAGGCAGTTGCCGGTGGTGGTGGCCGCGGTATGCGCCGCGTTGCCGAGGCCAAAGACCTCAAGGCAGCACTTACCGAGGCTTCTCGCGAAGCCGACGCCGCCTTTGGTAACGGTGCAGTATTCCTAGAGCAGGCCGTGCTTCGCCCTCGTCACATCGAGGTGCAGATTTTGGCCGACAATGAAGGCAACGTGGTTCACCTGTTCGAGCGCGACTGCTCGATTCAGCGCCGCAACCAGAAGGTTGTCGAGATCGCTCCGGCGCCACACCTAGACCCAGAGCTTCGCGCCCTGATGTTCCGCGACGCGGTGGCCTTCGCTAAGAAGATCGGATACGCCAACGCCGGAACCGTCGAGTTCCTGGTTGACACCGTAGGTGCCAACGCCGGCAAGCACGTTTTCATCGAGATGAACCCTCGCATCCAGGTTGAGCACACCGTTTCGGAAGAAATCACCGATGTCGACCTAGTGCAGTCGCAGATGCGCATCGCATCGGGCGAGACCCTGGCAGACCTCGGTCTTTCGCAGGACAACATCGAGTGCCACGGCTTTGCCATTCAGTGCCGCATCACCACCGAAGACCCAGCCCAGAACTTCCGCCCAGACACTGGCAAGATCACCACTTACCGTTCGCCTGGTGGCGCTGGTATCCGCCTCGATGGTGGAACCGTATCTACCGGTGCCGAGGTAAGCCCATTCTTCGACAGCATGCTGGTGAAGCTGATTGCCAAGGGCCGCGACTTCCCAGCCGCCGTAACCCGTGCCAAGCGTGCGCTGGCCGAGTTTCGTATTCGCGGTGTCTCCACCAACATTGCCTTCCTGCAGGCGGTAATGAACGACCCGATCTTCGCATCGGGAGACCTGTCCACCTCGTTCATCGATGAGCACCCAGAGTTGTTCCTAGCCAAGCAGAGCCGTGACCGCGGTACCAAGATCATGCAGTGGCTTGCCGAGGTAACCGTCAACCAGCCTTTCGGTGCCCGCAACGACCGCCAGAACCCAGAGGTCAAGCTTCCAATCGTTGACCTCACCCAGCCAGCGCCTGCCGGTTCGCGTCAGCGCCTGCTGGAGCTTGGTCCGGTTGGCTTTGCCAAGGCCCTGCGCGAGCAGAACGCAGTTGCAGTCACCGACACCACCTTCCGCGACGCCCACCAGAGCCTGTTGGCTACCCGCGTTCGTGGACGCGACCTGGTTCAGGTTGGCCCTCACGTTTCGCGCCTCACCCCTCAGCTGCTTTCGGTTGAGGCCTGGGGTGGCGCAACCTACGACGTAGCTCTTCGCTTCTTGGGTGAAGACCCTTGGGAGCGCCTCGTCGCGCTTCGCGAGGCAATGCCAAACCTTTGCATCCAGATGCTACTTCGTGGCCGCAACACCGTGGGTTACACCCCATACCCAACCGAGGTAACCGATGCCTTCGTGGCAGAGGCCGCCGCATCGGGTGTTGACATCTTCCGTATCTTCGATGCCCTAAACGACGTCGACCAGATGCGCCCAGCCATCGAGGCCGTGCTGCGCACCAAGACTGCCGTTGCAGAGGTTGCCCTCTGCTACACAGCAGACCTGCTGGACCCAGCCGAGACCCTGTACACCCTGGACTACTACCTAGACCTGGCCCAGCAGATCGTCGACGCCGGTGCTCACATCATCGCCATCAAGGACATGGCTGGTCTGTTGCGTCCGGCCGCCGCCGCCAAGTTGGTTACCGCTCTGCGCGAGCGCTTCGACCTGCCGGTTCACCTGCACACTCACGACACCGCCGGTGGCCAGTTGGCAACCCTGATGTCGGCTATCAACGCCGGTGTAGACGCCGTAGACGTGGCAAGTGCACCGATGGCCGGCACCACCAGCCAGCCTTCGGCTTCGGCTCTGGTTGCGGCCTTGGCTCACACCGAGCGCGACACCAACATTCCACTTTCCAGCGTCACCGCGCTTGAGCCTTACTGGGAGACCGTGCGTGAGGTTTACGCACCGTTCGAGAGTGGCCTGCCAGGCCCAACCGGTCGTGTTTACAAGCACGAGATTCCGGGTGGACAGCTTTCCAACCTGCGTCAGCAGGCCATTGCCCTCGGACTGGGTCACCAGTTTGAGAAGGTAGAAGACATGTACGCCGCCGCCAGCGAGCTGCTGGGTCGTCCTACCAAGGTGACCCCGTCTTCCAAGGTTGTTGGCGACTTGGCTCTGCACCTGGTTGCGGTAAACGCAGACCCTAAGGACTTCGCCGAGAACCCTCAGAACTACGACATCCCAGACAGCGTCATCGGCTTCATGGCCGGCGAGTTGGGAGACCTTCCTGGTGGATGGCCAGAGCCATTCCGCACCAAGGTGCTGCAGGGCAAGCACCCTAAGTTTGGTCTAACTCCGGTAAATGCAACCGATCTGGCTGCGCTTTCGGGCACCGACTCGAAGCTTCGCCAGTCCACCCTGAACCGTCTGCTGTTCCCGGCTCCTTACGCCGAGTTCATCAAGGTTCGCGACACCTACGGCAAGCTGGACAACGTCGACACCGTGGACTACCTCTACGGCCTTGAGCAGGGCTCTGAGCACGTAATCGAGATCTCGAAGGGTGTTCGTCTGTACGTTGGCCTCGAGGCCATCGGTGGCGCGGATGCCAAGGGCTTCCGTACCGTGATGACCACCCTCAACGGTCAGCTGCGCCCAATCATGGTTCGCGACAAGAAGATCACTGTGGCAACCCCGCAGGCTGAAAAGGCCGACGCCGGTAACACCTCGCACGTGGCAGCACCGTTTGCCGGTGTGGTTACCCTGCAGGTGGTTGAAGGTACCCCGGTTGAGGTTGGTCAGGCGGTGGCAACCATCGAAGCAATGAAGATGGAAGCAACCATCACTGCCAGCAAGGCCGGTGTGGTTCGCCGTCTGGCTATTGCCAAGACTCAGCCAGTAGACGCCGGAGATCTGATCCTCGTCATCGAATAACGATTGACGCAAAACCATTAGTTGGCCAAGGCGGCTTTGAACCGCTTTGGCTAAGATGAACATGCAGTAACTCGCATGCGCCCGATGGCGCTTGACCAATGCGCCCCTAGGGCGAGAGAAGCTGTGTTGTGCCAGACCAGGAGGTAACTGTGGCATTTGGCCGAAACAAACCAGAAGACCAGTCGAAGGACATCTTCGCCGAGGTGGTTCCAGCCGCCGAGACCAAGACCCACAACCTTGCCGAGGTTGCAGTTGACGCCGGCACCGTAGATGTGGCTCCGTCCACCGCGTCCATCCCAATCGCTCCAGAGGTATTGCAGGTGGCTTCGGTTCCGCTTCCTCAGGAGAACGCACTAGTTTCCAACGAAGTGGTTCGCAGCAACTACTCGCGCCGCGACAGCCTTCGAGGTGCCGCCTTCGATTCGCCTGAGCCTGCCGCAATGCTTACCGCAGAGCGCCTAATCGACACCTCCAAGCGCTTCCGTCCAGCCCCAGAGGCCGGCTTCCGTCGCTTCGTCTACTTTGCTTCGCTCAAGTCCATCAACCTGGGCGACAGTCTGGCCGTGCGCGAGCGTCGTGCGCTTGACGCCCGCATCGGTGCCCAGCTTGAGGGTGGCACCATGTTTGTGCCAGTACTTACCCGTAAGGGTGGCGTGGGCAAGACCACCGTAACCACCCTGCTGGGCATGGCTCTTTCGCTTAGCCGCGAAGACCGCATCATCGCCATCGACGCCAACCCAGACCGTGGCACCCTGGCCGAGCGCGTTTCCAAGAACACTCGTTTCACCGTGCGTGACGTTGTTAACCGCGCTGCCGCCATCGATGGCTTCACTGATTTCTCCAGCATGGTTTCGCGCGACATCACTCGCCTGGACGTGTTGGCATCCGACAACGACCCGATGCTTTCGGAAGCATTCAACGAGGGTGACTACAACGTTGTTGCCGACATGGCCGCTCGCTACTACTCGATCGTGCTCACCGACTGCGGTACCGGTATCGTGCACTCGGTGATGCGTCCAACTCTGCAGCGCGCCAACGGTTTGGTAATCGTTTCGGGTGGTTCGGTTGATGAGGCCCGTCTGGCTTCTGAGACCCTAACCTGGCTTGAGGCCAACGACTACGGCGACCTGGTTCGCAATGCCGTTGTGGCCCTAAACACCGCTACCCAGGCCACTCAGCTGGTAAAGCTCGACGAGATCGAGGCTCACTTCAAGAGCCGTGTTCGTGCCGTGGTTCGTATTCCTTACGACCCTGCGTTGGCCGCCGGTTCGGTAATCAAGTTCTCGGAGCTAAAGAAAGACACCCGTCTGGCCGCTCGCGAACTGGCCGCACTGGTTGTAGACAGCCTGCACATCCCTGCCTAATAGGGCTTTGCAATGACACTTCGCGATATCCGACTCTTTGGCGACCCGGTGCTGAAGAGCACCTGCGACCCGGTAATAGTCTTCGACGAAAAGCTGGCACTGCTGGCGCACGACCTTCTGGAAACCACCACCCTGATTTCGGGGCGTGCCGGCGTTGCCGCCAACCAGATTGGCGTTGGGCTTCGTGGGTTCTCTTGGAATGTGGATGGCGCCTCTGGCGTAATCTTCAACCCGCGCGTTGTTGAGGTTTCTGGCGAAAAGCGTTTGGTCACCGAGGGTTGTCTGTCACTTCCTGGTCTCTGGCACGAGACCCCGCGTTTCGAATACGCCAAGGTAGAGGGCCAGGATGCCGCGGGAAACCCAATCACCCTAGAGGGCACAGGCTTGATGGCTCAGATGCTGCAGCACGAGTGCGACCACCTTGACGGCTTGGTCTACATCGACCGCCTAGAGCCAGATGAGCGCAAGATTGCCATGCGCAAGCTGCGCGAACAAGACTGGTTTATGAAGGGCCTCAACGCCTAGCGCGTTGCCGAGTAAATCTCTTCAACCTGTGCGGCAAAGTCCGCCAGCACCACATTTCGCTTGATCTTCATAGATGGCGTTAGGTGACCGGTTTCTTCAGTCAACTCCTGATCCAAAATCACAAAACGCTTGATCTCCTCGGCCTTTGAGACCGTCTGGTTCACGCGAGCGATGGCTGCCTCAACCTCGGCGTAGACCTTAGGGTTCTTGGCAGCCTGAGCGATGGTGAGGTTCTTGTCCTCGCCGTGGCTTGCCAGCCAGAGCGGCAGCATGTCGCCATCCAACGAAACGATGCACGCCACAAATGGGCGGTTGTCGCCGATGACCACGGCCTGACCAATCAGCGGATCGGCGCGAAGCGGGTCTTCCATCGGTGCTGGAGCCACGTTCTTGCCGCCGGCGGTGATGATTAGCTCTTTTTTGCGGCCGGTGATGGACAAGAAACCGTCGTCGTCAAGCTGACCGATGTCGCCGGTGTGGAACCAGCCATCCTGGATTGCCTCGGCGGTTGCCACCGGGTTGTTCCAGTAGCCACGAAGCAGGTTGCTGCCGCGCAGCAGAATTTCGCCGTCGTCGGCGATCTTGATGCCACAACCTGGAAGCAGGCGGCCAACCTTGCCGATGCGGATGCTGTCTGGGCGGGCCACCATGGCGGGAGCAGTGGTCTCGGTGAGGCCGTAGCCCTCAAGGACGATGAGTCCGATGGCACGGTAGAAGTGTCCGAGGCGAACGCCAAGAGGCGCGCCACCCGAAACTGCGAAGCGAACGTGTCCGCCCATAGCCTGGCGAATCTTGCCGTAAACCAGCTTGTCGAAAAGCCAGAACTTGAGGCGCAGCGATAGTGAAGGGCCGGAGCTGGTGTCGAGGGCCTGGGAATAGCGCACAGCCACATCGGCTGCGGTTCTGAAGATATTTCCCTTACCGTCGGCTTCGGCCTTTTGCTCGGCGGTGTTATAAACCTTCTCGAACACACGAGGGACTGCAAGCAGGAAGTTTGGCTTGAAGCTGACCATAGCCGCTGCCAGGTTTTTGACGTCTCCCTGATGGCCGACCTTCACGCCGGAGTGTACGGTGAGCACCTCAACGAAGCGGGCAAAGACGTGAGCCAGCGGCAGGAAGAGGAGAGTGCTTTGGCCCTCTTCGAGCACATCGGGGATCTCTAGCTTGGCGTTCTTGGAAAGGTCTACGAAGCCGCGGTGCAGCAACTCACAACCCTTTGGACGTCCGGTGGTGCCAGAGGTGTAGATGATGGTGGCAAGCGAATCGAGGCCGGAAGCGGTGCGGTGCTGCTCCAGCAGCTCGTCGCTGGTTGCCTGACCCATTTCGACAAGGCGATCGAGTGAATCGTCGTAGAAGCCCCAAACCTCGCGCAGGAAGGCGCTCTGGCTGCGAATCTCGGCCAGTTTGGTTTCCATCTCTGGAGTCTCGAGGAACACTGCCACGGCTTGCGAGTCGGTGAGAATCCAAGACATCTGCGACGGGGAAGAGGTCTCGTAAATTGGCACGGGAACCGCACCGGCAAACCAGAGGGCGAAGTCGACCAGGGTCCACTGGTAGCTTGTGTGGCTCATGATTGCCACAGCTTGGCCCGGAGCAATGCCGGCGGCGATGAAGCCCTTGGCTAGGGCCTTTACCTGGTGCAGAAACTCGGCGGCCGAAATGTCGTGCCACTCGCCATTGGATTCGATGGCGTACAGTGGCAAATCTGGTGTAGCGCGGGCGCGGTCTACCAGCAGGTCGGTGATGTTCGAAGCCGGATCCGACTCAATCAACGATGGGACATCGTAGGCCTTCAAAGCATCACCCTTCCTTGCGAATACTAGGCACTACTTTAGGGGCAAAGCCACCTTGGCACGCCACTTTAGCCCGCCGGTTGGCTAGACTTTTTGAAGGATTTGGAGCTGGAGTGACCGGCATTCAGGATGGAAAATATGTACGCAGTTGGTATCGACATCGGTGGCACCAAGATTGCCGGTGCGTTGGTAGATCCTGATGGCGCAATCGTTCGCGAACTTCGCGTACCAACTCCGGCAACCGACAGCGCCGCAATCGTGGATGCCGTTGCCGGCCTGATCAACACTCTTTCTGCCGGCGAGCAGGTTATCGGTGCGGGCGTTGCCGCCGCCGGTTACATCGATGCCGAGCAGGCCAACATCGTCTACGCACCAAACCTCTCTTGGCGCAACGAGCCATTCAAGGCTCTGGTTGAGGCCAAGGTCTCGGTTCCGGTTTTGCTAGAAAACGATGCCAATGCCGCCGGTTGGGCCGAATACCGTTTTGGCGCCGGCAAGGGCTACAAGCACATGGTTATGCTGACCATCGGAACTGGTGTGGGTGGCGCTGTAATCGTAGATTCGCACCTGCTGCGCGGTGGCTTTGGAGTTGCGGCCGAGTTGGGACACATGCGTGTGGTCCCTGAGGGTCGCCTCTGTGGCTGTGGCCAGCACGGTTGCATCGAGCAGTACGCCTCGGGCACCGCTCTGCTGCGCTCGGCGCGAGAGTTGGCTGCCAGTGGCAAGCCTGAGGGCGCACGCCTGGCCCAGATTCAGCACGAGACCGGCGAGCTAACCGGCCTACAAGTTGCCCAGGCGGTAATCGAGAAGGACCCGGGTGCCGTTGGCTTGGTGCAGGATCTTGGTTCTTGGTTGGGGCAGTGCATTGCCTCACTGGCCGCCGTGCTAGACCCCGAAATGGTGGTCATCGGTGGTGGCGTTTCGTCGCTTGGTGATGTTGTGCTTGACCCAATTCGCGAGGGTTTCCTGAGCCACCTGCCTGCCCGCGGGTTCCACCCGGAGCTTGAAATCAAGGCTGCTCAGTTCCTAAACGATGCCGGTCTGGTTGGTGCCGCAGACCTTGCGCGCCGTGCCTTCGGTAAACTTTAAGTCTTAGCAAAAGTCCAAGCCAAAGAAAGGGGATTGGGATGACCTATTTCTTCCTGAAAACCTTCGTGCTCGGCCCGCTTTTGCGCGTGATTTTCCGCCCGTGGATTCGTGGCGTTGAGAACATCCCAACCAGCGGTGCCGCCATTTTGGCAAGCAACCACCTGTCGTTCTCAGACAGCATCTTTTTGCCGCTAATGCTTCGTCGCCCGGTTACCTTCTTGGCTAAGAGCGAGTACTTCACCGGCAAGGGCCTCAAGGGCGCCTTGACCCGCTGGTTCTTCAAGTCCACCGGCCAGCTTCCAATCGACCGCTCGGGTGGCAAGGCCTCCGAGGCATCGCTGACCACCGGTCTTGGTGTGCTTGCCGAGGGCAACGTGCTTGGCATCTACCCGGAGGGCACTCGCTCTCCAGACGGCAAGCTCTACCGAGGCCGCACCGGAATCGCTCGCATGGTGCTCGAAGCCAAGGTTCCCATCATTCCGGTTGCCATGATCGACACCGAAAAGGTGCAGCCCATCGGCCAGAAGATGCCGCGCATTCGCCGCGTGGGAATCAACATCGGTGCACCGCTAGATTTCTCTCGCTTTGAGGGCATGGAGGGCGACCGCATCGTTCTTCGTGCCGTCACCGATGAAATCATGTATGAACTGCAGCGCTTGAGTGGCCAGGTCTATGAAGACGTGTATGCCACCTCGGTGAAGAGCCGCATGGCTCGCGCCGCTCGCTAAACCCCAAAACTTTTATTACCCAAACCGCCACCAAGAATAGAGAAACAAATTGGCAAGAGTGACTGAACCAAGTGTTGTAGCCGATCCAAAGGTTATTGCTGGTCTTGACGCCTATAAGGCGCTGCCGGCAGCCCAGCAGCCAACCTGGTATTCGGAGGAAGCCCTAGAGCTTTCCCGCAAGGAGCTTTCCGTTTTGCCTCCACTGGTGTTTGCCGGTGAGGTAGACCGTCTACGGGACCGCCTAGCCGATGCTGCCAACGGAAACGCATTCCTGCTTCAGGGCGGCGACTGCGCCGAGACCTTTGCCGACGCAACCGCCGACCGCATTCGCAACCGCGTAAAGACTCTGCTGCAGATGTCGGTTGTTCTGATGTATGGCTCGAGCCTGCCGGTAATCAAGATGGGCCGCATGGCTGGTCAGTTTGCCAAGCCTCGCTCCAACAACGATGAGACCCGCAACGGTGTCACCCTGCCTGCCTACCGTGGCGATGCAGTAAACGGCTACGACTTCACCGCCGAGAGCCGCCTGAACGACCCTAAGCGCCTGGTGCAGGCCTACCACACCTCGGCTAGCACCCTGAACCTGGTTCGCGCCTTCACCACCGGTGGTTTCGCAGACCTGCGCTCGGTGCACGACTGGAACAAGGGCTTCACCGATAACCCAGCCAACGCTCGCTACGAGTCTTTGGCCAAGGAAATCGACCGCGCCATCTCGTTCATGGAGTCTGCCGGCGTCAACTTCGACGGTCTTTCGTCCACCGAGTTCTACGTGAGCCACGAGGGTCTGCTGTTCGACTACGACCGACCACTGACCCGCATCGACAGTCGCACCGGCACCCCATACGTGACCAGCGGCCACTTCATCTGGATTGGTGAGCGCACCCGCCAGCTCGATGGCGCTCACGTCGACTTCCTGTCGCGCGTTCGCAACCCAATCGGTGTGAAGCTTGGCCCAAGCACCCAGCCACAGGACGTCCGCGACCTGATTGAGAAGCTAGACCCTAACCGCGAGCCTGGCCGCCTAACCTTCATCACCCGCATGGGTGCCGGCAAGATCCGCGAGGAGATGCCGAAGCTGGTTGAGGCTGTAAAGGGTACCGGAGCCAACCCGCTCTGGATCACCGACCCAATGCACGGCAACGGCATCACCACCAAGAACGGCTACAAGAGCCGTCGCTTCGATGACGTTATGGACGAGGTTCGTGGCTTCTTCGAGGTTCACAAGGCTGCCGGCACCTTCCCAGGCGGTATCCACATCGAGCTAACCGGCGACGACGTTGCCGAGTGCCTGGGCGGATCAGACGTGATTGATGAGGCGGCGCTAGAAGAGCGTTACGAGTCGCTCTGCGACCCACGCCTAAACCACATGCAGTCGCTAGAGCTGTCGTTCCTGGTTTCGGAGATGCTGGCCAACCGCAAGTAGTTTCAAAGTAAAAGCCCCGGTCCGCGATTGCGTGGCCGGGGCTTTTTGATTGCCAAAGTTCTTTGGAGTGGGCTACTTCTTATTGCTGATGGTAACCGTGGTGCCGCGCTTGATAACGGTTCCGGCGACAACGCTTACGCTGCGCACCTTGGCCACGCCCCAGTTTGCCTGCAGCTGATCGGTGTTTACATAGACCTGCAAGCCTAAGTTCTCGAGGGCTAACTTGGTAGCGGCCAGGGTTTCGCCCAGCATGTTTGGCATAACCACCGTGGTTGCACCCTTAGACATGATCAGCACCACGCTGCCGCCAACCGGAAGCGGTGTGGTGGTCACCTCAACACGGATGGCCTTGCCGGCCGGCTGGGCATCCGAGTATTCGAGGGTGCTGGCCGAAACCTTGATGCCGGCCGCCTGCAGCTGGTTAGTTGCGGTGGCCAGGTCGGCTCCGGCCACGTTGGGAATTGGCCCCAGCGATACCTGCAGCGGAATGGCCGAGCCCAGGGCGATCGGCTTGCCATCGCTGCCCGGGTAGTCGAATACGGTGCCCTTGGCGCCGGTTGAGAAGAACTGGCTGTTGGTGCCGGCTGCAAATCCGGCCGAGGCCAGTTTTGCGGTTGCCTGGGCCACGGTTAGACCTGCCAACGAAGGAACCGCCTTCAGCTCGGGGCCATCGGAGACCCAGAGGGTGATTGCCGCCCCGCGCCAGAACAGCTGGCCCGCACCCGGCTGGGTTCGGGTTACCAATCCGGCGCTGACGGTCTTGGAGAACTCGTGCTCAACGGTGATGTTGGCGGCGTAGGGGCGCAGGGTTTCTTGGGCGCTCGATAGCGAGCTCGATGTCAGGTTTGGCAGTGCGGTGAGGCCACCCGGGCCAGAGCCAAACCACCAGCCGGCGCCAAGCGAAAGCAGGGTGAAGGCGGTGATGGCGAGGGCAATCCACTTTCCGTTTTTGCGGCGTCGGTTGCCTAGTTCCTCTAGCGGACTCAGCGGCGGCTCAACATCACCAGCCGAAATGACCGTGGTGGCATTCCCTCCCGAACCCGCGCCACCGGCCAAGACTTGGGTTGAGTTGGCGTCGAGGTCGCTGGCACCGAAGGGCGCAAAACCACTTGTCTCGTCACTTATGACCGCGGTGGCATCCGTGCTTGGGAAGTTGATGATGGCCGTTGAGTCCACCGGAATGACGGTGGTGGCGGCAACCTGAGCAAACTGGGGGAGGTCTAGGCGGCTGGTGGCGCCCCTGCCAGCCTTTAGCTCGGTTCGTACCCGCTGGGTAACTTCTAGCAGCACCTGGGCGTTGGCAGGGCGGTGCTCGGGGGCCTTGGCGGTTGCCCAGAGTACAAGCTCGTCCACAATCGGTGGCACCGATGGCTCAATCAACGAAGGCGCGACCACGCCCACTGCGGTGTGCTGGTGCGCGATGTGCGCAATCTCGTTACCCTTGAAGGGCTGCTGACCGGTGAGGAATTCGTAGAGCATGATGCCCAGCGCATAGACATCGCTGCGAGCATCGGCGACGCCTCGGGTAATGAGTTCGGGGGAGAGGTAGGCGATGGTTCCCACCAGGGTGCCGGTATTGGTGTTGGCATCGATGTCGCGGGCTAGGCCAAAGTCGCCCAGTTTGATGCGGCCATCATCGGCCAGGAATACGTTTTCAGGCTTTAGGTCGCGGTGAAGCACTCCGGCTCGGTGAGCGGCTGCCAGGCCCTGTGCCACGGCGTCGAAGAGCTCGAGGGCGCGCCCGGGTTGCAGTTTGCCGAACGTGTCTAGGGCATCACGCAGGGTCATCCCAGCCACGTATTCCATCACCAGGAAGGTGGTGCTGCCATCGGTGCCCTGATCAAACACGTTGACCAGGTTTGGGTGGCTCAACCTTGCGGCGGTCTTTGCCTCACGGATGAACTTGGCGCGGAACGAAGGATTCTCCGCCAGGTGTGGGTAGATAACCTTTACGGCAACCTGGCGGTCTAGGCGCTCATCGGTGGCCAAATAGACGTCTGCCATTCCGCCACGAGCCAGCAGTCGCTCAATTCGATAGCGATCGGCAAGCAGGGTGTTGACCAGCGACAAAGGGCGTCCTTTTGGGATTAAAGCGGTGTTCTAAGGTCAAGATTAGTTTTGGTGAGGCGCAATGTGTGGCAATCTTGATGTGTGCCAGAAGTATTTGCCAACGTAGCTTGGCTAACCATCCCAGATGTAGCAGAGATTCTCGACCTTCCATTGGGCAAGGTTCATCGCCTAATCGAAGACCACTTCCTTGTGGAAACCCGCATCGATGGTGTTCGCAAGGTCCCAGCCGATGCCATTCAAGATGGCGAGCCGCTGGCCAGCCTTCGCGGCACCCTCTACGTTTTGTTCGATGCTGGTTACAGCACCGACGAGGCTCTGGAGTGGCTATACACCGAAGAGGAGTCGCTTGGCACCACGCCAATGGCCGCTCTGGTTTCGGGCAAGAAGGCTCCAGTTCGCCGAGCCGCTCAGGCGCTGCTCTAAGACTTTTTCGCCAAAGCTATGCCTAGGGCAATGCGCCCTAGGTTGCTGCTGGCCAAGCCTTTAGCTGTCGCGCTGAATTACCTTTAGCGCCAGCTGTCGCAGCTGCTCTTTACCCGCAGCGCCAATCTCAAGCTCGCTAAGCGCCTCTAGGGCCTGGTTTGCCAAGTCCTCAATCATGCGTTCGGTCTTTTGAAGTGCGCCGCAGCCAACGATGGTCTGCTGGAGGAACTTGATCTGATCGGCATCCAGCGAACGGCTGGTGAGCATCTCATCGAAGACACGTCCTACCGAGCTGTTGAGTGTCTCGCGGGTTAGGCCAACCAGAACGGTTCGCTTACCCTCGCGCAGGTCGTCTCCGGCTGGCTTACCGGTCACCGATGGATCTCCGAAGACGCCCAGAATGTCATCGCGTAGCTGGAAGGCCATGCCAAGTGGCACACCGAATGCGCTGAAGCCTCTAAGCAGTTCGGCATCCGCACCAGCGAAGGCGGCACCAATCAACAGCGGTGCCTCGATGGAATACTTTGCGGTCTTGTAGAGCATCACTCGGTTGGCACGGCCAACGGCCTCGTGCGGCGGACGGGTCATGGCCGCGTTCTCTTCCAGAACATCGAGGTACTGACCGGCCATCACCTCGATACGCATTTTGGCAAATTCGACGCGGCAGGCCTCGCGAATGATTTCGTTTGGAGCCAGCGCCAGGGCGCGGCTGAAGAGCTCGGTGCTCCAAGAAAGCAGCAGGTCACCAACCAGAATTCCACCGGCAACACCAAAGCGTTCGGGTGAACCCGCGTAGTGCTCGTCGCGGTGCAGGCCCTCAAAGCGCTTGTGCACGGCAGGCATGCCACGGCGGGTGTCGGAGTTGTCCAGAATGTCATCGTGCACCAAGGCGGCGGCGTGGAACATCTCCAGTGCGCTGGTGATGCCCACCATTGCCTCCGAAGAGTTGGCGAGTGCATCCGGGCTCTGCTTGGTGTCTGAAACCGGAAGGGTGCTTGCCCAGGCCCAGTAGGTGAAGAGTGCGCGGAAACGCTTGCCACCGCTCATCAACGACTTGCTGAAGTTGAGGATGGGGGCTAGATCCTCCGAAATCGACTGAAATTCGGTTTGCTTGGCATCGCAAAATTCATCGAGTTGTTCTTGGATTAGCCCCAGCAGGTTGGCGGATTCGCTCATGCAAACTAGCGTAGTTGGGGTGGCCCTTGTTGAAGTGCCACAGCCGCCTTAA
>JBDLVH010000043.1:0-4352 GCA_039804865.1 Actinomycetota bacterium | reverse complement strand
GCCACGGGTTGATCCTTAGATAGTACGAACTTGAACACTGTTCAAGATGTTAGTAGAGTCAAGCTGTTATGAGCAACTTTACCGAGGGCATAGCCGCCAAGACCAGCAGATTGAATCGTGCTGACATCCTTGCGGCTGCTCTTCAGTTGCTGGATGAAGTGGGCCTTCCAGACCTAAGCATGCGCCGCCTGGCGGGCAAGCTGGACATGCAGCCAAGCGGCCTGTACTGGCACTACGCCAATAAGCAGACACTGCTGGCCAAGATGTCCGACCACATTGTGGATCACATTCTTCCTTCCGGAACGCTAGCCTCCGATGGCAACGCGACCGAGTGGCAAAACCGCAGCCTAAGTGCCGCCTGTGCGCTGCGCGATTCGCTACTGGCCTTCCGCGATGGCGCCGAAGTGGTTAGCTCCACCCTCGCCCTCGGGCTTGGTGCCGGTGCCGCACTTGAACGAATTCGCCAGCCGCTGATCGACGCAGGATTTGCTATGGATATTGCCCAGGTTGCGGCCGAATCGATCATGTTCTTGGTCTTGGGCCAGGTATGGCATCAGCAACAGCGCATGGCTGCTGAGAGCCTCGGCGTAACCGCTCCCGAAGTGCAGACCACGGCTGAAGCCATTTCCGATGGGCCGGCGATCGACCCGCTCGAGGCTGGCATCTCACTGATTTTGGATGGCCTAAAGCAATCCCAGCCGGCTTAGTTAGCCGCGATCGCGCAGCCAGCTGGCCAAAGACTCTGGCGGCATTGCCTTGCTATACAGCCAGCCCTGAATATTGTGGATGCCCATTGTGCGAAGGATGTCGCGAACTGGTTCGCTCTCCACGCCCTCCACGGTTACCTTGAGGTTTTGGCCCTTGGCCATCTGGGTTACGTCGGCCACCATTCGCTGGCTCTTTACGTCGTCTTCGATGCCCTCGAGGAAGCTCTTGTCGATCTTCAGGATGTCCATCGGTAGGTTCTTGGCCTGACCCAGGTTGGAGTAACCGGTACCAAAGTCATCCAGGGCAACGCGGGCTCCAAGTGCACGCAGGCGCTGAAGTTGGCTGATCACGGTTGGGCCACCCGAAAGGGCGTGCTCGGTGACCTCGAGCACGATGGCGTCTAGCGGAACACCCAAGCGACCAGCGGTACCAATCACGAAATCGGCAAAGCCCGCATCTTCAAGCTGCACCGCCTCGGTGTTGATAGAGACATACATGCGCTGTCCGCCGGTCACTTCGGTGATTGGGTTGATGGTGGAGACCCAGCATTCCAAAGATTTGATGAGCACGTCATTGCCAACCTCGGTGGCCAAACCGGCACGGTTGATGGTTGGCAGGAACTCGTCTGGTAGCAGGGTTCCCTGGCCAGGGCGCTCCCAGCGAATCAGTGCTTCAACACCAACTGGCTTCTCGTCGTCTGCACTGACAATCGGCTGGAAATAGACCTTGAACTCACCGGCGCGCAGGGCCTCGCGGATGGCAATCTCTTCCTGCCAGGTGCCAAGCAAACCAGAGTGAACCGCTTCGTCGTACTCGGTGTAGGCACCACGATCGCCCTTGCCCTTGGCAAGGAAGATTGCCAGGGCAGCGCGGCGAGAAAGCTCGTGCGAGGTGAGCATGCCACCCTGGGAGAACGCGCTTCCGGCACACACCGAAATGGCGGAGTCATGGCCATCGAGGGCTGTGTGGAAGTGCATCTTTTGGGTCAGCTCGCGGGCTCGCTCTCGCGCCGCTTCCAAGCTGGAATAGGTACCAGCCACACCAAATTCATCGGCCGAAAGACGGGCTGCAACCTCGTTGGTCTCAATGTATTCATCGAGGCGGGCACCCACCTCCCGCAACAGCGCGTCACCTGCGGCGTAGCCAAGAGAGTTGTTGATTTCGCGGAAACGGTCTACGTCCAGCAGCAGCACGCCCATGGTTTGACCGCTGTCGGTAACGGTGGCCAACATGGTTTCGAGCGAGGTGGTGAAGTGCCCGCGGTTTGGCAGACCGGTGAGGGCGTCGAAGTTGCGCTGCACCTCAAGCTCACGAATCTGGCGGTCTCGAGCCAGTGCAATATCAAGCACCTCGCGGGCACGGGAAATAATCAGCGCCATCTCCTCGAAGTTCAGTTCGCTCTCGCCAGCATGGCTGATATCGAAGGTCTTCAGGTCAATGCCATCCACCTTGATGTCTACCTTCAGCGAAGGCGCCAGGTCGTAGACAATCTCGGTGAGCCTATTAACAACCTGTTCGACGGGAATGCCTCGGCGCACATCGGAGATCAGCCTTCGGCTTTGGCTGTCCATCTCCTGCACAATCATCAGTCGCTTGCGCGAGCGGGCCAAGCGTTCTTCCTGCTCTTCGATCTCGGCTAGTGCCGAACGGTTGGCACCAGACATGTCGCGGCCAATCCAATACATGAATCCCACGCCGCTAAACATTACGATCATCAGCAGGATATTCTGCACGATGTCGGCTTCGGTGCTGGCCTGCACGGCGGCCTCAGACTGAGCCTTGGAAATCTTCTGGAAGGTGTTGCTCAGAAGTCTAGTTTGGGAATCGAAGGACCCAACCTGCTTGTACATTTGGCGTTCGTACCAGGCGCGGTTGGAATCGCTCACCGATGGCAAGCCACGAATGTATGGATCCAGCGCCAGCAGCGCAATCTTGTAGTCGAAGCCAACCAGGTTGGAGGTGGCCTTACCCGAGGAAACCACAACGCCCAATCGGTGCGAAAGCAAGGCCCGGGCAATCTGCACGTCTCGCCCAGAAATCTCGCCGGTACTCCAAGACTTGATGGCCAGCAGAAGACTGAATGACTCGCGCTGCACAAATGTCATGGCGGTGGCGTCGTTGTCATGCGCAAAAATCTGTTGCTTCTCAGCCATGTGCGACTGGGTCATTGCAACCGACCAACCCAGGATGGACAGCAGTGCAATGCCGGTGAAAACCGCCAGAACCTTTTGGCCAAATTTCAGCTGGAAGCTGCGCATCCTCGATGCTTGGTGGTCATCCATGATGCACCTACCCAGCCTTCGAAATGCGCACTAGGCTCCAAACCCAAGGCTCGGAGATTCCGGCGTAGCGCGTCTTGTCGGGGAAAACGATGCGGATGGGTCCACCCTGATCAGCGGGGATAGGCTTACCGTTCATGGCTACCGCGAGGATGCCATCGTTCTTGATCATGTTCTCTGCGGTATCGATGTAGCGGTAGTCGTCCGACGCAAAGAAAACTAGTCTGTCGCTGTGTTTTATGCCGGTTACAGCAAACAGGTCGGCCAAGGAAATACCGCGGAAGGTCTCGGTCTTGTCACTGAAGCGCTCGAATAGCGTCTGCTTCTGGGTGGCCATTGCATCGAGCTGACCCATTGTGAAGTGAGTGTAGGTAGAACCCGAAGCGCGAAGCACAATATCGCTTTGCTTGGGAGGATCCACCGCGAAGTGAGTGATCTGGTAATCGGTGGTATCTAGCGAACTGCTAGCACTTGGATCCGCGGTGGCAGCGCTGCAACCGGAGAGCGCGAGCACGATGAAGGCCGAAGCCAGCACCCCGCTCAATGACTTCACTCTAGGTCCCCTGCCTTAGTGATATACGTAGATATCGTCAGTTCACAGCCTAGTATCGAAAGTCTAGAAATTGTCTCGGCAGTTGAGTGCATCGGGCCTATCGAAATCAAATTGAGAGATTTCGCAATTGCCATAGTTGCGTTGAGGGTTCGCATGGCTGGGTTGGTGCCCTCCAAAGTCTTCACCAGAGCAAAATCAAGCACGATTGCAGTGGGATTCAGCTTCTGCACCCATTCGAGTTCGCCCAGGCCCACGCCAAAGCGGCAGAGGTAAACAGCCGACTTGGTGGCGGCCCGCACAAACATGGCAGAGTCACGCAGTTCGTTGCTGAGCCCGTCTTCGCCCACCAGAATGCCAACCTCTACACCGGGAAGCAGGTGGCGTAGCGTGACGATGGCCTCAACGATGACCTCGGTGGCAAACCAGTAGGTGCGAGGCAGACGCAGCACAATCCGCTTGGTGTCGAAGTCCAGCTTCTTGAATTCTTGGGCCAGAAGGTTTGCAGTCTGCTTGGCCTCGGGAGTTCTAAAGTCATTTTGAATCTGAGCGATAACCGCGTGAATCTCTTTTGACTTGGGGTTGAAGATGGCGTTGAAGACCACGGTCTCGTCTTTCAACGAGGTGTCCACGTCAGAAATGGATATGTGCGAGGTGTTGAGCGGCTCAAGCATGAAGCCGCCGCCATTCTTTTTAGCCTGGTACATCAGGCCATCGGCGGCGCGCAAGACGTCTTCGTACATGGCGCTTGGTTCCCAGAGGGCGGCACCGATGCTCATGTCGGCAGACCACACCAATCCGTTGGAAAGGGTGTG
>JBDLVH010000042.1:0-9675 GCA_039804865.1 Actinomycetota bacterium | reverse complement strand
GCCAACATCGTTGCCGGAATTGGTGCGGCCGTTGGTGGCTGGCTAGACGACAAGATTGGCACCAAGCGCACCATCATGGCCAGCCTGATTGGCTTGGTCATCTTTGGCAGCGCAATCTTTGTCTTTGCCGGTTGGGGCCAGATCACCTATTGGTCCTTTGGTCTTGCACTAACGCTCTTCGTGGGTCCGGCACAGGCATCCAGTCGAACCTTCGTCGCCCGGTTTGCGCCCGAGGGACGCGAAGGCGAGATCTTCGGCCTGTACCAGACCACCGGTCGTGCGGCCAGCTTCCTCAGCCCAACCTTCTGGTTCCTGGCTACCGCCGCAGCTGCCGCGTTTGGCGTAGTTCACACCGCCATTTACGGCATCATCGGAATTGTGATTGTGCTGGCGGCTGGCATCTGGATGCTGGCCAGAGTGCACCCTGCTCCGGTTGTATCCGACTAACTCCTGCGGTAATAAAGTCGACTTCTACGATGTGTAGAATGATTCCGTGACCAATCGCAGTCGAAATCAGGGCGAACTCGAAGCCGAAATCATGGCTGTGCTTTGGAGTTCCCAGTCCCAGGGAAAGGCGCAGCTTTCTTCGCAAGAGGTTGCCGAGAAGTTAAACCCTGAGCGCGCACTCGCCATAACTACCGTACTCACGGTGCTAAGCCGCCTGGTTGATAAAGACTTGGTCGTCCGTGTTCCAGGGCCTGGTCGTTCCCTTCTTTTTAGTGCGGCACAAACTCGCGAACAACATGACGCTTCGCTGCTGCTTAGGGTTTTTGAATCCAGCGACAATCCACTTCTTGCTTTTTCGCACTTCGCTAAGTCGCTTCCACAGGATCAATTAGACAAGCTCAGGCAAAGCCTGCAATCTGAATAGCATGTTGGCCTACGCCTCAGTATTGGTCCTCAGCCTTGGCTGCTTCCTTATTTCGGGATTTCTAGGACCGAAAATCATCGGGTCTTTGCCCAAATCTCTCAAACCACAACTGCGCATTTTTGCCTGGTTCGGTGGTCTCTACGCACTTGTTTTCTCTGCCTTATCGGTCCTGATTTCCTCACTGATTCTGGTTATCGATAGTTGGTTCAGTCTGCAGACCGTAACCACTGGAAGCAGCAACCTTGGATGGGTCGTGCTGCTAAGTATCCTGCCCTGGATCGCACTCGGATTAATTGGGGCCATGCTAGCTGCAGTAGTAACGAGACTTGAACCGGCTTTGGCCCTTGCCCGACAAACTAAGGAGCTCTTGCGATTGGTTGGCAAACCTGTAGGGGATTTCCACGGTCTTGAGTTGCAGGTTTTGCAGGTTCCGGTGCTGGCGGCCTCCCTCACCGACGGTGATAAGAATCCCCGCATACTAATATCCGCCGAGGCTATTGAATTGCTGAGCGAGCAGGAACTCGAGGCGGTCTACTGGCACGAGTTAGGGCACGCAATTGGGCAGCACAACGGTCAACTTCGCATTGCACGGATGTTTGGCACATTGCTGCCTTGGCTGCCGCTTGCCAGAGTGGTTGCCACGGCCGTAGAAATCTCCTGCGAGGACTTTGCCAACCAATACGCCTTAGAGCACTGCGATGCCAATGCGCTTTCCAGTGCACAGAGCAAATTTACTTTTTAGCACTTTTCTTGCTTGGCTTCTTAACCCAATAGAAGAAATAGCTTGCCGTGACCGGATGGCCATCCGCAGAAATCACGTGGTACGACACCTGATACCTGCCGAATCGGTTTAGCTTTGCCAGACGGGCTGTGAGAGTTGCACCTGCTAGCACGGATGTGCCCTTGTCCACCCGATTTCCCAAGGGATCAGTGACCAGGATTTGATTACCCTCTCCGAGGGCCAGCAAATCATCGTCAAAGGTAAGCTGAACCTGAACAGGCGCAACCATAACAGCGGCTGAAGCTGGCGGGTTTGAAGCCAACAACACGGCATGTGCCCACGCTGGTGTTGCCGATGACCCTGCGAACAGGCTCGCCACCACCAGGCTTGCGGCGAACCCAGTTGCTCGAGCCCTCAGTGGAAATGTCACCTCGTCACAACTGACTACTTGACGGTGACACTCGGCGCAGTATTGTGTTCGATGTCATCGGCAACGGCGTCCGCACCGGTGCCATCGGTAACATCCCAACTGTTGAAAATCGGGTGGATTGTTGCTGGTGCAGTTACGGTCTGCTTGGAGTTGACCATCTTGCCGTTGACCCTGGTCTTCACGGTTTTTACGGTTGCTTTGCCTGGAATCACCACATTGCAGGCCTGCACCGACTTGAAGAAGATGGTCTTTCCACTCTGGTCTGCTGCCCATTTAATTTGAACTCCAAAGTCGGCATAAACATTAGAGGCAACTGTTGGGTCGCTTGAATCCGGGCTATCGGGAACATCAAAGTCCGCGTTTATAGCGGTCCAAGTGATTGTGTAAACGCCCGTGGTGGAATTCTTTGAAAGAGAGCTCTTCCAGCCTGGTACGTATTGGGCTTTAGGCACAGTTGAGCCAGTTCCCTGGGCACCTACCGGGATATCAACACTAAACGAATGGGTTCCCCACTTGGAACCAACCAGGCTAGCGCCAGTGTTTGGATCCATCAAGGCCGCATTCGCAACAGTGCATCCGTGGCCGATACGGAAGTTCAGCACGCCCGCTTGACCAGCGGTGAAGGCACTGACAGTGCTGCCGGTGGCATCGACTCCTGGACGAATGCTCACGTGAGCCTGGGCTGATAGAGCTGGCTGGAGAACAATGACTGCAGCCAATGAGAGGGCTGCGATTTTGTGCGAGCGACGCGAAATGGACACGACTGATTTCCTAGTTCTACTATTTGTAGAACTAGGCTACTTCTACAAAATGTAGAATTGCAAATTGAGCGTTACTGCTGCTCTAGCGGGTCGTTGCCCACATCGGTGATGTGGAAGTTTAGGTGGCTGCGCGAGGCGGTTGGGCCACGCTGACCCTGGTAGCGGTTTAGGTACTTGGCGCTGCCGTATGGGGTCTCCGATGGCGAGCTGAGCTGGAAGAAGCAAAGCTGACCAACCTTCATGCCCGGCCAGAGCTTGATTGGCAGGTTGGAGACGTTGGCAAGCTCAAGGGTGACGTGACCCTTGAAGCCTGGGTCAACAAAGCCGGCGGTGCTGTGGGTAAGCAGACCAAGACGGCCAAGGCTGCTCTTGCCCTCTAGGCGAGCGGCGATGTTGTCTGGCAGGGTCACAAATTCGTAGGTGCTGCCAAGAACAAACTCGCCCGGGTGAAGAATGAATGCCTCGTCGGCCTTGACCTCAACAAAGTGGGTGAGGTCGGCCTGCTCCTCGCGTGGGTCGATGAAGGCGTACTTGTGGTTGTCAAAGAGACGGAAGAAACGGTCCAGGCGAACATCGATGCTTGAAGGCTGAATCAAGTCGATGTTGAGTGGGTCTAGGCCAATGCGGCCGGCTTCGATTTCTGCGCGAATATGGCGATCTGACATGAGCATGGTTACAGAATACCGTTAGTGGTCTAAACCAGCCTTGTGATACACCCACTTGAGCCACTTGGGAGCCCACCAGTTGGCGGCACCGAAGAGGCGCATGAGCGCCGGAACCAGAAGTGCGCGCACGATGGTGGCGTCTAGCAGGATTGCAAAGGCGATGCCCAGACCCAGCAGCTTCATGATGCTAACGCCGCTGGTTACAAAACCGAAGAACGAGACGGCAAGCACAAAGGCTGCGGTGGTGACGATTCGGCCGGAGCGCTGCAGACCATAGCTAACCGAGTCGATTGTGGACATGCCTCGATCGTGCTCTTCCTTGATGCGGCCAAGCAGGAATAGCTCGTAGTCCATGCTCAGGCCAAAGGCGATGACGACCACCAGCACGGTGGTGGAAAGGTCCATGGAGCCGGTGACCTGGAAGGCACCAACCAGCCAGTGCAGATTATCCAACTGGAACACCCAGGTTAGGAAGCCCAGCGTGGTGCCCAGCGAGAGCGCGTTGAGCAGCACTGCCTTGATGGGCAGCAGCACCGAGCCGGTAAACAGGAACAGCAAGATGAGGGTTGCCAATGTCATCCAACCGAGGCTCCAAGGAAGGGCATCGGAAATGCCCTGAATGGAATCGGTGAATGAGGCGGCCGAACCACCTACTCGCACATAGTGGATTGGCGTTTGGATGGCGCGCACCGATTTGATCAGCGAGACGCCCTGGCCGCTGCGCGGTTCAACATCGCCGATGGCCTGCACACGCACAAAACCATCGGAGCGATAGCTGGAGAAGATTGGCGCATAGCCATTGTCTAGGAAGCCATTCTGGGTGATTCCGAGTGGCGACTGCACCCGTACCACATGCTTTAGCTGGCTGAGTTGGTTGGTGTAATGCAGCAGCTGGTTTTGGCTTGGGTTGCGCAGCAGCACCTCGATAGGCGAGCCCTCGCGGCCGCTGAAGCTGGTGCGAATCACATCGTTGGCAACCACCACCGAGTTCTGCTTTGGCAGGATTCTGTCGTCCACTAGGCCAAAGTTGGCCTTGAACGCGATGGAAGTAATGCCACCCAGGAAGAGCAAGATGACAAACACGATGGGCAGTGGGCGGCGCATGACTGCGCGGCTGAGCACCTCCCAGAATCCGGTTTCTTTAGGCGTGATAGCCGCCTGCAAAACCTTGCCCTTGTTAACGCGGTCTCCCAGAAGGTTAAGCAACGCACAGAGTGGGAACAGCGCGCCCACCACGGCAAAACCAACGGCAGCCATGCCGGCCACGGCAAATGATCGCAGGAAGTACTGCGGGAAGAACAGCAACGCGGCCATAACCACCGCAACGGTGAAGCCACTGAAGAAAACGGTGCGTCCGGCGGTCTTTAGGGTCTGAGTTACGGCATCGGCCACCTCGTGGCCGCGGGCGCGCTCCTCGCGGAAGCGATTGACAATCAACAGGGCGTAGTCGATGCCAAGTCCCAGCGACATACCGGTTACCAGGTTGATTGAGAACACCGAGACATCGGTGAACAGGCTAACCAGCCAGATAACCAAAAAGGCACCGAAGGCCGAGATGACGGCCACCAAGAATGGGAGACCGGAGGCTACCAGCGAACCGAAGGCAAACACCAAAAGCAATACCGTTACGGGTACCGCGATGGACTCGGCGAGGGCTAGGTCCGAAGAAATGTGGTGGTTGATCGTGACGGCCACGGCGGTCCAGCCGGCCACATAGATGCGGGCGCCGTGGAAATGGCCGTCGTATTTATTTTGTATGGCTGTGGCGGTGGTGTTGGTGTCTGCATTCTTATTGAAGTAGACAAAGAAGTAAACCGACTTGCCATCGGTGGAACGAAGAGCTGGTGGGCTCTGCAGCGAGAAGTAGCTGGTAACCCGGTTTACGCCGGCCTCGGTGGCAAGGCTCTGCTGCAGCTTGGAGCCAATGGCAACGCTTGCGGTGTCGTCTGCTTGACCCTGGAAAGTAGTTACCAGAATGATGTCAGGCTGCGACTGGTGGAATTGGGTTTGAAGCACGCGCGCAACAATGCCCGATTGCGAACCGGGGTTGTCGTAGCCAGCTGCCTGCAGTTTGCCAAAGGCCTGGAATCCGCCGATAGTGCTGAGTGCCATGAGAGCGATGAAGCCAAAAAGCACCAAACGGCTGTGCCGCACAACTAGCTTTGCAATGCCGTTCATAGTTCTACCCTATTGCCGTGGGGCTACAACTAAGGGGAAGTTATCAGTCGAAAAGTTCGCCCTCGAGCGGCTCTCGAACCCCACTCATGAAGCGCACCACATTTGGATCTACGGTGATGTCTTCTAGCCTGATGGCGCGAGTTAGATAGAGGCCTTCCAACGAACGAACGCGGCTGAGTGCCACGTAGGTCTGACCCGCGCTGAAGGCGCCGCGACCCATGTCGATCTGCACCTCATCGTAGGTTTGACCCTGGCTCTTGTGCACGGTAACCGCCCATGCCAAGCGAAGCGGAATTTGGCGGTACTCGGCAACAGGCACCGCAACCAGAACCTCTTTGACCTTGCCAGTTACCTCGTCGAATTCTTCGTCGACCTCGTAGCGCACCTTTTCCCAGATGCTTACGCCAACGTCGAGGCGCTCATCCTCGGTCTCCACAATCACTCCGCCAGAGCCTGGCAGTTCGACCACGGTTCCGATGGTGCCGTTGACCCAGCGCTTGAGCGCTGTGCCATCCTTGGCGCGCTTGTTGGCGTCGTCGTTCTTGATGAACATCACCTGAGCGCCAACCTTTAACTCAACAATGGGCTCGGCCGGCAAGGTGTTGCCGAATGCCTTCTGGTCGCCGGCGCTGAAGCTGGCGTGGAACACCTTTGGCGGGTTTTCGATGCGGGCAAGGCGCTGGGTGTTTACGTTGTTGACGCTCTCGTTGGTGGTTGCCAGACGAATCACGCTGTCGTGCGGCGGGAATCGGTTACCGGCACGGTTGATGACATCGATCATCTCTTGAGTGGCTTGGCCCACACGGATGGCATTGAGGATGTGCTTGAAGTCTTCATCGTGCTGGCGGAAGATCTCGGTCAGTTCGTAGCGCTCCAGCGAATCTTTGCGCCAAACGTGGGCATCAAAGAACCAGTTGCTCTGGTAGTTCTCGGCCATGTAGGCGCGGTCCTCGGGGCCACCCGGAACCGGAGCCAACTGGTACGGGTCTCCGAACATCACTACCTGGGCGCCACCGAATGGCAGCTTCTGCCTGCCCTTGGCAATGCCCAGTGCGGTGTCGATGGCGTCCATCATGTCGGCGTTGACCATTGAAACCTCATCGATGATGAGGCAATCGATGGCAGCCAGCACCTCGCGTCGGTTGCGGGTTAGGTGGTGGCGAATGTTCTGAGTGCCCAGAATGCCAAATGGGAATCCGAAGAGCGAGTGGATGGTGCTGCCGCCCACATTGAGTGCGGCCACACCGGTTGGGGCACAAACCGCAACTCGCTTCTTGGTGTTTTCTATGAAGTGGGTGAGCAGCGTGCTCTTACCGGTGCCGGCGCGACCGGTTACAAAAATATTGTTCTCGCTGCTTTCGATGTAATCGAATAGCCGACGCTGTTCATCGCTGAGGGTTACCTGTTTCAACGCTGCCCTCCCTGCGAATGACGCTGTTCTGCGCTGGCACGACGTTTTGCCAACTCTTCCAGCATTTGATTGTAGGCCTCAACGTCCTGATTTCCGCCGCGATCGCTGGCGCGGTCTAGGCGTTTGGCGTCGCGGGCATCCGATTTGGCCCACTGCACCGAGACAAGGAGTGTGAGGATTCCGGCTGGGAATTCTCCGATACCCCAGGCGATGCCGCCACCGGTCTGCTGATCCATGATTGGGGTTTGGCCCCAGGTGCGTCCCATTGCTCCAAACCATTCGGCTAGCAGCAGGCTTTCGCCCATCATGAGGCTTAGGCCAAACAGGGCGTGGAAGGTGAGGGTTCCCAGCAAAATAATGAGACGAACCGGGTAGTTGATTGGCTTAGGCCCAGGATCCACTCCAACCAGTGCCTGCACAAACAGGTATCCGGTAATGAGGAAGTGCACAATCATCCACTCGTGGCCCAGGTGGTCTCTGGTTGCCCAACCAAAAAGCGGAGTGAAGTAGAACACCACAAGCGAGCCGGCAAAGTTGATGGCCGCAACGATTGGGTTGGAGATGAAACGCGCGTAAGGCGTGTGCACCGCCCAGAGCACCCACTCCCGCACGCCACGGGTGGCATCGGTGCGAGCGGCAACAGCACGGCTGATTAGGGTTACCGGGGCACCGGGAACCAGTAGCAGCGGAACCGCCATAGTCAGCATCATGTGCGCAATCATGTGCACACTGAATAGGTATTGCTCGTAGACGTTCATGGCGCCGCAAGTAATCCAAATGAGGGTGAGCATGCCCGCCACCCAGCTGAGGGTGCGCACAATCGGCCATTTGTCGCCTCGGCGGTGCAGACGCCAGACGCCCGCTAGGTAAAGCACAATTCCGAGGACGCCCACTACCAACCAGACCAGGTCGATGTTGAAGGAGGTAACCCAACGCAACGTAGTTAGCTCTGGTGGCAACTTCTGGCCGGTGAGGATCTGAGCCGGGGTTGGATTACTGAGGTTTTGGGTGACGGTTGGAGGTGCGGTGCGGGCAAGCGCGCTGGCCAAGCCCATTGCCAGGCCCATCAGACCAAGCTCAAGCCCAACCAGCTTCCAAAAGCCCTTGGCCAACCCGGCCCTAGGCAGCAGGCGAAGGCGGTAGTAGGCACCCAGGGCTCCAACAATCAAAAGCGCCGCCGATTTGGCGAGGATCAGTTCGCCATACGGGGTAAACAACTGCCCCAAGTTTGTGATGCGCACGCTGGCGGCACTGATGCCCGAGATGGCAACCACAACGTAGGCCAGCAATGCCAGCGAGCTGTAGCGACGGGCCACCACAAGGTTGGACTGCTGATCGGTGCTTCTCAGCGCAATGGCGGCAACCAGGCCACCAACCCAAACCGACACCGAAACCAGGTGCAGCCCCAGCGCGTTTACCGCCATGGCGTGGCCCTGGGTGCCCGAGGCGTGGCCACTGACGGCAAGCGGAATGAGGCCGGCAAGCGCAACAACCAGAGCGAAAAGACTGCTTCGAAGACCCATGGCCGAGATGCTGAAGATGGCTGCCGCAGAGCCGGCAAGCACGTTTAGAGCGAGGCTTTGCCCCAGGGCAATGCTGCTGACAAACATCCAGAAGCCATCGCCAAACTGCTGCGACCCCGAGAAGGCGAGGCCGGTAATAGATAGGTAGGTGAAGATGAGGTTAAACAGTGCCGCGATAGCCCAAACCACGGCCGTGCCGCTGGCTAGGTTTAGCAAACGACGCTGCTGCCAGGTGCCGTTTGAGGTGGCAAAGACTGCCATTGCCAAGGCACCGATAGTGACGGCGGTGGCCAGATCGCTCAGACCTCTAATCAGCGGTTGACCCCAACGGACAATTGGTCCGGGGTCTGCAAAGGCAAGTGGGGCAGCGGCCCCCGATGAAGCCAGACCGATGGCTGTGCCAACCAGCACCAACACCGAAATGAGAGTGACGGCCAGCCCAAGCTGCAGACGCGAACGACTGAGGTTTTGGGTTAGCGGGATCACCTATTAAGCCTAAACGTCCACGCCTACACTTTGGCGTGAAACTGGGGGGCTCCTTCAAGCCTTTAGTAGACCCAATGAATTGGCTGGTTAAAGCAAAAGTGCGGTGCCCGAAGGCACCGCACCCGAAAGGAGAGTTAATTACTTAACTGCAGCCTTAAGCTTGCTTCCTGCCGAAACCTTTACGGTTGCTGCTGCAGGGATGTTGATGGTTGCACCGGTCTGTGGGTTGCGACCGGTACGAGCGGCGCGGTGGCCCTTCTCTACAGATAGCCAACCTGGGATGCTAACCTTGCCGCCCTTGGCAACTTCCGAAGCAATTGCCTCGAATAGTGCGTCTACAACACGGTTAACAGCTGCCTGCGACTCACCGGTCTTGTTTGCAACTTCTGCTACTAGCTCACTCTTGTTAAGCGACATAATGGTCCTCCTGAACCTACGACAAATGACTTTTCGTCCCTTTGAAACTAACACCGAGGCCAACAAAATCAGCCATTTCTACTGGCGTGTTGCAGGGTTTTGCCCTTATTTCACGCGGATTTTGTCCAACTTGAAGGTTTTGGGCCCGAAGGTTTAAGGTTTGCGTTAAATGGCGAAAGCCCCACCCGAAGGTGAGGCTTTCGAAGTTTTGT
>JBDLVH010000041.1:0-5827 GCA_039804865.1 Actinomycetota bacterium | reverse complement strand
GTTCCACATTTCCATGGCTACCGAGAGTTTGCGCTGGTCTTTCACCTCGTGCAGGCCGGTCATTCCACGCCAGCGATCTGGCTTCGGAGGCTTTGGTGCAAAGCTGAGAAGATTCTCAAATTCTTGGCGAGCGTACTCCTGCTTACCCTGCTCAGCCAGCGAGGCAGCCACTGCGTCCATTAGCGCGGGAAGGACATCCACATCGAGGGCCGCATAGTTGAGCCAATCGGAGTGCATTGGACGCTGACTCCAGTCCACGGCCGAGTGCTCCTTGGCAAGGCGGAAGCCCAGCAGAGATTCGGTCATGGCGCCCAGACCCACACGCGGGAAGGCGGCTAGACGTCCACCGAGTTCGGTATCGAAGAGGGCGGTGGGTTTCAGTCCAAGTTCGGCTAGGCAGCCCAGGTCTTGGGTGGCGGCGTGCAGAATCCAGACATCGGTTGCCAACACCGCGGCAATTTCAGCGAAGTCGGCTGGGTTGGCATCGGGGGAGACCGCAACCGGGTCTATCAGGTAGATTGGCGAATCTCCGCGAGCCACCTGGACCAAGTACGCGCGAGATCCGTAGCGGAATCCGCTGGCGCGCTCGGCATCTAGAGCGAATGGCCCCTTGTTGGCGGCCAGCTGAGCAACCGCTTCGGCAAGCTGCTCGGGAGTCTCAACTAGCTCTACTAGTGGGTTATTCGGCTGCGCGAGGAGCGGCAGTGGCGCTGGTTGTTCGTCGGTCATCGGCGGTTGCGACCGTGTAGCGGAGTTACATCCTGTGGGAAGAGCGGGTGGCCGCTCATCATGCAGATTAGGTCCTGCCAAGCTTCGAGGTGAGGAGTGAGCGAACCGATTGGGCTCCAGGAGCTGCGCATTTCCAACTCGGCGTGGTCGCTCTGACCCGCCAGCGAACCAAAGCCACTCGAGATAATGCGAGTGGTGGTGCCAGCCTCGTGGCTAAATTCTGCGCCGCGGTTGTGCAGGGCTTCCATAAGCCAGGCCCAGGCCACATCGCTGATTTCCTCATCGGCACCGATGTGGGTTTCAAGTGGACTCTTGGCAAAGACGATGATGCGGAAGTTGCCACCCCACTGTGGGTTTGGAGTTGGCTCGTGCAACAAGACCAGTCGGCCTGTGCCGTGGTCGGAGTTGTCGTGGATGTGCTCGCTGGAGACATCGGCGGCAAAGGCGATGGCCTCTTTTGCCAGCTTGGCCGGAGCGTCAATCTGGCTGATGGTTAGTTCATCGCGGGTGCTGGCCTGAGTGAAATCATGTACGGCAGCCAAAAACTCGGCAGAGCCCGTTTTTTGTTCGATTTCAATCACCTATTCAGGATATTCGCAGCGGGGCGCGAAGCCCGTTGCCACGCCGCTAGGAGCGACGCTGCGGGTGAATATCGGTCCACCTGGTGAAGAGTGTGCCTTCAACCCGATCGGCAGACTCTAGCGTTGCTGTGACAACACCCAGGTTTTGAAGCGCAGCCGCAGCGGCTTCGAGTGGAGACGACTCACCGGCATCGGTGATTGATAGCGCGATGCCGCGGATTACAGACCTGCTGATCAGGTAACTGGAGAATGTAGGGCCGGCCTCAACTAAAATCTTGCGCCAACCGATGCGGGTTAGAGCGAAGGACAGGCGGAAGGTAGAACCGCTTCCGATACTGACCACTTGAATCCAAGGTGACGTATAGCGCGCCTTGACCGAGCGAAGTTGCCCACGGGTTACAAGCAGATAGACCTTGGAATCGATTGGCCCGGCAGTGTCAATCTCAACGGCTGGGATGCCAGAGAAGTCTCCGCTGCGGCTCACCAGAGCCAGCGGGGCGTAACGCGAGCGACGGTACTGTTCGATGCGCGCGGTGTGGGCAGTGGTGAGAATGCCATCGGCAGCCTTACGGAATCCAATTAGCGCCTGGTAGTCCAACTCGTTGGAGATGTCTCTACTCGAACCGGTGGCGCCGGTGAACTGGCCCGCCTTATTGGCAACCACGTTCAGCAGGAAGCTCGGTGCCGTCCAGAAGGTGCCGGCGAAGTAATCTCGCAGGCCTTCGGGACCATCCATGCCTATGAGGCCAGGAATTGGGGTGAGCTGCTCTATTTTCACGCTAGCTTCTCGCGGGTTTGCCGCTTGATGCGGGCCAACATGGCTCGCATGCCATTCATGCGAAGTGGCGAGACAGCCGCGGTTAGTCCGAGTTCATCTGGGAAGTTGGCGTCTACATCCAAAATCTCTTGAGCGGGCAGACCGTTGAGCGCCTCGTGCAGCACCGAAGCGAAACCTCGAGTGGTTGGTGCCTCAGGAGGCGCACTGAAGAACAGTTGCACGTGCTTCGCGTCGTCGATTTCAACAAACAGGTAGACCGGCGCCTGGCACTCCTCAACGCGTTCTAGAAGGTCTGGGTGATCTGCGTAGCGCGCCGGAAGCTTGGGCAGGTTGTCCGAGAACTCCAGAAGCAGGTCAAGGCGTTCCTTGATTGGAAGCTCGTTGAAGTCTGCAATCAGGGCTTGGATTGCTGGCGGGTTGGTCATTGGTTAGCGCTTAAGAACAGGAACAGCACCGCGCTCTGGACCCTTGACGATTGGAACCGCCACCGAGGAGCCCCATTCGGTCCAGGAACCGTCGTAGTTGCGAACACTGTAGAAGCCGAGCAGGTACTTGAGCACAAACCAGGTGTGGCTTGAACGCTCACCAATCCGGCAGTACGCGATTACGTCGTCGCCAGGCTTGAGGCCGGCTTCTTCGAGGTAAATCTGCTGGAGGTCTGCAAGCGACTTGAAGGTCTTGTCTTCGTTGGCAGCGCGTGCCCATGGCACCGATGCAGCGGTTGGGATGTGGCCGCCGCGTAGCGCGCCCTCTTCTGGGTAGTCAGGCATGTGGGTGCGCTCACCGGTGTACTCCTGAGGCGAGCGGACGTCGATGAGCGGGTTACCGAAGTGCTTCATAACGTCGTCGCGGAAGGCACGAATCTGGCTGTCGTGGCGCTCGATTACCGGGTAGTTGGTGACTTCAACCTCTGGGATTTCGCGGGTTAGTTCGCGTCCCTCGGCGATCCACTTTTCGCGTCCACCGTTAAGAAGGCGCACGTCCTCGTGACCAAAGAGCTTGAACACCCAGAGGGCATAGGAAGCCCACCAGTTGCTCTTGTCGCCGTAGATAACCACGGTGTCATCGCGGTTGATGCCCTTGGACGAAAGCAGAGCAGCGAAATCGGTGCCATCAAGGTAATCGCGCAGGGTGTCGTCGTTCAACTCGGTGAACCAGTCGATCTTTACCGCGGTAGGGATGTGGCCGGTCTGGTACAGCAGAACATCTTCGTCGCTTTCAAGAACTACAAGTCCCTTGGTACCAAGGTTCTGTGCCAGCCACTCGGTGGTAACTAGAGCCTCTGGGTGAGCGTACTCGCGGAGACTTTCAGAAGGGTCGAATGGTACTGACATGGCACATCACTTTCGGTTGCTGGTGGTTAGACTAAACACCATCTAGTACAAGAATATTCCCCCTTTGGGGTACCAACAACCGAAACCCTCAAATTGGGTTAAGCAAGGTAATAATTGTCGATTCCACGCGGCCTGTATCCATCGATTACTGGCCTCACACCAAACGTTTCCACCGATGAGCTGCTGGCGCAGCTGGTGCCACCTCGCGAGTTTGAAAACGCACGTTTCAGCAACTACATCCCAGATACCAACCACGCCTCCCAGGCCGAGGCCGTATCCATTGGCAGCACCTTTGCCCACGGTGGCAAAACCGGTGGATTGTTCTCAAAGCGAGTTGACCTGCCGGCTGGCCTTTACCTAGACGGCGGTTTTGGCGTGGGCAAGACCCACTTGCTGGCAAGCATTTGGCACGAATTCAAGGGCAAGAAGGCTTTCGGTTCATTCTTGGCCTACACTGGTCTGATCGGTGCACTTGGCTTTGCCAACGCGCTGGAGCAGCTAAAGAGCTATCAGCTGATTTGCATCGATGAATTTGAGCTAGATGATCCGGGCGACACCATGATGATGTCGCGCCTGCTCACCGAGCTGGATGCCAAGGGCGTCAAGTTTGCTGCCACCAGCAACACTCCGCCTAATGCACTGGGACAGGGCCGGTTTGCCGCCAGTGCCTTTGCCCGAGAAATTAGCGCCATGGCCGACCGATTCCAGATGGTGACCATCGATGGCGAAGACTACCGACACCGTCCGGTAGACAACCGACCAACCTCTATCGCAGAGAGCGAAATGGATGCTTGGCTAAAGGCAGAGGTAGCCGCTGGCAAGAAGGTTGCCTTCGATGACTTCGCTGCCTTGCTAAAGCACCTGAGCACCATGCACCCCAGCAAGTATCTGCACCTGGTGAAAAACTTCGATGATGTGGCGATCGCCAACGTGACCGAGCTCTACGACCAGGTGAATGCGCTGCGTTTTGTGGCCCTGGTAGACCGCATGTACGAAAGCCAAGTCTCGATTCGCAATACCGGGCACTCACTCACCAGTGTTTTCAGCGATGAGATGGTGGGTGGTGCCTACCGCAAGAAGTACCTACGCGCGGTTAGCCGTCTTGGAGCGATGACCTCGCAGTAGAAGTGCACCGATCACCGCGCTAATAGCCGTGGCGGCGAAAGTTGCCAGGATTGCCGCATTCTCCGACTGCGGATCCAGGGTGAAGGTGTACTTGGTTACTAACAGCGCCACGGTGAAGCCAATGCCACCCAAAGCTGCCACGGGAATGATTTGACCGGTGGTTAGCTGGTTTTCGCCACCGGCGATGCGCTTACCCAGCTCGGCACCCAGCCAGATACCCACGAACTTTCCCAGCGGACGAAGCAAAACCGCCACGAATACGGTGCTCGAGATCGCAACACCAACGTTGCCCAGGGTGACTCCCGCCGCCATAAATGCGAAAACGGGCAAGACGCCAAAAGCCACCCATGGATGAAGCGCGGTTTGCACCCGTTCTGTGTGCTCTGCACTGATAAGAAGGCCCAGCGCGAGGCCTACCAGTGTTGGCTGGAAGCCATTGGACAGCGCCGCGTAGAGCGCACCGAATGCAATAAGCACGTGCCAGGCAATCCAAAGGCCACGTACACTCTGCAGCAATGCAGAGCGGTGTACCAGACGGTAGGCGACAAGTGCGATTACAACGTAAAGCAACCCAAGCAAGCTAAAACCAGCGGTAAATAACGCAGACACGATAAGCACGGCAATGACGTCGTCGATTACGGCATAGGCCAACAAGAAGCTGCGAGCGGATTGGGGGAGAGCCTTGCCAAAAACTACAAAGACCGCCAAAGCAAAGGTCACATCCGTTGCGGTTGGAATAGCCCATCCTGCAGCTGCATCGGTGTTCATTCCAGTTACAAAGACGTATACCAATGCCGGAATACAAACACCAAGGATGGCCGCGAGCAACGGGACGATTGCCCGTCTAATAGGTGAAAGAGCCCCACCGACCAGCTCGCGCTTTAGTTCGAGACCAACCAGGAAGAAGAATGCCGGCAGGCCGAAGTTGTAGATCCAGCCCTCGAAGGTGAGATTGATTGGCATGGCATACGGTGTCCAGCTCTTGATTGCATCAATCACTAGGAACCCACCGAGGTTGGCCAGCGCCAATCCAAGGCCAGCAGCAATGAGCAGCACCAGTGCTGCGTTTTTCTCAACCCTAAAGAAGTTCATACTTCCAAGCATCCCACCTAACTTTTTACAAACTCGAAACAATTCCGGCTAACTCCTGAAATAACACTTGGAGAAACTTGGACTGTTGCCGATTTTGTGTGCAACGCGTTTATTTAGAGAGAGGTAAACAGATGCACCTGGATCAAGGAAATACAGCATTTGTGCTCATCAGCTCGGCACTCGTACTG
>JBDLVH010000040.1:0-11389 GCA_039804865.1 Actinomycetota bacterium | reverse complement strand
ATTGCGGGTGTTCAGGGCAACGGCCAGACCGAGCTAACCGAAGCCATCATCGGCATGCACGGTCGCACCTCGGGATCCATCGATCTGAACGGTACCGAGTTGCTGGGTAAGAACGTGAAGCAGGTTTTGGACGACGGCGTTGGCTTTGTTCCGGAAGACCGCACCGAGGATGGCCTGGTGGCCGAGTTCACCATCGCCGAGAACCTGATGTTGGATCGCAGCGACCGAGCTCCCTTCGCCAAGCGCGGAGTGTTGCAGCTTGGCTTCCTCAAGCAGTTTGCCCAGGAGAAGTTCCAGCAGTTTGACGTGCGTGCCTCGGGCATCACAGCCAAGGCCTCTCAGCTGTCTGGCGGTAACCAGCAGAAGGTGGTTTTGGCGCGTGAACTGAGCCGCGACCTCAGCCTCCTGGTGGCATCGCAGCCAACCCGCGGACTAGACGTTGGTTCCATCGAGTTTGTGCACGAGCAGATTGTGGCGGCTCGCGACAAGGGCATTCCGGTGCTCATCGTGGCCACCGAACTGGATGAGGCCACCCAGCTGGGCGACCGCATCGCAGTGATGTATCGAGGAAAAATCATGGGCATTGTGCCACCAGACACCGATCGAGCGCAGCTTGGCCAGATGATGGCCGGCATCTCACACAGCGAGCTAAAGGCGGCCCAGGCATGATCGGCAAGTTCTTCCGCAGCAGTGCGGGCCTCTCCATCTTGGCCGTGCTGGTCAGCTTTGTGGTGGGTGGCGTTCTCATCGCCTTCTCCAACGCCGATGTGCAGGCGGCGTCTTCCTACTTCTTCGCCAGCCCGCTAGACACCATTCGAGCCATCGGAACCTCGGTGTTTGGTGCCTACGACGCCATGTTCCGTGGCGCGGTATTCAACTATCAGGCCGGCAACTTCGTTGAGATGATTCGTCCGATCACCGAGACCCTGGCCTATGCCACCCCAATCACCATGGCGGGTCTGGGCCTTGCGGTTGCATTCCGCTCTGGCCTATTCAACATCGGTGGCACCGGACAGATTCTCTTCGGTGCAATGTTTGCCGGCTGGGTGGGCATCAACGTGCACCTGCCATTCATTCTGCTGTTCCCGCTGGCCGTTGTGGCCGGTGTATTGGGAGGCGCACTCTTTGGCGGTTTGGTTGGCCTGCTGAAGGCCACCACCGGTGCCAACGAAGTAATCGTCACCATCATGTTCAACTACATCGCGGCCATGCTGCTTGAGTACCTGCTGAAGACTCCGTTCTTGCAGGCGCCAAACACGGTGAACCCAATCTCAGCACCGATCCAAAACGACGCCAAGTATCCGGCCTTCTTGGGCACCGATTTCCGTTTGCACGCCGGCTTCTTTGCCATGTTGGCAGCGGTTTGGTTTGTTTGGTGGCTGCTCAACCGTTCGTCGCTGGGTTTCCAGTTCCGCGCCCTGGGCCACAACCCAAGCGCCGCTCGCGTAGCCGGCATAAACATCAACCGCACCTACATCCTGGTGATGGCGGTCTCGGGTGCTCTGGCTGGTCTGGCCGGAACCGCTCAGATTCTGGGCACCGAGGGTGTTCTCACCACCGGAGTTGCCGCCTCCTACGGTTTTGATGCCATCACCGTTGCTCTGCTGGGTCGCAATAACCCGCTGGGTGTCTTGGCCGCCGGAATCCTCTTCGGTGGACTTCGTGCCGGTGCTGTCACCATGCAGGCCAATCAAAACGTGCCAATCGATATCGTCTTCATCGTGCAATCGATGATCGTGCTCTTCATCGCCGCTCCGCCACTGGTGCGTGCCATCTTCAGACTGCGCGATAAGCAGAAGGAGGCCGCAAAGTGAAGCAGAGCCGCAAGACTCCAATCTCGCTAGCCGTAGTTACCCTGCTTGCGTTGCTGCTGGCGTTCACCGCTCCGGCAACCACCACCCTGGTTCAGTTCCGCGCCGAAAGCGACCTGCTGCCAATCCCAGACCTCACCATATCAGTGCAGCTGGTGGCGTGGATCGCGGTTGTAATCATGGCTGCGCTGACCGGCCTCGCCTGGTGGCGCAATCTTGCCAAGAACGCTCCGGCTCCGCGCCTAGTTAGCCCAGCGGTAGGACTGGTTTTGGTCATCGCAGTGCTCAGCGTGCTTTACGCGGGTCACACCATGACCCTCACCGCGCTGCTGCAGGGATCGCTGGCGCTAGCCGTGCCACTGATCTTCGGTAGCTTGGCGGGTGTGCTCAGTGAGCGCGTGGGCGTGGTCAACATCGCCATCGAAGGCCAGCTGTTGGCCGGTGCGTTCGTATCCGCTCTGGTTGCATCACTCACCCAGAGCCTTTGGCTGGGACTGTTGGCGGCACTTGTGGCCGGAGCCCTGGTTTCGCTGGTGCTGGCCGTTTTTGCCATCAAGTACGTGGTGGATCAGATCATCGTGGGCGTGGTGCTAAACGTGCTGGTGGTTGGTCTCACCAACTTCCTGTTCACCACCATGATGAGCAACGACCTCGGGGTGTTCAACTCGCCTCCGCGCTTCGATGACTTCGCCATTCCGCTGTTGTCTCAGATTCCGGTAATCGGCCCAGTGCTTTTCATTCAGACTCCAATCGTCTACCTGATGTACCTGGCAGTTGCCGGCGTCTGGGTGCTGCTGTTCAAGACCCGCTGGGGCCTTCGTGTTCGTGCCGTGGGCGAGTACCCTCAGGCGGCAGACACCGTGGGCATCAAGGTGTTCCGCACCCGCTACATCAGTGTTCTGATGGGTGGCGCCCTTGCCGGTCTGGGTGGTGCATTCTTCACCCTTGGTGAGGTGGGCGCCTTCGGCAAGGAGATGACCAACGGTGCCGGTTATATCGCTCTTGCCGCGTTGATCTTTGGTCGCTGGAACCCCATCTACGCTGCCCTCGCAGCGCTGCTGTTTGGCTTCAGCGAGAACCTGCAGTTTGGTCTGTCCATCATTGGAAGTAACGTGCCAAGCGAGTTCCTGCTGATGCTGCCATATGCCCTCACCGTGGTTGCGGTTGCCGGTCTGGTTGGCAAGGTCACCGGCCCGGCCGCCTCGGGCAAGCCCTACATCAAGAGTTAGCGAGAGCCCTCATGGAGCAGATCGACTGGAACCAGCTGAAGGCCGCCGCGGTTTCGGCTCGCGCCAACGCCTATGCGCCTTATTCCAAGTACCCGGTTGGGGCCGCCGCGCTAACCACCGATGGCCGCCTGGTGGCCGGTGCCAACGTGGAGAACGCCAGCTACGGAGTCACCCTCTGCGCCGAGTGCTCGCTGGTGAGCGATCTGTTTAGGCAGGGTGGTGGCAAGCTTGCCTACTTTGTCTGCGTAGATGGCCAGGACAACATCCTGATGCCGTGTGGTCGTTGCCGTCAGCTGCTATTTGAGCACTCTGCCCCGGACATGCAGCTGTTCACGGTCTCTGGCATCAAGAGCATCGATGAGGTTCTGCCGGACGCCTTTGGGCCACGCACTCTCGAGGAGTACCGCAATGTCTGATTTCAGCGCAGTAGAACTAATCATCGCCAAGCGCGAAAAGGGCGAGCTCAGCACCGATCAGATTGACTGGCTCATCGCTAACTACACCAGCGGGGTAGTGGCCGACGAGCAGATGAGTGCGATGGCTATGGCCATTTTGCTCAACGGCATGAACCGCCGCGAGATCCGCGATCTAACCGCCGCCATGATTGCATCGGGCGAGCGCCTCGACTTTGGTTCGCTGCCCATGCCAACCTCCGATAAGCACTCCACCGGCGGAGTGGGAGACAAGATCACCCTGCCGCTGGCACCACTGGTGGCTGCCTTTGGGGTGGCCGTGCCTCAGCTTTCGGGTCGTGGGCTGGGTCACACCGGTGGCACCCTAGACAAGCTGGAATCCATCTCGGGTTGGCGGGCCTTCATGTCCACCGATGAGATGCACGCTCAGCTGCAATCGGTGGGTGCCGTCATCTGTGCCGCGGGCGCCGGCTTGGCCCCAGCCGACCGCAAACTTTATTCGCTGCGCGATGTCACCGGAACCGTCGAGGCTATCCCGCTGATCGCCAGCTCGATCATGAGCAAGAAGATTGCCGAGGGCACCGGTTCGCTGGTGCTGGACGTCAAGGTGGGTTCGGGCGCCTTTATGAAAACGCTGGAGCGTGCCCGCGAACTGGCAAAGACCATGGTGGACTTGGGAAACGACTCGGGTGTGAAGACCAGTGCTCTGCTCACCGACATGAGCACCCCGCTGGGACTGGCCGTGGGCAACGCCCTCGAGGTTGAGGAGTCCATCGAGGTGCTTGCCGGAGGCGGACCAGCCGACGTGGTGGAAATCACGGTTGAGCTGGCGCGCGAAATGCTGCGCCTGGCCGGTAAGCCAGACGTCGATGTTGCCGCCGCGCTGAAGGACGGCCGTGCCATGGACAAGTGGCGACAAATGATTTCGGCCCAGGGCGGAGACCTCAGCGTTCCATTGCCAAAGGCTAAGCACTCGCAGGTGCTGCTGGCACCCGAAACCGGTGTACTAACTCGTCTGGATGCCCTTTCGGTTGGAGTGGCCAGCTGGCGTCTGGGTGCCGGACGCGAACGCAAGGAAGACGCCGTTCAATTCGGTGCCGGAATCATGCTTGCCGCCCAGCAGGGTCAGCACGTGGTGGCGGGTCAACCGCTGCTCACCATGTTCACCGATACCCCCGAGCGATTCGAGCGTGCCCAGCAGGCGCTCGCCGACTCGTTTACCATTGATGCAGCAGCTCAGCCCACCGGCGGGCGTCAGATAATCCTCGATCGCATCGCGGATTAGTTAAGAAAGAGTAAGAACCTTGGTCGACTTCAGCATCCGTAAGCTCCCAAAGATTTCGCTTCACGACCACCTAGACGGCGGACTGCGCGCGCAGACCATCATCGAGTTGGCCGCCGAAATTGGTCACGAGCTTCCTGCCGACAACGCCAAGGACCTGGCTCAGTGGTTCTACGATGCCGCCAACAGCGGTTCGCTGCCACGTTACCTAGAGACCTTCGATCACACCATCGCTGTGATGCAGACCAAGGCGGGCCTCGAGCGCGTTGCCAAGGAGTTTGTACTAGACCTGGCCAACGATGGCGTCATCTACGGCGAGGTTCGCTGGGCACCAGAGCAGCACCTGCAGGGTGGCCTCAGCCTCGATGAGGTTGTGGACGCGGTTCAGGACGGCCTGGAGGCTGGCATGGAGGTTGTCGAGCAGCAGGGTGGTTACATTCGCACCGGCCAGCTGGTTACCGCAATGCGTCACGCCGATCGCGGACTTGAAATTGCCGAACTGGCAGTTCGTCACCGCTTCGATGGCGTGGTTGGCTTCGACATCGCCGGCGCCGAGGCGGGCTTCCCTGCCAGCAAGCACAAGGTTGCCTTCGATTACCTAGCCGGCGAGTTTATGCCGGTGACCGTTCACGCCGGAGAGGCCGACGGCCTCGACAGCATCGCCGACGCACTTGTAAACGGCCGCGCCCTTCGTCTGGGCCACGGCGTGCGCATTTCTGAGGACATCATACTTTCGCGCGAAGAGGGCGACACCGACTTCGTGACCCTTGGTCCGGTTGCCCGCTGGGTCTTCGACCGCCAGATTCCGCTGGAGCTCTGCCCAAGCAGCAACCTTCAGACCGGCGCCATCGAGGCCTGGGGTGAGGGCATCGAGGACCACCCATTCGACCTGCTCTACGACCTTGGCTTCAAGGTAACCGTCAGCACCGACAACCGTCTAATGAGCCGCACTTCTCTTACCCGCGAACTCGAGCTTCTGGTGGACGCCTTCGGTTACGGCCTGGGAGACCTCGAGCAGTTCCAGATGAACGCCGCAGCCGCTGCCTTCCAAGACTTCGAGGCCCGCGAAGAGCTCATGGAAATGATTGCAGAAGGCTTCGAGCAGGCTCACAAAAACCGCCGCTAATGTCACTTTTGCTAGAGGCCCTGGGCGAGGGCTCAATCAGGGTTGGCGCTCACGCCGATGACTGGCAGCACGCCGTGCGTCTGGCCGGCGATGCCCTGGTTGCCAGCGGCAGAACCTCCGATGACTACACCCAGGCCATGATCGACACCGTGCTTGAACTTGGCGCTTACATCGTGATTGCCCCCGGGCTGGCCATGCCACACGCTCGCCCAAGCGAGGCTGTCCTGCACACCGGCCTCAGCCTGGTAACTCTGGACCAGCCGGTGAAGTTTGGCCACCACAAGAACGACCCGGTCTCGGTGGTGTTTGGCTTGGCGGCGCTGGATCACGACCGCCACCTAGAGCTACTGAGCGAGTTTGCAGCCAAAATGCAGCAGCCTGGCTTTGTTAATTCACTGTTAACTTGCCCCGATGAAGCCACCATTCGTGGGCTGTTCGCCTAGAAAACTGGCAAAATTACACTATGAAGATTATTGCGGTCTGTGGAGCGGGCATCGGCACGTCGGTGTTGCTCAAGATGAACGCCGAAAAGGTGCTGCGCACCCTTGGGCTGACCGCAACCGTTGAGGCCGCAGATATCGAAACCGCTCGCGCCAGCCGCGATGCCCAGATCCTGCTTACCACTCCAGAAATCGTCGAGAAACTGCAAGGCCTTCCATCGGAAGTCATCGCCATAGAGCACGTTTTCGACCTCACCGAGATCAGTGAGAAGCTCTCCAAGAGCATGCTCTAGCCCTAGCTAATTAGGCGCTTTACCTCTTTGGTAAGTTCTTCCAGACCTGCCTTGGCGTGCGACTCCGAGTCGCCGATTACCTGCAGGTAACACTTCAGCTTGGGTTCGGTTCCAGACGGACGAATGATAATCCGGCGCCCATCGGCCAGGTCGAAGCGAAGTCCATCGGTTGGTGGCAGCAGTTCAGAACCCAGGCTTAAATCGGTGTATTCCACAGCCATTCCAAACATTTCGGTGGGTGGATTCTGACGCAGTTTGGCAACGGTGGCCTTTGCCAAGTCGATGTTTTCGAGGCGCACCGATACCTGTCCGGTGGCAAAGTGGCCAAACAGTTCGCCCAGATTTACCAGGTGCTGCTCAAGGGTTAGTCCCATGGCGGCAAGTCTGGCGGCCAGGTCGGCAATTACCAGGGCGGCGCTGATGCCGTCCTTATCTGGGGTGTGCTTGGGGTCCACGCAGTAGCCCAGGGCTTCTTCGTATCCAAAGATGAGGTTGGGAACCTTGCTGATCCACTTGAAGCCGGTGAGGGTCTGAGTGAAGTCCAGGCCCATGAACAGGGCCACGCCCTGCAGCGCAGAACTGGAAACAATCGAGCAGGCCAGGGTTCCGGTTTCGCCGCGCTCTGCCGCGAGCTTTCCCATTTCCGCACCCAGAATGAGACCAAGTTCGTCACCGGTGAAGATGCGATAGCCGGAAGTGTAATTGTGGTTTGGAACGGCCACTGCCAATCGGTCGGCGTCTGGGTCGTTGGCCAAAATCAGCTGGGCCTTGATGAGGCGAGCCTCTTCAAAGCTGGCATCCAGTGCGCCCGGCTCCTCCGGGTTAGGGAATGCCACGGTGGGGAAGGTGCCGTCCGGTTCGATCTGCGAACGAACCACGGCCGGCCTAGGAAGTCCCGCGTATTCGAAGAGGTGGCTGACTGCCGGCCAACCAACACCGTGCATGGCCGTGTAAATGGTGCTCAGTGGGGCGCGGTCGCGCTCGTTGGAGATGAGGCCCGCGGTGATTCGCAGGTAATCTTCCTGCAGTTCGCTGCCACCCACCTTGAACTGGTCGCTCATCGGGATGGTTGCAAATGACTTAGACGTGGCAACCGATTCGATCTGGTCGGCCATTTCGGAATCCACCGGTGGAATGATCTGCGAGCCACCGTTTGGGCCACCCAGGTAGACCTTGTAGCCGTTGTCGCGCGGTGGGTTGTGGCTGGCGGTAACCATGATGCCGGCGCTAAAACCGCCCTGCTTCACCGAGAACGCAACCAGCGGTGTGGGCACGGTGCCGTCAAAAAGCAGCACATCGATGCCGGCACCGGCAAATACGGCAGCCGAATCCCGGGCGAACACGTCGGAGTTGATGCGGCCATCGAAGCCAATGACCACCGCAGGCTTTTCTTTGCCCTCCCAGTAGGCCGGATGAGCCAAGAGCCAGTTGGCAATACCGGCGGCGGCCTGAGCCACCAGCACTCGGTTCATGCGATTTGGTCCGGCTCCAAGCTCGCCACGCAGACCAGCGGTGCCGAAGGCCAAGCGATAGTCGAAACGGGCGCGCAGGCCGGCCTCGTCCTCGGTGTCGATTAGATTTTGCACCTCGGCCCGGGTAACCGGATCGGGGTCTTGTTCTTGCCAGGCCAGCGCCTTTGCCAGCAGTTCGGAGTTCATTATTAGATCTTGGTCACAATCTCGGCTAGTAGCTGGCTAATGCGAGATTCGGCCTGCAAGCCGGCCTCGATAACTTCGTGGTGACTGAGGGGGGTCTCGCTGATGCCCGCGGCCAGGTTGGTAATGAGGCTGAGGCCAAGCACCTTGATGCCGGCCTCACGGGCGGCGATAGCCTCAAGGGCGGTGCTCATGCCAACGATGTGGCCACCCATAATCTTGGCCATCTGCACCTCGGCCGGGGTTTCATACTGCGGTCCGCGGAACTGCACGTAGATGCCCTCATCCAGGCTTGGGTCCACCGATTTCGCGATGGCGCGAAGGTCCGCCGAATAGAGGTCGGTGACATCGATGAAGGTGGCGCCTTCAAGAGGAGTGTGGGCGGTTAGGTTGATGTGGTCGCTGATTAGAACCGGAGTTCCCGGCTTCCAGGTTGGCTTGATGCCACCGGCACCGTTGGTGAGCACGATGGTTTTCACGCCCAGCTGCGATGCAAATCTGACGCCGTGGGCAACCGCGCGAACGCCCAGGCCCTGATAGAGGTGGGTGCGGGCGCCCAGAACCAGGGCGTGCTTTCCGTTGGGCAAAAGGATGGAACGAATAGACCCAACGTGACCCGCCAGGGCCGGTGCATGGAATCCCGGCATGTCGGTGGCGTCCATTCGGAACACCTCTTTGCCAATCAAATCGGCAGCTCCACCCCAGCCAGAGCCCAGGGTCAGAGCCAATTCGTGGTTAGCGATTCCGCTGCGCTGACGGTAGATATCTGCCGCTGCAATGGCTGTTTCCATTGCGTTAACATCTGGGTATTCGTTTATCGATGCCATAACCAGAGTCTAGTTGTCCGGCAGAATAGAGGAGTGGACAATCAGACTAAGCCTCATCACATCGTTATCATCGGCGGAGGCCCTGGCGGCTACGAAGCCGCGCTAAGTGGGCGTCAGCTTGGTGCAGACGTCACGCTGATCGAAAAGACCGGCATCGGTGGTCACGCTGTGCTCACCGATGTGGTGCCTTCCAAGACCCTTATTGCCACCGCTGAGGCCGCCGAGCGCGTTTCGCGCGCCAGCAACCTGGGAGTCCGCTTTACCTTCGCCGGCCAGCCGGTGAAGCCAAAGCTTGAGATCGATTTGGCTGTGGTGAACAGCCGCCTTCGCGACATCGCCGAGCAGCAGAGCGCCGACATGCTTGAGGAGCTGGTAAAGGCCGGCGTTCGCATCATCCACGGCGAAGGCAAGCTAGACGGCAACCACCACGTGATTGCCAAGCCCAACGATGGCAAGGCCGAGCGCATCGAGGCCAAGACCATCATCGTGGCCGTTGGTGCCACCCCGCGCGAGCTTGCGGATGCCCGCCCTGATGGCGAGCGCATCCTCACCTGGACCCAGCTGTACAACCTGCAAGAACTGCCGGAACACATGATTGTGGTTGGCTCTGGTGTTACCGGCGCCGAGTTTGCCAGCGCCTACAGCTACCTTGGCTCGGAGGTAACTCTGATCTCCAGCCGCGATACCGTTTTGCCTTCGGCCGACGCCGATGCCGCCCACGTGATCGACACCGTTTTCCGCCGCAACGGAATCAACATCCTGGCCAAGAGCCGCGCCGACAAGGTGGTCAACACCGGAGACGGCGTTGAGGTCACGCTTGCAACCGGCGAGGTAATCAAGGGCTCGCACTGTCTGATGGCGGTTGGCTCGATTCCTAACACCGCGGGCCTTGGCCTTGAGGAGGCTGGCATCCAGCTGACCGAGTCTGGTCACATCGTGGTCAACAAGGTTGCTCGCACCGCCCGCGCCAACGTTTATGCAGTTGGCGACTGCACCACCTTCATGCCGTTGGCATCGGTGAGCCAGATGCAGGGCCGCACCGCGGTGTTCCACACCATGGGCGATGTCACCGCACCAACCAACCTGCGCAACGTAACATCCAACATCTTTACCGCCCCTGAGGTTGCCACCATCGGTTGGACCGAGAAGGAACTGCACGAGGGCAAGGTAAACGGCTTCGTCAAGAAGATTGAGCTGGACAGCAACCCACGCGCCAAGATGCTGGGCATCGAGGATGGCTTCATCAAGCTGATCTGTTCCACCGGTGGCACCGTGATCGGTGGTGTTGTGGTTGCGCCGCGCGCATCGGATCTCATCTACTCAATTGCCATCGCGGTGGAAAACCGTCTGACCGTTGATGAAATGGCCCGCACCTTCACCGTCTACCCATCGGTGACCGGCGCCATTCAAGAGGCCGCTCAGGACCTGCACATCGCAGACCTATAGAAGCCGGGCTTAAGGTCTGAAATCCCCGCTCTTAGGCAGTAGCATCGACAATCCAGTCGAGGCCTAAGGCCAGCAACTTTTGGTCGGCCGTTAGGAATCTGACATTGTGGCGGGCAGCCTGGCAAAGCAGGATGCGGTCCATCGGGTCATGTTTCATGAGGCTGGGAAAACCGGAAAGCTCCAGAAAATCCTCAGCTTTGAGGGGCATTTCGGAAAAACCTTCTGCGATGAATGCTGCCCCTAGATTTTCGGGGAGCCTGAAGTAATTGCGCAAAGCCTTGGATTGCAATTCGAAGACGCTTATTGGTGAGAAATGAACTGGGTGCGGTGAGTCAAGTAGGTTATGTGCCGCTCGGCCGAGATCTGGCGAGCCCTTCAAGTACCAATAGAGTACGGATGTGTCTACCAGCATGGGTTACCACTCTTCTTCGAGCGAACTGAAGTGGCTAGCCAACTCCTCTGAGTTGGTTTCCATAAGAATTGCGTTTGGAATGTCTGGCAACACCTCGCTCAGTGAGCCGAATCTGCGTTTTGTTTGGGTGTGAATGGTCAGGTCTACCATCGGTACACCAGCTTTGGCGATGGTGATGCTCTCGCCCGCCAGCACATCTTCCACCAAGCGCGATAGATGTGTCTTTGCCTCATGAATGTTGACTACTCTTGCCATACACAAGAGAGTAGTTAGTTCAACTTAGTTTAGTCAACTGATTATTGGCGATCTTCAGCAAAGAAAAAGGCTCCCGGTTTCCGGGAGCCTTTTTCTAAATACATGTTTACTCGAAGCTGATGAGCACGGTTCCGGCAGGAACGGTCTCGCCCACGGCAGCGCCGATGGAGGCGACCTTGCCGGCCTTGTGCGAGGTAAGT
>JBDLVH010000039.1:0-5695 GCA_039804865.1 Actinomycetota bacterium | reverse complement strand
AGGGCGGCATAGGTGTCTTCCACGTGGCTGGCCGATTCGGCCTTTGCCAGCATTACGCCCTGCAGGTTCTTGCAGTTGCGCAGGCGGTCTAGATCGTCCTGCCAAAACTTGGTGTTGCGGTCGTTTACGCGCACCCAGGCCTTGCCGCCGTGGTCTAGCCAGTCGGCTACCCAACCCAGAGCCTGCAGTTTCTGCTTTGGGTCTACGGCATCTTCCACGTCCAGAATGATCTGGTCTGCACGGCTCTTGGCGGCCGCGTCAAACAGTTCGGGCTTGGCGCCATTTACCAGCAGCCACGAACGGGCGATGCTTGGGTCAACCTTTTTCTTTGCCATTATTACTTCCTTGTAAGTGACGTAAGTCTAAAGCTCGCAGGTGTACTGGTGATTTCCGCCAGTTGCCTTGAATCGCTCGCCGTTGGGCAGAACCACCTCGGCGTTGCAGCCATTAGGTATTTCTATCTCAAGAGCGAACTTCTTACCGTCCAACTTCCAGCTGGCGGAAAGCATGCCTCCGGAGGTTTGGTGACTGGCCTTGGCCCAGCTGAGGTTGCCCATCGGTTGTGGCTTGATCAGCACGCGCTTGGCCAGAGTGGCGCCTTCATAGGGGCGGATGCCGGCCACGTAGTTGTGCAAGAAACTAACCACCGCACCCTTCGAATAGTGGTTGTGCGATTCCACCGGGTTGCCATCGGAGTCGTAGCCCTCCCAGCGTTCCCAGACGGTGGTTGCACCCTGGTCCTTCATCAGCAGCCACGATGGCCAGTCGCGCTGAGTTAGCACCTTGAAGGCCAACTCGGTGTTGCCGGTTTCCGCGATGGTTGGCAGCAGGTACGGGGTTGCCAAGAAGCCGGTGCCAAGGTGGTCTCCGGCCGCGTGAACTAACTCCACCAGCTGGTCTTCCACCGATTTGCGGTGCTGCGGGGCAATGAGGTTGAAGTGCAGCGCGCGCACGCAGTTGGCCTGAGTTGGCACGGTTAGGCGGCCACTCTTGTCCACGTATTCGGTGTTCCAAGCGGCTCGCACATTCAGCGAAAGCTCGGTGTATTTATTGGCCGAGTCCATGTCGCCCAGCAGCATAGCGATGCGGGTCATCAGTGCGGTGGAGTGCGCAAAGTACGCGGTGGCGATGATGCCCTTGTCGGCGCGCATGGCAGCCATGAAATCGAACTCACCAACCATGGGCTCGAACCACTCACCAAAGTGGAAGCCGGCATCCCAGAGGTACTGCTCGTGCGGCAGCGGCTCCGGTCTGGCTTCGATGCGCGAATCGTGGCGTTTGGTGGCTGCCTGCTGAATCACAAAGTCCATCCAGCGCACCATGTTTGGCCAGGTCTCGCGCAAAATGTCTAGGTTGCCATAGGCGTTGTAGTGCTTCCACGGAATGATGACGATGCCATCGCCCCAGCCGGCCGAGCCATTGGTGAACGCGGTGGCGCCACCCTCGCCCTCAGTCTTTGGGGCCGGAGCCATGTTGCCGATAATGCCGTTAGCCCACTGCTTGAGCGTTAGGTCTTTCAGCCACTTTCGGGTGAAACCGTCCACGTCGTAGAGGAACGCAGCCGAGTTGAAGAAGATCTCCCAGTCGGCGCTCCAACCGGCGCGCTCGCGGGTTGGGCAGTCGGTTGGGATGTCGATTGCGTTGCCGCGGAAGCTCCAGTCGGTGGCGTTGTGCAGCCAGTTGAGGTCCTCATTGCTGCACTCGAACTGCACCACCTTGGCAAGATCGGTGTGCACCACCTGGGCCGCAATTTCGGTGGGTGCCAGCGGCACGGTCAGGCCATCGATGAAGATGTAGCGGAAGCCCTTGGTGCTGTGGGCGGGCTCGAAGACTTGGCCTTCCACACCGGCCGAAATCACCTGATCGGTCTGACCCGGGAAGACCTCGTGCTTGATGAACGGAATGTTGCGCGGGGTGAAGTTCTCCTGGCTAACTCGGCCGGCAGCATCCAGCGCCTCGCCGTGATAGATGGTCAACTTGGTGCCCGCCGGACCCAGGTTGCTGAGTCGAATCCAGCCGGCAAGGTTCTGCCCAAAGTCCACGATGGTGCCGCCCTCGACGGGCATGATGGCAACCGGGGCCAGCGACTGCGTGATGCGCACCGGCGGGGCCTCTTCACCGATGAACTCGGCTCCGGTCTCGTCCAAGACGGCCACTGGCTGCCAGTTGGCGGCGCCCGAAACCGGCTCCAGCTGACCCGGCACATCGCGGTTGAAGTCCACCAGTTCGCCCTCGAGCGTGTCGGCCTGGTGACTGGAGTGGCGGTGCAGCCAGCTGTCATCGGTGGCAACCGAGCGCTTGCTGCCATCGGCGAATTCCAGCGTGAGCAGGGCACGAACCGCGGTGCGGTCTCCCCACTGATCGGTGTCGCGCATCAGGCCAACCTGGCCGCGGTACCAGCCATCGGATAGCTCTAGCCAAATGCGGTTTGATCCCGAGCGAAGCAGTCCGGTGACGTCGGCCGCGTGAACCTGAAGGCGATCGTTGTATTCGGTGTAGCCCGGCAGCAGCTGGGCGTCGGTGGTTGCAGACCCGTTTAGGAAGGCGCGGTAAACGCCCAGCGCCGTGGCCTCTAGGGTGGCCTTTACCGGCAGCGCGGTTAGGTCGAAGTTGGCGGCAAAAATCGATAGGGCACGCATGCGACCCTGGCGCGGAGCCTCTTTGAGATAGCTAATCCACTTGGATTCTTCGGCAAAAATGGCTGACTCCCTAAACGCGTTTGTAACTAAAACTAGTGGCTGGTTACTTGGCCGGCATTGGGTTATTGCGGATTAGATCCGACATGTACTTCACGCCCGCCGATGAAGTGAACGCGCCATCTACCGGCAGCTCGGCACCGCTCACGTAGGAGGCAGCATCGGAGAGCAGGAAGCAAACCACGGCAGCCACTTCTTCGGGCTGGCCGGTGCGCTCCAGTGGGGTAAGTGCCAGCTGGGCCTGGGTCATGATTGGGTTGGCGCCCGCCATCATGGGGGTTTCGATGTAGCCGGGGTGCACGATATTTACGCGGATTCCAAAGCGGCCGAGTTCGGTGGCAACCGCGTGAGTTAGTCCGCGCAGGCCCCACTTGCTGGCGGTGTAGGCCACCGTGTGGTGGGCGTTTAGACCAGCGGCCGAACCGATGTTGACGATGGACATGCCCTGCTTCATGAACGGCATCAGCGCCTGAATGCCCAGCATTGGGCCGGTGAGGTTGATGCCGATGGTCTTGTTCCAACCCTCCACGGTCATCTCGCCGATGCGGCCACGGAACGGAATGCCAGCGTTGTTGACCAGACCCTGAACGCCCTTGCCCTTAGCCTCGATGAACGCAGCTAGCTTGGCCCAGTCGGCTTCGCTGGCGGCATCCAACTGAACGTAGTCCAGCTGACCAGGGTGGGCTGAATCAAGGGCGGCCAGTGCATCCGGCATCGCCTCGGCTAAATCGGTAGCAACCACGTGCGCACCACTTGCCAGCAACACAGCGGTCTCGGCCAAGCCCTGACCACCGGCGGCACCGGTGAGCACAACTAGCTTGCCGGTGAGGCCTGGCATTACAAGAACTTCGGTCATTAGCGCACCGCATCCTTTCGGTCGATGATCTCAATTAGGTTGCCCTCTAGATCGGCAACGTAGGACATGATTACGCCTGGCTCTGGTGCCGGACGCACCGACATGATCTCCTTGGCACCGATGGCAAGCAGGTGATCGTGCACCGGCTGAACCTCGGCAACCCTAAAGCACAGGTGAGAGAAGCCGCGGGTCAGCAGCGCCTCTGGAACCGATTCAGCTTGCAGGCCAGGCCGCGAGCCAGCGCGCTCCAGCAGTTCGATGCCCACGCCATCATCGTTGGTCATAAACAGGCCGCGCAGATTCAGCGGCTCCACGGTGAATGGCTTGGCAGAGTGGAAGCCAAAGGCCTTCGCATACCACTCGGCGGCGGCATCCAAGTTGGCTACGTTTAGCCCAACGTGATCAATGTGCATGAGCGTAACCCTAGCTTTAGTCGTGTGGTCCGTTGTTCATAAGGTGGTCACCGATTCCGGGAATCAGTGCCTTCATGTCTGGGGTGAAGCTGCCATCAACCAGGATGAACGCCATGCGCGCCACCTTGTCGGATCGGTTGGCCCAGGCGTGGTCGGTGCCACGCTGAACCACAACATCGCCGGCCTTCAGCAGCACCTCGCTGTTGTCTAGCACCAGGTAGATTTCGCCCTCCAGCACAATGCCGTAGTCGATGCTCTCGGTGCGGTGAACTGGAGACTGATTGCCCAGCTCGTTGATGTAGCCGGGGAAGAATTCATTGATACGGATCTTGGTGCCGTTTGGCTCCGGCGGCACCCGCAGCGAACGCTGGGTTGGCTCGTTTGGCTCAACTGGCGCAACTGGGGCCGGCATGGCATCGGTGGACCAAATCTCGTAGAAGCCCACGCCGTCCTGTGGCATCACCTTGTGCACCGGCACAATGCCATCGGAGAGAACCACCGAAACGCCATTTTGGTCGTGGCCGGTAACCACTCGGCGTGGAACGTTGCCGGTTGGCATTTCTTTACTCATCGATGAGCTCCTTGGCGCGCAAAACAGGGCAAGTGCCCACTGCATGCCACGCTATTGCAAGTGCCCGCCCGTGCAGAAGTAGGGGCTTCGAATGATAGTTATTGGGCGCGAGGATAGTCGCTACACGTTAGTAGCCGGGTCGCGAGCCGGCTAGACGCTAGTAGTCGCCCCGCAAGCCGGCTAGAGGTTGCCGCTGGTGAGGATGCCGCGCAGCCACTGGTGCGCTTCATCGTTGTTGTACGAGTGGTGCCACCAGAGCGTCTGGTACAGCCCAACCTCACCGAAGGGCGCCTCAACCGTAATAAGCGACGAACCCTCTTCCAACACGTTGGCCATGCGGCTGCCCACGATGCCCACCAGGTTGGTTCCCTTGATCACCGATGGAATGGACAGGTAGCTGGTGGTGCGCACGTGCGGCTCTACCCTGAAGCCAAGTTCGCTTAGGCGACGAGCCGGTGGGGTGATGTGGGCGCGGCCAAAGTTGACCACAACCTGCGGCAGCGTGATGAACGCCTCCCAACTGAGTTTGCCGTCTTCCAAGGCAGGGTTGTTCTTGTCCAGGATGCAAACATAGCGGTCTTGGAAGAGCGGGAACTTTTCGCCCTCAATGCCTAAGCCTGGAGGCGAAACCACAAAGTCGTGGCTCATCATTTCACGCTCTGAGTCGGTTGGGTCTGCCGGAAGCGGTTCGATGTCGATCTCGATATTTGGCGCCTCGGCGAGTGCCCTGGAGATTACGGGCTTCAACTGCAGCGACGAGAAGTCGCTCATCATAATCTTGAATACGCGCTTTGAGGTGGCCGGATCAAAGGCCTCGTGGCTCATCAGAGCACTTTCAATCAGTGGCAGAGTCAGCTGCAGCTGCGGCAAGATTAGGCGGGCCAGCGGGGTCAACTCGTAGTCGCGGCCAACACGAACCAGCAGTTCGTCGCCAAACTGCAGACGCAGGCGCGATAGCGCGGTGGACATCGATGACTGGCCCATGTCGATGCGCTCGCCGGCGCGGGTGACGTTGGCCTCTTCCAGCAGGGCGCGCAGGGCGATAAGCAGGTTCAAGTCTTTGCCTGAAAAGCTCACTGAGATTCCTATCGCCTTTGATACTTACTATGGCCAATTAAATGTGCGCGCGGCTTGCCATTGCAACTAGCCTAAACTTCAA
>JBDLVH010000038.1:0-3781 GCA_039804865.1 Actinomycetota bacterium | reverse complement strand
TAAAGGCACTCGGTTTCACCATCGATGAATTGGTTACAGCCGGTCTGGCTGCTCAGTCCGACAAGGGCGGTTACGACAAATTCCGTGGGCGCATCATGTGGCCAATTCACGACGCCTCGGGCGCAGTGATCGGCTTTGGAGCCCGCAAACTCTTCGACGATGACAACGGACCAAAGTACCTCAACACCTCGGATACGCCGGTTTATCACAAGTCGCAGGTTCTCTATGGCATCGATCTGGCCCGCAAGGACATCACCAAGCGCCAGCAGGTGGTTGTGGTTGAGGGTTACACCGACGTAATGGCCTGTCATCTTGCCGGAGTCACAACCGCGGTTGCCACCTGTGGCACCGCCTTTGGCGACGAGCACATCAAGATACTCAACCGCATGCTCAACTCGGATGGCACTCCAGCTCAGGTGATCTTCACCTTTGACCCGGATGCCGCCGGTCAAAAGGCCGCGATGCGCGCCTTTGAGGACAGCCACAAGTTTGCCGCCCACACCTTTGTTGCCATTGGTCCGGACGGGCTAGACCCATCGGATCTTCGCCAGGCCAAGGGTGATGAAGCCGTGCAGCAGATGATCCAAACCAAGCGACCACTGTTTGAGTTCGCTATCAAGCAGAAGCTGAGCCAGTTTGACCTAGGTTCGCTGGAGGGCCGAGTCTCAGCCGTTCGGGCCGCTTCACCTGTGATTGCGGGCATCCGCGACGAGGCGCTGCGTCCGGCCTATGTTCGTGAGCTGGCTGGGTGGGTTTCTATGCCGCCGGATGAGATCAGCCGCATAGTTGCCGAGGCTACCAAGGCTCACAAGGCTGCCTCCGTCTCCGGAATGCGCACCGACCTGCCGCGTTCAAACGCCCCAGAAAACCTTGGTTCGGCACAGACCCCTGAGGCATCGGTGCCTGCGGCCGTCACCTACCCACCGGTAAACCTCAACGATCCACTCAGCAGAAGCGAGCGCCAAACCCTTGAGGTTTTGGTGCAGATGCCACAGGCCTTCAATCAGGCCCAATTGGCCCGCCTGGCGTCGGCTCAGATGAGCGCACCCATGCACAATGCCATTCTGCAGGCCCTCATGGCGGCACTCACCACCGATGCCGAAACCTGGCTGGGCCGCATTCAAAAGGCAATCGATCCAGCGCTCAGTCAGCAACTGCTGGCCATCGCAGCCTCACCGTTGCCAGCAAGTACGGACGCTCAGCTAACCGCATACGCCTCCGGCGTGGTGAATAAGGCAATTGAACGCGCCATCTCGCAGGAGAAGGCAGCTGCTCTTGCCCAGCTTCGACGCACGGATGCGGCAACAGACCCAGCAATGCACCGAGCATTGCAGCAACAACTCGTGAATCTCGAATCTGAACGTCGAGCAATCCTAGGAGACTAGAAGTTATGTCAAGCAACAAGGTAGCAATCGCGCCACATTGGGTGCCGAGTGTGGCCACCGCAATCGAAAACGCCGGTGCAGTTGCTGTGAACATGGCTGAGGGCGTCACCGCTTTGATTTGGACCGATTACACCCAGCCAGCGCTACTAGAGAAGACAATCAAGGACAATCCGCAGTTGGAATGGGTGCAGCTTCCTTACGCCGGGGTAGACGCCTTTGCTCACATCATCCAAATGGCTCCGCAATTCACCTCGGCCAAAGGCGCCTATGCCGAGCCCGTTGCTGAGCACGCGCTTGCCCTCTGCCTTGCTCTTGGACGTGCCATTCCAGAGCGAGTACGTGCGAAGAGCTGGGGTGGCAGGTTCGCGGTGTCGCTGTACGACTCCAACGTGGTCATCATCGGTGGCGGTGGCATCACTACCAGCCTGCTGGAGCAGTTGGCCCCATTCCGTGCCAAGACAACCGTGGTTAGAAACAGCGCGGAAGCCCTGTCGGGTGCAACAAGAACCGTTCAGTTCGCGCAGCTGGACTCGGTTTTGCCTGAGGCAGATTTTGTTGTGGTCGCCGCAGCTCTAACCGCAGAAACCCAGGGTGTGATCAACAGCAGAACACTGGCCTTGATGAAGCCAAGCAGCTATTTGATCAACGTCGCCCGGGGCAAGCATGTGGTGCTGCCAGACCTGCTGGCCGCTTTGAAGGCCGGAAATATCGCGGGTGCCGCCTTGGACGTGACTGACCCCGAGCCGCTGCCAACTGGCCACCCGGGCTGGGACGAACCAAATCTACTGATCACCCCGCACACGGCCGACACGCCAGAGCAGGTTGACCGTCTTTTTGCCACCCGCGTAGAGCTCAACACCAAGGCCTTCCTAGGTGCTGGGCCATGGGTTGGTCAGGTTTCAAAAATGCTGGGCTACTAGGCGCGCCTCAGTTTGGCTTATCGCCAAAATGTTGCTAAAGTATTTCAAGTGCCGAAAGGTACAAGCAATCCTCGATAGCTCAATTGGCAGAGCACTCGGCTGTTAACCGGGGGGTTCTTGGTTCGAGTCCAAGTCGGGGAGCCACATAGCTGTAGCTCCTAGGAGGACACATGTTTCAATGGGTCCTAAGTAAGAAATGGCTTCCTGAAGTCATATTTGGCGGGTTCGCCGCAATAATCTTTGGTTCCGTAGATTTTGCTCTGCAGGGCACCAAAGGCCTAATCTCTTCCCTCATCTTCTCGGCCGCGTATTTCTTCGTGCGCCAGTACGGCTTTATCGGTGGCCTACTGCTGCTAACTGCCACCGGCACCGAAATCTCATTGCACACCCAGCCGGTAGTGGCAGGTTTCGCGGCTGTCGTTGCAGTGTTCCTAAGCGGTATCTTCGCCACGCGCCGTTCTGCGCTCTCGTTCCTCGGTGCATCTCTGGTGGCCGGTCTGGTCATGGTCTGGCAGGTTGCATTCAACACCAAGCTGCTCACCGACATCTACGGTGTCAACATCTACAACGAGAGTGGCCGCTGGTTTGCCTTCAGCTTCGCAGCCATCACCGTTTTGGGCATCAACGGCTTTATCTGGCTACTGGGCTCCTTCATCGCCGAGAGCATCGTCAAGCGCCGAGTCAGCAGGGAGCGCGACACCTTCGAGAACGTGAACCTGCGCGCGATGCTTGACCTAGCCGAGCAAAACGAGCGTTTCGCCATCGCTCGCGACCTAAACGAAATCATCATGCAGCGCGTCTCAGCGATGCTCACCCTCACCGATGGAGCGCGATTCGCCTCTAAAATCGACCAGGACGTTGCCGCCAGAACCCTTGAGCGTCTTGTCACGCTGATTCGTGGAGTTCACGACGAGATGCGCCGCATGTTCGACATGCTGAACAAGACCGTTGCCGTTGCTGCAACCCCACCAAGCCTCGCCGACATCAACGGACTATTGACCCACTACCGCGAGCTTGGTTACTCGGCCAAGTTGACCCAGTTGGGTAAGCCGATTGCACTGATCGCGTCAGCCGAGCTCAACATCTATCGCATTGTGTTTGAGGCCCTCGAGAACATCAAGGAGCACGCACCGCTGGGCACCGCCATCGAGGTAGACCTGATCTGGTCCGATAACGGCCTCCAGATCCTGGTGAAGGACAACGGCGCCGAAATGCTTGCCAAGAGTGACGCCAGCTTGCTGTTGGAGCAGGATGGTTACACGCCTGAAGAAGACATTTTCGCGCTTACTCAGCAGGTATCCGGCGCCAGCATCACCGGCATGCGTGAGCGCGCCCAGCTGTTCCAGGGAAGCATCGATGCCAAGCGAGTCCCCGGTGTTGGCTTCACCCTAAGTGCCATTTTCCCTGGCATCGACGACTACCAAGTTTCCGAAGAAGACTAATGTCCACCCGCATTCGTGTTGGACTTCTCTTCGG
>JBDLVH010000037.1:0-3237 GCA_039804865.1 Actinomycetota bacterium | reverse complement strand
GCGGTAATCATCATGTTCCCTCGCCTTCGCAAGGCAGCCTGGAACCGCAGTGCCTCTGGACACCGCTAAAATTAGAGACAGTTTTTGAAGGGATAAACCAGTGACTTACGTAATCGCACTTCCTTGTGTTGACGTCAAGGACAAGGCATGTATCGAAGAGTGCCCAGTAGATTGCATCTACGAGGGTGACCGCATGCTTTACATCCACCCAGACGAGTGTGTGGACTGTGGTGCCTGCGAGCCAGTTTGCCCAGTTGAGGCCATCTACTACGAAGACGACCTGCCTTCGCAGTGGAGCGACTACTACAAGGCCAACGTGGAGTTCTTCGAGACCGTTGGTTCGCCTGGTGGTGCCGCCAAGGTTGGCAAGCTAGACCTAGACCACGCTGTAATCACCGCCCTGCCTCCTCAGGGCGAATAAACCTGTGTTCGACCGCCTTCCCGAGTATCCCTGGCAGCAGCTAAAGCCGTATTCGGCATTGGCCGCCCAGCATCCGGGTGGGGCCGTCGACCTTTCGGTTGGTTCACCGGTTGACGCCACCCCGCAGGTGGTTCAAGACGCGCTTATCGCCGCAGCCAATTCGCCTGCCTACCCAACCACCGCTGGTTCGCTAGAGCTCCGCGAGGCAATCACCGAGTGGTTCGCTCGTCGCCGCGGTGTTCCTGGCCTAAGTGCCGATCAGGCCATGGCCAGCATCGGTTCTAAAGAACTCATTTCGCTTCTACCGCTCTACCTCGGTCTCGGTTCAAACGACGTCGTGGTTCAGCCAGAAGCCGCCTACACCGCTTATGCGGTTGGTGCAGCCTTTGCCGGAGCCCAGATCATTTCCGAGGACGACCCCGAGAAGTGGCCAGCCAACGCCAAGCTGATTTGGATCAACTCACCGGGCAACCCAAACGGCAAGGTTCTAGACGTTCAGTTCCTTCGTGCCGCTTTGGCTAAGGCTCGCTCCATCGGTGCCATTCTTGCCAGCGACGAATGCTACGCCGAACTTGGCTGGGACGGCCAGTGGGCTACCGAACTTATTCCAAGCCTCATCGATCCACGAGTTACCGAGGGCAACCTCGATGGTGTTATCGCCCTTTACTCGCTAAGCAAGCAGAGCAACCTTGCCGGTTACCGTGCGGCGTTTGCGGTGGGCGAGGCAGGACTCATCAAGGCCATCGTCAACCTTCGTATGCACTCCGGCATGATTACCCCCATGCCAATCCAGAAGGCCATGGTTGCGGCACTAAAGGACGAGACCCACGTTGCTGTGGAGCGCGAGGTATACGGCAAGCGTCGTGAAGTTCTGCTTGCAGCCATCCGTGAATACGGGTTTGAGGTTTCCGCCAGCGAGGCCGGTCTGTACCTCTGGGCCACCCTCAACGAAGACTGCTGGATTACCGTAAAGGCGATGGCCGAGCTGGGCATCGTTGTGGTTCCAGGCACTTTCTATGGTGAGTCTTCGCCAAACCATGTGCGTTTTAGCCTCACTGCCACCGATGCGAATATTGCCGAGGCCGCTAAGCGCCTGCGCGATGCCGTTAGTCTTAGATAAGCCAACGATTTCCCACAAGGAGCACCCTTGACTGCCAACGATAAAGTTGCACTCAGCTACGGTGACAAGACCGTAGAACTTCCCGTACTGCACAGCGCAGTGGGTCCCGACGCCATCGACATTTCCAAGCTGATGGCAAACACTGGTCTCACCGCCTACGACCAGGGCTTTGTAAACACCGCAAGCACCAAGAGTGCAATCACCTACATCGATGGCGAGGCCGGTGTGCTGCGCTACCGCGGCTACCCAATCGAGCAGCTTGCTGGCCAGAAGAACTTCTTAGAGGTTTCGTACCTGCTGATTTACGGCAACCTGCCAACCGAGGCAGAGCTGGCTGTGTTCGACAACCGCATTCGTCGTCACACCATGCTGCACGAGGATCTCAAGCAGTTCTATCACTCGTTCCCGCAGTCGGCTCACCCAATGTCGGTGCTTACCGCCGGTGTATCGCTTATGAGCACCTTCTACCAGGACTCGCTGAACCCACACGACCCAGCTCAGGTAGAGCTCAGCACCATTCGCCTGCTGGCAAAGCTTCCGGTTCTAACCGCCTACACCTACAAAAACTCTGTTGGTCAGGCACTGATGTACCCAGACAACAGCCTCAGCCTGGTTGAGAACTTCCTGCGTCTCACCTTTGGCAACATGGCCGAGCAGTACATCCAGAACCCAATCATCACCCGCGCCCTAGACACCCTGTTGGTGCTGCATGCAGACCACGAGCAGAACTGCTCCACCTCAACCGTGCGCCTGGTTGGCTCGTCTAACGCCAACCTCTTTGCTTCGGTTTCGGCCGGCATCAACGCCCTAAGTGGTCCGCTGCACGGTGGCGCCAACGAGGCAGTGCTCGAGATGCTCAACTACATCCACGAGTCTGGTGAGAGCGTTCAGCGCTACGTAGAGCGCGTGAAGAACAAGGAAGACGGAATCCGCCTCATGGGCTTCGGTCACCGTGTTTACAAGTCGTTCGACCCACGCGCCCGCATCGTCAAGAAGATCGCCGATGAGGTTCTTGCCGAGCTTGGCGTAAACGACCCACTTCTGGGCATTGCCAAGGAGCTTGAGGCCGCAGCCCTTGCCGACGAGTACTTCGTATCGCGCAAGCTGTACCCAAACGTAGACTTCTACACCGGCGTTATCTACAAGGCGATGGGCTTCCCACCGCACATGTACACCGCGCTGTTTGCAATGGGCCGTCTGCCAGGTTGGATCGCCCACTGGCGCGAAATGATCACCGACCCGGTTACCAAGATCGGTCGCCCACAGCAGGTTTACATCGGAAACGATCTGCGCAACCTCTAAGCCTTGCAAAAGTAAAACCCCGCCCTCCCAGAGAGCGGGGTTTTCTAATTCTTGATTGGACGCTGTGGTCCTTTGCTTGAGGTTGGTGGCCTGGTTTACGCGCGGTTTAGCCAGTAGACGCTGGTGTCGCCGTAGTCCTTGCGCTCAAAAATCGCATAGCCGGCCGGCCAAGCAGGCTCTGGGCTGCGCGATGAGCGTTCTACGACGATGGTGGCATCTTCGGTGAGGATTGGAAGGAGGTCTTCCAAATTCTCGGCCACGTCTTCGTTGGTTACCTCGTAGGGAGGGTCGATGAAGACCACACCAAAGCCACGGCCCTGTTCTTCGGCCTGTGCCTTACCCTTGCCAGCCAAGAAAGACTTGACCGAGTCCTTGATGACGTGCCATTCGCCCT
>JBDLVH010000036.1:0-10478 GCA_039804865.1 Actinomycetota bacterium | reverse complement strand
TTGGCTCGCTCGTTTTGGTTCACTCTAAAACTCTCTATTCGGTCTCAAAATCTTCTTCGTCAAGCAGACGGCCCTTGCCCTCGGCTTCCATTTCGGCACGCAGACGCGCCCTGGCGTCCATCATTTCCTTGTACTCACGACGACGCTCCGGAGTGGTGCGTCGGTCGTTGGTACCAATACGTACGTCTGTACCTCGCGGTCCAGAAAGCAGTTCTGCGTTGCTGGCAATGGTTGGCTCCCAGTCGAAGATGACGCCGTCACCCTCACCGATAACCACGGTAGAACCGGCCACTGCGCCAGCCTTGAACAACTCGTTTTCAATACCCAGCTTGGCCAGACGGTCTCCCAGGTAACCAATCGCTTCTTCGTTTCCGAAGTTGGTCTGTGCAACCCAGCGCTCTGGCTTTGGACCAACGATACGGAAGTAGTGATCCATTCCGTCGAATTCCTTGGTGATCTTGTAGCTGGATTCGCTGCGCTTGGTCTGCATCAGAGTGATGCGAGGCTTTACCGGAGCAAGCTCCTTTTCCTTGCGCGAAGCTTCGACGAGCTCGGCTAAGGCGTAGCTGAGTTCCTTTAGACCCTCGTGAGTTGCGGCCGAAACCTCGAACACACGGTAGCCACGCTCTTCAAGTTCGCGACGAACAAAGCTTGCCATGTCGCGGCCGTCAGGGAGGTCAATCTTGTTGAGGGCAATCAGCTGTGGGCGCTCGGTGAGCGGCAGCTGGCCAGCAGGAACCTCATATGCCTTTAGCTCGGCCAAAATGATGTCGAGATCCTTGATTGGATCGCGCTCTGGCTCAAGGGTTCCACAGTCAAGCACGTGCAATAGAGCGGTGCAGCGCTCGACGTGACGCAAGAACTCAAGACCAAGTCCCTTGCCCTCGCTGGCACCCTCGATGAGACCAGGAACGTCTGCGATGGTGTAGCGGGTCTGACCGGCCTGAACCACGCCCAGGTTTGGGTGGAGGGTGGTGAACGGGTAGTCGGCAATCTTTGGACGAGCCGAAGACAACGAGGCAATCAACGAAGACTTACCGGCGGATGGATAACCAACCAGCGCAACATCGGCAACGGTCTTCAGTTCGAGAATGATGTCGCCAGACCAGCCAGGCACGCCGAGAAGGGCAAAACCAGGAGCCTTGCGCTTGCTGCTTGCTAGAGCAGCGTTTCCGAGGCCACCGAGGCCACCCTCGGCGATGACAAACTCCATGCCAGGCTCATCGAGGTCTGCAAGGAAGTCGCCCTTGGCGCTCTTCACAACGGTTCCAACTGGAACTGGAAGAACGTGCGACGAACCGTTGGCACCGTTGCGGTAGTCACCGGCACCCTGCGAGCCATCGGTTCCCTTGCGGAATGGCTGGAAGTGGTAGTCGAGCAAGGTAGTAACCGATGGGTCACTCAACAGGCTGATGGATCCACCGTTGCCACCGTTACCGCCGTCTGGTCCGCCTAGTGGCTTGAACTTCTCGCGGTGCACCGATACACAACCGTCGGCGCCATTTCCTGCACGCACGTGCAGAGTCACCTGATCTACGAAGCTGATCATGGGTTGCCTCCCGGGCCGAATTGGTCAATAAACGAATGTAGGCGAGCACTCGGCTCGCCTACATTCTAAAAACTTTGGTCTGCTTAGGCAGCAACCACGTTTACAACGCGACGGCCACCCTTGACACCGAACTCTACGGCGCCAGCCGAAAGTGCGAACAAGGTGTCGTCCTTGCCACGGCCCACGTTTGCACCTGGGTGGAAGTGGGTTCCGCGCTGACGAACTAGGATCTCGCCTGCGTTTACAGTCTGACCGCCGAAACGCTTAACGCCAAGGCGCTGTGCGTTTGAGTCGCGGCCGTTACGAGTAGAGCTAACACCCTTTTTACTTGCCATTTTGGGTCAGTCCTTTACTTGATCTCGGTGACCTGGACACGGGTAAGCTCGCTGCGGAAACCCATGCGCTTCTTGTAACCGGTCTTGTTCTTGTACTTCTGGATGATGATCTTAGGACCACGCAGGTCGTTCAGAACCTCAGCGGTTACCTTTACCTTGGCAAGAGCCTTGGCATCGGTGGTGACCTTGTCACCGTCAACAAGCAACAGAGCTGGAAGCTCGATGGTGCCGTTTTCGCTCTTGACGCGGTCAAGCGTAACGATGGTGCCTACCGACACCTTCTCCTGGCGGCCGCCTGCGCGGACTACTGCGTAAATCACAGATCTACCCTTTGTTCTAAAGACTTTTAGGAGTTGCAGCGCCAAATAAACGCAGCGGGCAACAAACGACAAGTCTACATTGTGTATTGCACGAGGTCAAACTTATTCGACTCCGTGTTTAGCGGGATTGCTAGTTTTGCTCTGGAGTCACGTTGCCACCGGTGGTTACCCGGCGAGGCTTGCGACGACCCTGACCCGGCGCCTTTGGCTCTGGAAGAGCCTCCAGCACCGATTCCAAGAGGCTCTCGACCGCCGGAGCGGCCTTTTCTTCCTTGGATGCGGTTGGGGTGAGAACGATTGGTGAAGGCTCCCCTGCAGCCTCGTGCGCTGCCACTGTTGAGGCGGCAATCTTTCCGATGACACTGTTTAGAGCGCTTGCGCTCTCGGCAGTTACAACCTTGGCAACCTCAACCTGACGGTTGCTTTCCTTGCCCTTGTTGCGGTCGCGCTTGCGCTGCTGGTCCTTCTGCTGCTTCGGCTCGCGATCATCGTTGGTGATGTGCTTGTTGCGAAGAACAGGCTCGTGGTGCACGATGACACCGCGGGCGGCACAGGCCTCACAAGGCTCACTGAAGGCCTCTAGCAGGCCGATGCCCAACTTCTTACGAGTCATCTGAACCAGACCGAGCGAGGTAACCTCAGCCACCTGGTGCTTGGTACGGTCTCGGCTTAGGCACTCGATAAGGCGACGAAGCACCAAATCGCGGTTGCTCTCGAGAACCATGTCGATGAAGTCGACAACGATGATTCCACCGATGTCGCGAAGACGAAGCTGACGAACAATCTCTTCGGCCGCTTCCAAGTTGTTCTTGGTTACGGTCTCTTCGAGGTTTCCGCCGGAACCAACAAACTTGCCGGTGTTGACGTCAACCACGGTCATGGCTTCGGTGCGGTCGATAACTAGCGAACCACCGGATGGCAGGTAAACCTTACGGTCTAGTGCCTTGGCAATCTGCTCGCCAACTCGGTACTCGTCGAAGACGTCCTTGCTGCCGGTGTAGTTCTCTACGCGCTCTAGCAGATCTGGTGCAACCTGGCCAAGGTAGGTCTCAATGGTGGTGCGGGCGTCTTCACCCGAGATAACCATCTTCTGGAAATCTTCGTTGAAGACATCGCGAACGATCTTGATGAGAAGGTCTGGCTCGCTGTGCAAAAGAACCGGTGGCTGCGAGTTGGCGGCCTTGCTGCTGATGGCCTCCCACTGAGCCTGGAGACGCTGAACATCTAGGGTCAGCTGCTCTTCGGTGGCGCCCTCGGCTGCGGTACGAACGATAACGCCAGCGTCCTCAGGAAGGATCTCCTTGAGGATCTTCTTCAGACGGGCACGTTCGCCGTCTGGAAGCTTGCGCGAAATTCCGTTCATCGAACCGTTAGGTACGTAAACCAGGTAACGACCTGGCAGCGAAACCTGCGAGGTGAGACGGGCACCCTTTTGACCAACTGGGTCCTTGGTGACCTGAACCAAAACGGTGTCGCCACTCTTGAGGGCTAGCTCGATGCGACGCGGCTGGTTGCCGGTCTCCGCCAACTCCCAGTCAACTTCGCCGCTGTACAAGACTGCGTTGCGACCGCGACCGATGTCGACGAATGCAGCTTCCATCGAAGGAAGAACGTTCTGAACCTTACCCAGGTAAACGTTGCCGATTAGCGAGGCATCCTGCGCCTTGGCTACGTAGTGCTCAACCAAGATGCCGTCTTCTAGAACACCGATTTGGATCTTGCCGCCGGCGGAACGAACCACCATGGTGCGGTCAACTGCCTCGCGGCGTGCCAAGAACTCGCTCTCGGTGATTACGCTGCGACGACGACCAGCATCGCGGCCATCGCGACGGCGCTGCTTCTTAGCCTCGAGACGGGTTGAACCGGCTACGCGCTGTGGCTCGTTGCTCGGTTCCTTAGGCTCGCGCGGTGCGCGCACCTTCACAACAGTGTTTGGTGCCGATGGAGTCTCGGCCGAGTCGCCAGCGCGGCGGCGCGAGCGGCGACGAAGGTGGGATTCTTCGGCATCGGCGGGTTCTTCGGTGTTGGCCTCAACAACTGGCTTGCCGCGCTTCTTGTCGATAACCGGAGTTGGAAGATCAGGGGCCTGGAAGATGAGCGAGAACGCTGCCTGCGGTGCCGCCTGAGCCACTGGCTCGTTGATCTCGACAGATTCGCTTACGGCTGCAGTTGCGCTTGCGGCGGCCTTGGCTGGGCGCTTCGAGGCTGGCTTGCGTGCCGGCTTCTCGGTGGCGGTTGCATCGGCAACTACTTCATCGATGCTCTTCGGTGCCTTAGCAGGCGCACGGCGAGCGGGAGCCTTCTTAGGGGCTGCGGATTCGGTGGCCGATTGCTCTGCAACTACTGCCGCGTCAACCGATGCGTCTTTGGCGACGGTCTTGCGAGGCGCGCGAGCGCGGGTTGGCTTTGATTCGTTATTGTTCTCTACCACGTGTGGCAAACTCCAAGCTGCCTAAGGCCAAGCCACACTTCTCGAGCCCTAGAGCCATAAAAACTAAGTACCAGCTGCCGCAGCAACTAGCAAAAACTGTGTCGAGTCATCACTCTTCTAACGAATTGCACTGCCCCAAGGGTCTTACGTGGACAACTTCGCAGGATGCCCGAGAAATCTTCGTCGTAAGGGTGTGGTGCCTTACAACTGCTATAAGTATTACACGAAACGAGCAAAATAGGGTTAGTAAAGGTGGGCTGAACTTAAATCTTGCCCTGTGTGATAATAAAACGGTGACCAACAGCCAGACCCAGCAAGAACCCACCTTCGCCGCTCCCAAAGCCATGGCATGGCTTTGGATTATCTTCGGCCTCATTGGCTGGATCGCAGCCTTTGCATTAGTGCTCGAGAAGATTCACGTGCTTGAGCACCCGGGTGATGCACTCTCCTGCGACCTCAATGTCTTTATCTCTTGCAAATCGGTGATGGCCTCCTGGCAGTCACACATTCTTGGTTTCCCTAACCCGCTAATCGGTGTGGCTGGCTTTGCGATTCCAATTGTTGTTGGCTTCGCAGTCTTGGCTGGCGCCCGCTTCGAACAGTGGTTCTACCGCTTGATGGTGGCTGGCTTTGGCATGGCGTTTGTGTTTGTACTTTGGCTTTCAACCCAAAGCATCTTCGTCATCAACGTTCTCTGCCCCTATTGCATGCTGGCTTGGTTTGGAACCATTCCACTGTTCTGGCACACACTGCTCTGGACCCTGAGCGAAGACATCATTGAAGGCCCGGTTCGAATGGCACCTTTCTTCGATTGGGCTCACAAGCGCAGTTGGATTTTCACCGCGGCCACCGAACTGGTAATCGCCCTCATCATTACCGTTCACTTCTGGGACTCGTGGCCAGCTACCTTCGCGTCGCTGTTCCACTAGAGACTGAAACAGAAAATCCCGCCGGGCAACCGGCGGGATTTTCTTTTTAGTCTAGAACCAGAGCAACAGTTCGCGCTCGGCGCTCTCTGGTGAATCGCTTCCGTGCACCAGGTTGTGCTGCACGCGCAGGCCCCAGTCGCGGCCGTAATCGCCGCGGATGGTGCCTGGAAGGGCAACGGTTGGGTCGGTGGCACCGGCCATAACGCGGAAGCCTTCGATAACGCGGTGGCCTTCAAGCTTGATGGCCACTACATCGCCGGAACCCATGAAGTCCATGAGTGGCTCGTAGAAGGGCTTGCCCTCGTGCTCGGCGTAGTGCGCGGCCAATAGCTCTCGCTCTGGGGTGAACTTCTTGAGGTCTACCACTCGGTAGCCCTTGGCCTCAAGGCGCAGGATGATCGCACCGATGAGGTTTCGCTCAACGCCGTCCGGCTTGATGAGAACTAGAGTCTGCTGCATTTCGGTCATTTGCTTCCTTGCTCCTGGTAAAAACTATTCTGCGTCATTTGGAAGGCTGTCGATCAAAGAATCGGCCGCTTCCTGCATTGCGATGTAGGCCCGACGAGCCTTATCGATGGTGGTACCTGCAATCATTGCCCAAGCCCATAGGCACACAAAGATTCCGCCGACGATCCACATCAGAGGGACCCAAATACCGGTCAGCAGGATGATGGCCTGCAATGCCCAGCCCCAGTAGTAGGACCATGGCTCACCAAGGATTGCCGGGGTGGCAATGGTGATCAGTGTGAGCGACAAACCAACAACCCAAACCGGAGTTGGCTCGGCAAGCTTTAGGCCAAATGCAACCAGGGTGGCGAAGAAAACAACAAATGATTCGAAAGCCAGCAGCATCGATGCCAGCGTGCGCTGGGTGCTGGTGACCCGAACCTTTGGAACAGCTGTGCCGGCGCTAGTTTTCTTCATCGGATTCATTCCAATCGTCGTCGTCGGCAAGGATCTTGTCTTCGGCCTGTTGTAGCGCAAGGATGTCGCCAATGAGCGAAACCGAACCGGCAACGATTACTGCCTCGCCGGCTCCACCTGCAACCAGCGCCTTAGCATTCTCGATTGCGCTGGCGGGGTGGTGCGAGACGTGAAGGCGGTCTTCACCAAAGATGGCAATCGCCAGGTCGGCCAGCTCATCGGCCGGAATCGCACGCGCCGAAGAAGACTGGGTCACCACAATCTCGGTGAGTGCCGGCTCCAGTGCGCGCAAGATGCCTGCGGCGTCCTTATCGGCCAAAACTGCAACCACACCGATGAATTGGTTGGTGGAGAAACCGGTGGCCAGCGTCGCTGCCAAAACTTGGGCGCCGTGCGGATTATGAGCCGCATCCAGCACAATCAGTGGTTCACGAGAAACCACCTGTAGTCGACCTGGTGAAGTTACATCGGCCAGGGCAACGCGCAGGACGTCGTCCATGATGCGCTTTTCGCCGCCGCCAAGGAAGGCCTCCACGGCCGCAATAGCAACTGCAGCGTTATCCACCTGGTAGTCGCCGATGATCGGAAGGAACATGTCGTGATACTCCCCCGCCAAACCACGAACACTAAAGCGCTGGCCGAAGCCATCGCGCTCTACTGCGGTGACCTCAAACTCGGAGCCAAGCTGCGCCCAGCGATCTGCCTTCTCTGCGGCAACCTGCTGAAGGACTACCCCGGCCTCGTAGTGCTGGAACGCCGAAACCACGATGGCGTTGGGCTTGATGATTCCCGACTTGGTCTCGGCAATCTCGGTGAGGGTGGAACCCAAACGATCGGTGTGGTCCAGGGCAATCGGAGTGAAAACTGCAACATCGCCATCGGCAACATTGGTGCTGTCCCAGGTGCCGCCCATGCCCACTTCGAGCACCAAGACGTCAACCGGTGCATCGGCGAAGATGGCAAAGCCAAGAACGGCTAGGGCCTCAAAGAAGGTCAGCGGGCCTTCGCCCTCTGCTGCAAGCTGCGCGTCGACAATTTCTAACACTGGCTTGGTATCTTCCCAGAGCTCGTAGAGCACCTGATCCGAAACCGGCTCGCCATCGATGGCGATGCGTTCACTGAGCTTGACCAGGTGCGGGCTGGTGAATCTTCCGGTTCGGAGGCCGTGCTCCCGCAGAATGCGCTCGATGAAGCGTGTGGTGCTGGTCTTGCCGTTGGTTCCGGTGACGTGAATCACGCGGTAAGACTTTTGCGGGTCACCCATCAATCCAGCCGCGCGCATGGTCGGCTCGAGGCGCGGACGGAGCTGATTTTCTGGAAGGCGAAGCAGCAGTTCAGCCTCTACCTGCGCGGCCAGCTTCTCCCAATGGGCGTCGGTCTGCTTGGTCATAGCTTTGCAACCTGGATGAAGACTGGCAGGTCGTCGCCAACCGTGGCGGTTACCGTCTGAGCCGGCTCGGCTAGCAGCGTTACCTCCAACGAAAGTGTCTCGCTCTTGATTAGCTCTAGGTGGGTGTTGGCGGCCGCAATTACCTCGTCCGATGCCTGCACCATCAGCGAAATGCGATCCGAAACATCGAGGTCGGCGTCCTTGCGGGCCTGCTGGATAGCGCGAATCAAATCGCGGGCAACACCTTCGGCGGCCAGCTCTGCGGTCACGTTGCTGTCTAGCAGTACAAAGCCACCGTTAGGCAAAATTCCAACCAGGTTGGCCGAGTCATCGGTTGCTGCAGCCACTAGCTCTAGGGTGTACTCGCCCTCAACCAGTTCTACGCCACCCGCAGTAACAACGCCGTCTACCTCGGACCAGTCTCCGGCCTTGGCAGCGGTGATTACAGCCTGGACGGTCTTTCCGATGCGAGGACCGGCGGCACGAGCGTTTACGCTCAATCGCTTGTCCACGCCATACTGAGCGCCCGAATCTGCCGAAAGCTCTACCAAGTCCACCGCCTTTACGTTGAGCTCTTCCTTGATGATGTCGGCAAAGTCGGTGAGGTTGGCGGCACCAGTGGTTACAACGGTTAGCTTTGCCAGTGGAAGGCGAACACGCAGTTGGGCACCCTTGCGAAGCGCATTGGCGATACTGGAGATGCTGCGAACGCCGTCCATGGCTGCAACCAGGTTGTCGTCGCCAGGAATTTCCGAAGCAACCGGCCAGTTCTGAAGGTGCACCGAACGGCCTGCAGTCAGACCCTTCCAGATCTCCTCGGTGACTAGCGGAAGCAGTGGCGCGGCAACGCGGCAGACAATCTCAAGCACGGTGTAGAGGGTGTCGAATGCTTCTTCGGAGCCCACCCAGAAGCGGTCGCGGCTGCGGCGCACGTACCAGTTGGTAAGAATGTCGGCGAAGTCGCGAAGCAGTCCGGTTGCACCGTAGGAGTCGAACGCGTTTAGCGCAGCTTCAACCTCGTTGACCAGGTCCTTGGTCTTAGCCAATAGGTAGCGGTCAAGCACCTCGGTGCTGTCGTAGGAGAACTTGGCCTCATAACCGGCAGCGTTGGCGTACAGGGTGAAGAAGTAGTAGGTGTTCCAAAGTGGAAGCAACATCTGACGAACACCCTCGCGGATACCCTGCTCGGTCACCGATAGATTGCCACCGCGCAGAATCGGGCTGGACATCAGGAACCAGCGCATTGCGTCGGCGCCATCGCGGTCCATGACCTCGTTGACGTCTGGGTAGTTGCGCAGGCTCTTAGACATCTTCTGGCCGTCGTTGCCAAGGATGATGCCGTGGGAGACCACGTTCTTGAACGCCGGGCGGTCAAACAGTGCGGTGCTCATCACGTGCAGGGTGTAGAACCAGCCGCGAGTCTGACCGATGTATTCAACGATGAAGTCGCCTGGGAAGTGGCTCTCGAACCAGTCTTCGTTCTCGAATGGATAGTGAACCTGGGCAAACGGCATCGAGCCTGATTCAAACCAGCAGTCGAGAACCTCAGGAACACGACGCATGGTGCTCTTGCCGGTTGGGTCGTCTGGGTTTGGTCGGGTTAGGTTGTCCACGAATGGACGGTGGAAATCGGTAAGCAAGACACCAAAGTCGGCCTCTAGCTCGGCGGCAGAGCCGTAGACGTCGATGCGTGGGTAGTTAGGGTCATCCGACTTCCAGACCGGAATCGGAGCACCCCAGAAACGGTTTCGGCTAATCGCCCAGTCGCGGGTGTTTTCCAGCCACTTGCCAAACTGGCCATCCTTGGTGTGCTCCGGAGTCCAGTTGATTTCCTGGTTTAGCTCCAGCATGCGGTCGCGCAGCTTGGTGGTCTCAACGAACCACGAGGAAACAGCCTTGTAGATCAGTGGGTTCTTGCAGCGGTAGCAGTGCGGGTAAGGGTGCTCGTACGAGGCCTGACGCAGAACTCGCGCGTTGCCCTTCAGCAGCTGTGAAATCGGCTTGTTGGCATCGAAGACGTGCTCGCCCACGAAATCGGTGATGAGTGCGTTGAAACAGCCGCGCTCGTCTACCGAAACGTAGGTTGGGATGCCGGCGGCCTGACAGACGCGCTGGTCGTCCTCACCGTAGGCAGGGGCCTGGTGAACGATACCTGTGCCATCGCCCTCGCCAACGTAGTCGTCGGCCAGGACCTGCCAGGCGTTTTCAATCTCGAACTTCGTGGCATCGGCGTAGTAGTCGAACAGGCGCTCGTAGCGCAGACCCTGAAGCTCCTTGCCCTGATGCACCGATGTGATGGCCTCAAGCGCCTCTTCGGCGGTCTCGTAGCCCAGATCCTTGCTGTAACCAGCCACGCTGCTCTTAGCGATGAGATAAGAAGCTGAGCCTGCCACCGCGTTGTCGCCAGTTCCCAGTGGGCCGGCAGGCACAACCACGTACTCGATCTCTGGGCCAACGGCCAGAGCAAAGTTGGTTGGCAGGGTCCACGGAGTGGTGGTCCAAGCCAGAAGACGCACGCCGGCCAGCTGCTCGAATCCGGCCTGTCCGGCCAAAACTGGGAAGGTGACAGTGAGGGTCTGGTCCTGACGGGTCTTGTAAAC
>JBDLVH010000035.1:0-14317 GCA_039804865.1 Actinomycetota bacterium | reverse complement strand
CTGCTTGTGGATTGGGTCATGTCAGTCCTCTGCTCTATTCGGGGATGATTACAACTAGGGTTTCGCCGGCCTTCACCTGGTGGCCAGGCTGGGCGCGAAGCAGGTGAATGGTTCCGCTGGCGGGCGAGTTTAGGTGGGTCTCCATCTTCATGGCCTCGAGAGCCAGCAGGTGGTCTCCGGCCGCAACCTTTTGCCCGGCCTCAACGCTGACCTTCCAAATGGTGGAGACAAACGGTGCATCCACCAAGATGGCGCCCTCTGGCAACTCGGCCAGCGGCTCTGGTTCTGGCGCGGCGGCCTCGGCCTGGTTGGCTCGGTCAAACTCGCCGGAAGCCTCCCAAGCCGAACGCTCGGCCGAGAATGCCATCTGCTGCTGGGCACGGAAGTTGGCAATCTCGCGCTCGTTGTCTGCCAAGAACTGCTGGTGTTCGGCCAGGCTGAAGGTACCTTCGGTGATGTCAAACTTGCCTCGGCCGGCCGCAATGTCGGCGCGCATATCCAGCAGTTCCTCGGCGCTAACCGGGTACCAAGAAATGCGGTCGAAGAAGTTGAGCAGCCAAGGCTTGCGCTCGCCTCCAGTGGCAAATCCGCCCTGGTTGTTAAACGATCCGTAGCGGCTCCAAACCTGGGTGGTGCGGCCAACAAACTGGTAGCCGCCGGGGCCCTCCATGCCGTAGATGCAAAGGTAGGCTCCACCGATTCCCACCGAGTTCTCGGCGGTCCAGGTGCGGGCTGGGTTGTATTTGGTGGTCACCAATCGGTGGCGCGGGTCAAGCGGGGTTGCCACCGGAGCACCAAGGTAGACGTCACCCAAGCCCAGCACCAGGTACTCGGCATTGAAGACGGTGTCGTAGACCTCGGCCACGTTTTCCAGGCCGTTGATGCGACGAATGAACTCGATGTTCCACGGGGTCCATGGCGCGTCATCACGCACGCCGGCCATGTAGCGTTCGATGGCTTCTCGGGTTGCCGGGTCATCCCACGAAAGCGGCAGTCGAACCTTGCGGCTTGGCACCACCAAACGCGACGATTCCGGGAGCGTGGTTTCCAACTCCTGCAACACCTCAAGCAGGTGGCCGCGAGCCAACTTCTCGGGGTTGAAGTGCACCTGCAATGAGCGAATGCCCGGGGTCAGATCCAGGATGCCTGGCAGCTTGGCCTCCGCCAACTTGGTGTAGAGCGCGTGCACGCGTGCACGAAGGGCAAGGTCCAAGACGATTGGTCCGTACTCCACCAAAATGTTGTCGTCGCCGCTGCGGCGGTAAGTAACCACCGGGTCGCCATCGATGCGGGCCAAAACGCCGTTGTCATTCTCGGTGCCGAGGTTGTTCAGAATCAGCTCTGGAGCAAAGCGAGTGGTGTCTAGCGCCGAAAGCGAAGGTGCGGCCTCTGCCCTGATCGGCACAAACTCCACGGTGTCTCCCGGGGCCAGCTGCCCCATCTTCCAGCGCTCGCCGCTCACTACGGTTACTGGGCAAACAAAACCTCCCAGGCTAGGGCCATCTGGTCCAAGCAAAATTGGGGTGTCGCCGGTGAAGTCAACCGCACCGATGGAATACGCGTTGTCGTGGATGTTGGATGGGTGCAGTCCGGCCTCGCCGCCATCGGTGCGGGCCCAGGTTGGCTTTGGTCCAACCAGACGCACGCCGGTGCGAGATGAGTTGAAGTGCACCTCATACTGGGTGCTGTAAATCTGCTCCATGTCTTCGCGGGTGAAGAACTCGGGCGCCGGGTGTGGGCCCTCGGTGACTGCCAGTTTCCAGTGCTTGGCAAAGATGGGGCGCTCGTCGTGGTGAATGGTGCGAGGGGTGCGCTTGGTGGCTTCGCCGGTAACGCGCAGCACATCGGTGCTGGCTAGAGCGCGGCCGCCGTGACCACCAAACTGACCCAGGGTAAAGGTGCTGGCGCTGCCCAGGTACTTGGGCACGTCTAGGCCGCTGGCAAAGGCAACGTAAGTGCGCAGACCGCTGCCGCTGATCTTGCCCACATCCAGCACTCCGCCAGCTGGAACCTCGATCGGCTCCCACATCGAAACCGGCACGCCGTTCACCGAAACCGGTGCCTCGGCACCAGTCACCGAAACCAGGGTGGCGTGGGTGAATCGTAGTTCTGGCCCAGAGACGGTGCACTCCAGCGCCGGTGCGCTCTGCGAGTTGCCGACGATGCGGTTGGCCAGGCGGAACGACAGATCATCCATCGGGCCGCTTGGCGGAACCCCGATCTGCCAGTAGCCAACGCGACCCGGCCAGTCTTGCACCGTGGTCAGCAGGCCAGGGCGCAGCACCTCGATGCGGGCCTCTTCATCCGAGACCTCGGCCAGGGTGCTGGTGGAGTGCAGCATGTCACGGATGTCGTCGCGTACGCTGATGCCGCGAAGCAGACCCAGGTTGGTTTCGATGCCATCCACCCGAGTTTCGCAGAGCGCCGAGTGCAGCTGGTTCCAGGTTTGGTTGCGGGTGATGCCGGCAACAATAACCTTGGCCAGCATCGGGTCATAAGAGCTGGAAACCTCGGAGCCGGTTTCAATCCAGGCGTCCACACGAGCCAGTGCGGTGGGAAGCTCAACGTTGGTAAGCACACCCGAGGATGGCTGATAGTTGCGCCTGGGGTCTTCGGCATAAACGCGGGCCTCGGCTGCAAATCCCTTGGTTGGAACCGCACCGGTTTCCAGGAATGGCTCCATGAAGCTGCTGTCGCCACCGGCGGTTCGCAGCATCCACTCCACCAGGTCTACTCCGGTGATCGATTCGGTGACCGGGTGTTCCACCTGCAGGCGGGTGTTTACCTCGAGGAAGGATGCTTCCTTGCGAGTTGAGTCGTAGACAAACTCCACGGTTCCGGCACTGCGATAGTTGATGCTTTCGCAGAGTGCGCGCGAGGTGTTGTGCAGCTCGGCTCGCAGTGCATCGCTGAGGCCGTAGGCGGGAGCTTCCTCAACCACCTTCTGGTTGCGGCGCTGCAGCGAGCAATCGCGGTCGCCCAAGGTCAGTACATTTCCGTTGCCATCACCGAAGACCTGAACCTCAATGTGACGTGCGTTCTCGATGAAGCGCTCAGCAAATACAGAGCCGCTGCCGAAGCTGGCGCTGGCCACACGCGTGATCGATTCGAAGGCGCTCGCCACTTCATCGGCGCTGCGACAAACCTGCATTCCAATGCCGCCACCGCCACCGGTTGCCTTCAAGATCACTGGGTAACCCATGGCGTCACAAGCGGCAACTGCAGTTGCGGCATCCGCCAGAACCTCGGTGCCCGAAACCATCGGCATCTTGGCCTCGGCTGCGGCCCGGCGGGCTGCATCCTTCGACCCGAATGCCTCAAGCTGCGCCGGGGTTGGGCCAACAAAGACGATGCCGGCGGCCTCAACTGCGGCGGCAAAGGTGGCATTCTCGCTGAGGAAGCCATAGCCGGGGTGAATCGCGCCCGCGCCGGAATCTAGCGCCGCCTGCAGAATCTTGTCTGCATTTAGGTATGACTCCTTTGGTGCCGTCGCACCGATGTGCACGGCCACATCTGCCAGCTTCACGTGCGGTGCCCCGCGGTCGGCGTCGCTGAATACGGCCACGGTCTTGAGGCCAAGCGCCTTTGCGCTTCTGATGATTCGACACGCAATCTCGCCGCGATTAGCGATCAGCAGGGTGTCGTAGGTCAGCTTGGGTAGTGCAGTCACAGGTGCCATGTATTGAGTTTGCGAGGCAATTGTGTCGGGATTATTTCGGCATTTGGCCGAGTGTGTTAAATGGCTGTTTCCAAATCGATTGAGCATTGGTTGGCAGATTAGGTTGGCTTTGTAACCGCAATGCCCCTCCCGCTATAAGGAGCCCAAATGACTTCCAGCAACTCTGCAACCATCGGCGCAACCACAACGGTTGAGCGCGTCCGCCAAGCCTTTGAGACCATCGAAGCTGCGGACCGGCAAGAGGTCTGGATCAGCCTTCGCAGTCAGGAGTCGGCGCTCGCCGAGGCCCAGCTAATCGATGCCAAGGTTGCTGCGGGTGAGAAGCTTCCGCTGGCTGGCTTGCTGGTTGCCGTGAAAGACAACATCGATGTGGCCGGATTGGAAACCACCGCGGCCCACCCTGGTTTTGCTCGCCTTCCAGAGCAATCGGCCACCGCTGTGCAGCGCCTGATCGACGCCGGAGCCCTGGTGCTTGGCAAGACCAACCTCGACCAATTTGCCACTGGTTTGGTTGGCACCCGCAGTCCTTATGGTGCAGTTCGCAACAGCCGATTCCCGGAGCGCATCTCTGGCGGATCTTCCTCTGGTTCGGCCGTTGCGGTGGCCTTGGATATGGTGGACTTCGCGCTGGGCACAGATACCGCCGGTTCGGGCCGCGTTCCGGCTGCCCTCAACGATTTGGTTGGAATCAAGTCCACTCTGGGCATCGTTCCCGTTGATGGTGTGGTTCCCGCCTGCCGCTCTTACGACTGCGTCACTGTGTTTGCCAAGACCCTGCAACTTGCCACTCTTGCCACCAAGGTGATGGCCGGACCGTCCAAGTTGGATGGCCGCTCGCGCAGTTGGCCCGCCAACTTGAAGCTGGCGGCGGCCCCGACTTCGAGCATTGCCATCCCGCAGCGCAAATACCTCGAGATCCTTGGCCCCGAGCGCCTCGGGTTGTTTGACGCCCAGGCGGCAAAGCTTCGTGAACTCGGCTATCTAGTTTCGGAGATTGAGTTTGAGCCCTTCATCGAATGCGCCAAGTTGCTTTATGGCGGTGGCCTGGTAGCAGAGCGCTACGCCGCCTTCGGTGAGTTCCTGGAGGGCCACCCTGATGGAGCCGACCCAACCGTTAGCACCATCACCATCGGTGCCAAGGATCGCACCGGGCCAGGGGTAATAGCTGCCCAGCAATCGGTGGCCGAATACGGCTTGATTGCCGCCGAGCTGTTAGAAGGCTTTGAGGCACTGCTGATTCCAACTGCCCCCGCGCACCCAACGTTGGCGGAGGTTGCTGCTGACCCAATCGCGGTCAATTCACTGATGGGCACGTACACCAACTTCATGAATCTGCTGGACATGTGTGGCGTTGCCATTCCTGCTGGCCAAACCACCGACGGACTCTTTGGCGTCACGGTTGTGGCTCGCAAGTTTGAGGACCAGGTGGCCATCGATGTGGCCGCGCAAATGCTGGGGCAAGACACTCCGCTTGTCACCGATCAGGGAATCGATGTGGCCGTGTTCGGCGCACATCTCTCGGGCCAGCCACTCAACTACCAACTGGTCAACCTGGGAGCTCGTTTTATGGGCCCGGCAACCACCGCGCCAAACTACCGCATGTTTGCTCTGGACACTCAGCCGGCCAAGCCAGGTTTGATTACCGCGGCGGAAGGCGGTGGCGTTGCCTTTGAGGGAGAAATCTGGCGAATGTCGGCAGCTAGTTTGGGTGAGTTCATGGCCATGTTTCCGCAGCCCATGACGCTGGGCAAAGTTGTGCTGAACGACCAAACCGAGGTGGTTGGTTTTGGTTGCTCGCGCATTTCCGGCACCGATATTTCTCGCTTCGGTGGCTGGCGAAACTTCCTGGCAAGCCGCTGATTATTAGGCGCAAAACGCACCTAAATTGCCGCATGGCGTGCCACCCGAATGTTTAGAAACAAATAGTTAGGGCAGTTTCTCGACACACCTTAACGCGCCCTTAACTCCCTCGCACACTAGAAGAGAGCCTTTCCATCCAATCCATTTTGGAGGGGCGATTTTATAGATTTTGCTTCAGGGGGTGGCTTCATGTTTGGCAATTTGCGTCACCCAAATCTGCGCCGAATTTCACTGCGAATTGGCTTCACTCTATTGGCCGCCGCGGTCATGTATCTGCTTGCCTCTAGCCAAACCAGCTGGGCCAGTTCAGAGACCCAAGAACGCAACTCCAGCGCAAGTGCCAGCCCAAGTCACGAATATGAATCTCCCGATGCTGAGGCAACCGAGTCCGATGATTCGGGGGATGACGGCGAGTCCCAAGAGCACCACACTCCGCCGCCAGTTCCACCGGTAACCCCAACACCTTCACCAACCGACACTTCAACCCCTGAGCCCACTCCTACTGACACACCTACCCCAGCCCCAACTGACACTCCACCAGCAACACCGGATCCACGTAACAGCCCAACTTCCACCCCACCACCCCTCGATCCTGTTGAGGTGCCAAACGGCACCGGCAACTCAAGCAAGGGCGGCGGAGTGCAAACCACGCTTTCGGCAAACAAGGCCAACACCGGTCTTCACATGCAGGGTTCTAGCTGGTCGCTTGACCTCATTGGTCGCAACCGCAATGGCGTCAACGTAGAACTAGATGCAGCTGGAAACATCGTGTTCCGTCAGGGCCACCAGGCGTACACATCGGGAACTGGTTTCAAACCCAACTCAACGGTCAACGTTTACATCTTCAGCACGCCGATTCTCATCGGAACCGTGCAAACTAATGCTGAGGGTTCGTTTGAGGGCTCGTTTGCCCTACCAAGCGGGCTAGAGCCCGGCGCACACACAGTCCAGGTAGACGGCTATGCCCCCGATGGCTCGGTGCGCACCGCCAATATGCCTGTGCTCTACGCAACTCCTAAGCCGGGTTTGGCTATTTTGACGGTCTTCTTTACGCCAGATAGCACCCGACTAACCGCTGCAGCTAAAGCATCGCTGAGATTGCTGGAGGCTTCAATCCCGGCTGATGCCGAGGACATCGTTAGTTCCACCAAGGGTTATGTTTACCCGTTTGGCAGCCGTGCGCATAACCTACGCATCAGCACTGCTCGGGCAAACAACATAACGGCGGCGCTTATAGCGTCTGGGGTCAAGGGTTCTTTCAGCTCTGCCGGCCTCGGTCGCATCAATGTCAAAGCAAAGTCTTCGCGCCGAGTGGAACTAAAAATTAGCTACAACGTCTACACGGCGTTCGCCGAGTAAACCGTAGTGTAAACCGAAGGTTTTGTTCGGCTATCCCCCTTTTTCTGTTAATTTCATTAGACTTGGTATCTAAATACTCTGTCTAGGGGACATGAAATTGAAGAAGTTTTTAAGCGCCGTAGCGGCCGCCCTACTACCAATCGCAGCTCTGAGCAACTTTGCTGCAGCGCCCGCGCATGCGACTGTAGTTCCATTCAACTGTGACTCAACGTTGTATCAGGCAACCGCGACCAACTCGGGAGCAATGTATTCGTTTGATACAACTACACAGGTTTTCTCGCGATTTGGTGCAAGTAACGTCAGTGGCCTAAACGCGATTGGCTACAACACCAAAGACAACTTGATCTACGGTTTGGCCAGCAACAAGATTATTCAGATTGATGGCGCCGGCACATACGCAACTCCATTTGGTTCATCAGCAGTAACCGTGTCCACTGGAACCTTGGGCACGAGTGGCGGTGACTTCCTTCCTTACGGTGGAAGTGGCGACGCCTACATGCTCACAGCGCCAAGTAGTGGAAACTCGTGGTCCAAGCTCAACGTCGACACCAACACCGCCACCGATTACACGCTCACCAGCTCAAGCGCAACAACTTGGGGTGCGTTCGACCTAACAATCATGTCTAACGGAACGACTGCATACGGTCTTGATGCGACCGGTAGTGGTGCCGCTTCGCTTGACATCGTTACCTTGGGCGCAACCTCCGGAACCATCACGAGCAAGACAGTCACTCTCGATGCCTCCCTCACCACAGCGCAAAAAGCCTGGACCAGCTCGGGTTCGTTTGGTGCGGCTTATTCGGACGTTGCTGGCGATCTCTTCTTCTTCAGCAATGACACCAAGTACATGTACCAGATCACCGCTGCATCGTTGGCCACTACTTCGCCAGTCTTGACTGGTTTTGGTGCAGTATCGACACTCACTTCCCCTAACGATGGTGCTTCCTGCGGTCTGGCTTCCAGCCCTCTTGCCCCTACCGTGGTTTCCACTACTTCGGGGGCTACTCCATCGGGAACCAACATCACTTTGGCTGGTTCGGTTACTCCGGGTAGCTTCACCGGTGCAGCCATCGGTGCCGGAAACGCAAAGGTTTGCTATTCCAGTGCAAACACTCAGGTGAATGGTCTCTTGAGCGTAGGTCCAGTATGTTCAACGGGTAGTGGTGCCATTGCTTCTGGAGCAGGTGCAACGGCTATCAGTTACACCTTTGACATAAGTGGCCTGGCAGCTGGTACTTACTACTACCAGGCCCAGGCAACCAACGCTAACGCAACAAACCAGGGCGCAATTTACTCATTCACCGTTGGTAGTAGTGCGCCAGCAACTTACAACGTAACCTGGGATCCTAACGGCGGATCTGTTGCTCCAACCAGCTCGGCCAATGTGACCACCGTCACCACCCCAACCCCAACCCTTGCAGGCAATTCCTTCAACGGTTGGAACTGTTCGCCTGCTGGTTCGCCTGCTAACGCAGTGGCAGCAAACGTAACCTTTACTCCGAGCGCTAACACCACCTGTACCGCCAGCTGGACTCCATACACTGTCACCTACGTGGCGGGCACTGGTTCGGGCACCGCACCAACTTCCCCTAACTCGGGTGTTGTTGTTCTGCCATCGGGTAGCGGACTTACCCCACCTTCGGGTCAGAACTTCACTGGTTGGTCTTGCACTCCTGGCACCCCATCGGGCACTCTTGCCGTTGGCGCGAGCTTTACCCCAACTGGTAACGCAACTTGTACCGCGCAATACGCCGCTCCAAGCTCTACTTTCACTGTGACCTGGGATGCAAACGGCGGAACTGTTTCGCCAACCACTAGCACTCAGGCTTCGTCGGGTGCATCGGTTACCGCTCCAACTCCACACCTTGCTGGTAACAGCTTCGATGGTTGGACCTGTACCCCTGCCGGTTCGCCAGCCAACCCGGTAGCAGCCGCGGCTGCGTTTGTGCCATCGGCAGCAACCACCTGTGTGGCCAACTGGACCCCTTACACCGTTACCTACAACTTCGGCACCGGTGGCGGCACTGTTCCAACCAGCCCTAACTCGGGTGTTGTTGTTCTACCAGGTCAGGGTTCGATGACGGCACCTACTAGTGGCTACACCTTCGGTGGCTGGACCTGTGCTCCAGGAACCCCATCGGGAACCCTTGCAACCGGGGCAAGCTTCACCCCAACCGGTAACGCAACCTGTACTGCGGTTTGGAACGCTCCGGCTCCAAGCGGCTACAACATCACTTGGAACAACAACAACGGTTCGGGTAACACTAGCTCGTCGGGTGTAACCACCGTTACCACCCCTAACCCAAGCAACCCGGGCTACAGCTTCAACGGTTGGAGCTGTTCGCCAGCGGGCACCCCAGCAAACCTGGTTGCCGCGGGCGTAACCTTCACCCCGAGTGCTAACACCACCTGTACTGCCAGCTGGACTCTGATCCCGCCGGTATACAACGTGACCTTCGTCAGCAACGGCAGCACTGTTGCCACTTCGTCGGGCGTAGCGGGCACCGTGATCACCTGCCCAGCTGCACCAACCCGTGCTGGCTGGATCTTCCGAGGCTGGTCTGCATGTGCAGCCGGTGGCAGCTACACCATCACCGGTTCGGCAACCATCACCGCCATCTGGATTGAAGAACTGGCCCCTCAGGCCAACGGCAACGGTGGCGAGAACAACCACCAGGCCGCGCCTTCCACCCTGGTTGTTGCACCTGCCATCAACGGCCAGGTCTACAACGACCCATCAAGCGGGCTGAAGCTGACCCTGACTCCTCACGAGGCAGACCAGACTCCAGCACCGCTGACCACCGAGAACCAGGTTGTCTTCAAGGATGGCCGCCTGGCAAAGGTGACCGGTTCGGGTCTGCAGCCAAACTCCGATGTCAAGGTCTACATCTCTAAGGACGCCATCACCGGTCTGCAGACTCTCACCGTTGGCAGCGCGGCATTCCGCAACAAGTCGGTTGTAATTGGCGATGTGGTTCTGCTGGGCACCGTAAAGACCGACGCAACCGGTAGCTTCTCGCAGTTCCTGCCGATTCCGGCGGACCTGGCTGTAGGTGCTCACGTGCTGCAGGTTGACGGTTACGCCAAGGACTGGTCGATTCAGAGCGCTAACTTCCCAGTGCTTTACGCGGTGGCAAAGGTTATTACCAAGAGCCTTACCGTTTACTTCACCCCAGACAGCGCGGAGTTCACCGCGGCAACCAAGGCCACCATTGCGGCACTGGTTGCTCAGCTTCCTAAGGACGGCGAGCAGTTCTCCATTAGCAGCAAGGGCTTCGTTTACCCAATCGATAACCACACTGCAAACATGAAGATCAGCTCGGCTCGTGCCAAGGCTGTTGCCGGTGCAATCAAGGCCGCAATCACCGATCTGGGTCAGACTGCAACCGTTGACCACGTTGGTCTGGGCCGCCTCAAGGCAGCCAAGTCCACCTCGCGTCGTGTGCAGGCAACCGTAAGCTGGACCGTTTACGTAACCGCGTAATCGGCTAGTTTGACTAACCTCTGAGAAGGGGCAAGGCTTCGGTCTTGCCCCTTCTTCTTTACCCGCCCTATTCTGTTCTCATGGCAGAAGAAAAGGTCAAAGGCCCAAAGTCGTATTTCCCTTCCATCGAGAAGACCTACGGTCAGCCCATCTCGCACTGGATGGAACAGCTGAAGCCCGTGCACGAGGCAAAGCACATGGATCAGGTGGCTCACCTCAAGGCTCTGGGCATGGGCCACGGTCACGCCAATGCTGTTGTGGCGGTCTATCGCCAGGAAAACTCGCTTTAGCGGCGGCCTCCGGCCAACATAGTTTCCCTGCCCTTAACTCAGCTGTCACCCGCCATTTAGCGCAATCCAACACCGATTTAAACTGCAATTCATACCGTTAAGGCGTGAGCCTAAGAGTGGTATTAGTAACCGAGTCGTTTCTGCCGTCTCTCAACGGCGTCACCAACTCGGTGCTTCGCATTCTTGACACCTACAAGCAGCGCGGCATTCAGGCACTTATCATTGCCCCAACCGCGCCAAGCCCCAAGTACCTTGGCTTCGACATCATCCAGACCGCCAGCTTCCCGCTGAAGCAGTTCCAGGTTGCTGTGCCGGGTCTGTGGCTGCAGGAGGCCATCGAGGCCTTCAACCCCGATGTGGTGCACGTGGCTTCCCCCTTCATTTTGGGTGGCCAGGCCATTGCGGCGGCCGAACGCCTGGGCATCCCATCGGTGGCCATTTACCAGACCGAGCTCACCGGCTACATGGACCGCTACAACCTGGGTCTGGCCAAGCCTTGGCTAGACAAAGCGGTTGCGGCCATCCACGGCCCGGCTACCATCAACCTGGCTCCAACCAAGCAGACCGCGCAGTACCTGAGCGATCTGGGCGTTGCCTCGGTGGACGTTTGGGGCCGCGGAGTTGACCTAGATTTGTTCCACCCAAACCGCAAGACCGAGCCGGCCACCGCAAAGCTCCGTGCCAAGTGGGCACCAAACGGCGAGAAGATTGTTGGCTATGTTGGCCGCCTGGCTGCCGAAAAGCAGGTTCACCGAATGGCCGAGCTTTTCGACCAACCAGACACTCGCTTTGTGATTGTGGGCGAGGGTCCAGAACGCCGCCGCCTCGAAGCCGAGTTCGCGGGTGCGCCAGTTACCTTCACCGGCAAACTCACCGGTCTAGAGCTGGCCGCGGCCTACGCCGCCTTCGATGTTTTTGCACACTTTGGCACCGAGGAGACCTTTGGCCAGACCATCCAGGAGGCGCAGGCCACCGGTCTGCCGCTGGTTGCCCCGCGCAGTGGCGGCCCAATCTTCCTCGTGGAGCACGGTGAAACCGGGTACCTGGCCAACCCAGTTGGCCGTGGTGCCTACACCCCGCTGGTGGCTGCGCTGCTGCAGGATGACGTACTTCGTGCCTGCATTGGTGAGAACGCTCGTCGTAGTGTGCTGAAGAAATCTTGGGAAGCCAATAACGCAGTGCTGTTGGAGTATTACGGTAGAGCCATAGAGATTTCTAAGGCTGCTAACCGTGGCAACCGCAACACCGCTAAGGCTCCTGATTTTGAATTGGCTTGATCCACAACAACTAATTAATGCGTTTGGCGGCTATGCCGTTCTGATCGTGTGTGCCTTCGTCTTTTTCGAGACCGCGTTCATCGTCACATCGTTCTTGCCAGGCGATTCGCTGCTCTTCATTCTGGGCATCACCATGGCCAGCGCCACCACCAACCTCATTCCGTTCCCAATTGCCGTGTTGCTAGTGCTGCTCTGTGCCATTGCCGGCAGCCAGGTTGGCTTCGAAGTAGGCAATAAGGTTGGAACCCCGCTGTTTGAGCGTGGCCACGGCTGGATCTTCAATCCCAAGGTGGTCAAACGCACCCACGACCTATTCGAGCAGTACGGCGCCCGCGCGGTTATCCTGGCTCGATTCGTGCCCATCATCCGTGCCCTTGTGCCAATGTTGGCCGGCATCTCTTACCTCGAGCGCCCAAAGTTTCTGCGCTACAACGTGATTGGCGCCAGCGCCTGGGTGATCGGTTTCATGTGCCTAGGATTTTTCGCCGGCCAGGTGCCAATCATCCACGATCACCTAGAGACCGCGGTGCTCATCATCGTTGTGCTGTCATCGCTGCCAATGCCCATCGAAGTTCTTCGTCACTGGTTGAAGAACCGTAAGGCGGCAAAGGCCTAAGCGGCCTGGGCAAACTCGTCTTGAGCTATGCGCTCAATGCCGGCGTGGGTGCCGTTGAACGGAACCAAGCTCAGGTGCTTGCTGGTGAGGCCGTCGCCACTCGAGGTTCCACGCAGGCGACGCTCGATGAACGGAATCACGTAGACCACAATCCAGCGAAGCGTGGCAATCGGGCCGCGGGGTGGCGCAACCATCTCGTCCAGGTCGGCTTCAAGAATTCGGTGAGTTAGGTTCAGAATCTCGGCGGCCTCGTTGGCCACACGGATGTGCCCGTGGCCCGAGAAGTGAACCATGTCCTCGGCCCAAAACTCTAGGCACGAGAACTCTTCAATGCCATGCACGTCAATTACCGGAATGTTGAACTCGCCGGCAACGCGCTCGATCATGCTGCTCATGCGCTGAGCGCGGGGAAGCATCTTGCGGAAGAAGCGCAGGTGGCTTGGGCGAATGGTGTTGGCCACCACAACGTCGCACCCGGCGGCCAGCAGCAACTGCAGGCCCTCGCGGTAAACGCGCTCCACCTCGGGGTAGGCCTCGTCGCTTGTCATTAGGTCGTTAGAGCCAGCCATGATGGTGACCAGGTCTGGTTGCAGGCGAAGAGCGGCCTCCAGTTGCTTGCTCATGATGCCGCGCAGCTTGCTGCCACGAAGTGCCAGGTTGGCGTAGTGGAACTCGGTGCCGCGGGCCTTGGCCTCGAGGCTCAGTAGCCCGGCAAGACGATCGGTCCAGCCGTTGTGCTCGCGGTTTTGGTCAAAAGTGAAGTCGCCAAGACCTTCGGAGAGCGAATCTCCAATAGCCACATACGAGCGATAGCTTGAAACTGCCATGTTTCAATGGTCAGCGCCAATGGTGAAAACTGGCTTAACTCTGCAAAAAGGTCTTCTTGTAACTAGGTAAACAAACCTAGGCGCCGATGACCTCGGCTGCCGCACGAGCAGCTACCTTGGCCACGCGACCAATCTTGGTGACGTCGTCATCGGTGAGGGCACCAGAGACAAACCAGGCTTCAAACGCGCTTGGTGGGAGGCTCACGCCGCCATCCAGCATGGCGTGGAAGAACGCGTTGAACGCGGCCACGTTTTGGGTCTGGGCATCGGCGAAGGAGCGCACTGGCTTATCGGTGAAGAAGAACGAGAACAGGTTGCCACCCGACTGCAGGGTGTTTGGCACGCCTGCGGCGGTAAGGGCGTCACCGATGACCGAGCCAACCTGAGCCGCGCGCTGATCCAGCGTGGCATACAGGGCGTCGTCGCAGAGCTGAAGGGTGGCTAGGCCGGCCGCGGTGGCAACTGGGTTACCGCTGAGGGTGCCCGCCTGATAAACCGAGCCAACCGGAGCCAGTTGATCCATGATGGCTGCTGGGCCGGCAACGGCCGCAACTGGGTAGCCGCCACCAATTACCTTGCCGTAGGTGAATAGGTCTGGTGACCAGCCCTCAGGGGTGATGTATTTGGTGTACCAACCGCCGGCGCTGATGCGGAATCCGGTCATTACCTCGTCCAGAATCATCAGGGCGCCGTGGGCGCTGGTGAGGCGACGAATGTGGTCGTTGAAGTTAAAGTGCACGCCGTTGGCATCGGTGAACTCAAGCGGCGGAACCACTCCCATGTTGGCTGGGGTTGGCTCGGTGATTACGGCGGCAATCTCGTGGCCTCGGGTGGCAAAGAGCTCCTCGAGGGCCAGCAGGTCGTTGTATGGCAGCACCACGGTGTCTTGGGCGGCACCTGGGGTTACGCCCGGAGAGTTTGGCAG
>JBDLVH010000034.1:0-8410 GCA_039804865.1 Actinomycetota bacterium | reverse complement strand
CGAACCTTGGTACCCACCTTGATGCTGCTGCTGGCGCCCTTGACCTTGAGGTCTTTGGCGATCGTCACGGTGTCACCATCGGCCAGCTCGTTTCCGGAAACGTCCTTAACCACTTTGGGGCCAGACTCACCCCTGTTTTCGTCCGCCGAATCGGCAGGGTTCCACTCGTGGGCACATTCTGGACAGACCAAAAGGGCACCCATTTCGTAGGTGTATTCACTGGAGCATTGTGGGCATGGTGGTAAAGACTCAGACATGCTTCAAGCCTAACTGCCCTCAAAAGGCATAACTTTCTAACGATATGCACCAATAGAAAACAAAACTAAACAAATGCGATAAAATCTTCACAATAAACAACAACCGATGGATTCCACATGCTTGCTACCGAACGCCACGCTTACATCCTCGATGAGTTAAATCAACGTGGCGTAGTGCGTTACGCAAGCCTCGCAGACGCCCTAAACGTGTCCGTCATGACCGTTCGCCGCGATATCGAAATGATGGCCGAGCAAGGGATCGTGAACAAGGTCCACGGTGGCGCAACCGTGAAGAGCGAATCGCAACCACTGAACGAACCTCCGTTTCGCGCTAAGTCGCTGCGCGAAACCGAATCGAAGGCCGCAATCGCACGCGCCGCAGCATCTTATGTGACACCGGGTGCCGCGTTAGCACTCATGGGTGGCTCAACCGTCTACTCTTTGGCCAGGCAACTGGTGGGCATTCCAAGACTCACCATTGTGACAAACTCCCTACCGATTTCAGATCTGCTTCACAGTGAAGGCCGCACTGACCAAACTGTGATTCTTGCCGGTGGCCTACGGACACCCACCGATTCATTTGTTGGCGAGTTGACCGTTTCAATTTTCAGCCGCCTCAACATCGACATCGCCTTCATGGGTGCACACGGAGTTGACCAGCGCGGAGGATTTACTTCGCCAAATCTGATGGAGTCCGAGACCAATCGCGCCGTTCGAGCCCATGCCAAAAAACTTGTAATCCTCGCCGACCACACAAAGTGGGAGGAGATAGCGTTCAGCACTTTTGCACAGCTGAAAGATGCCGATGTGCTCATCACGGACGAAGGGCTACCAGAACAAGCGCTTGAGATTCTCAAAGAGTCAATCCCGGAGGTGCGCGTTGCCCACCTTGATAAGACCGCAGAAAAGCAGAAGTTGGAACGCGAGTAGATGAAAACCACTTTTGACAAGCTGAGCGACGGACGCGATCTGTTCTATTTCGACGATGCCTCAAGCAAACTGCCGGCACAGCGCCGAAAAGATACCCGCACACCTGCGGAACGCCCTCCTGTTGCCCAGATGAGACTGGACTCACTAACTGGCGAATGGGTTTCTATCGCGGCAGCCCGCCAGAATCGAGCCTTCCTGCCGCCCGCTCATCTTTGCCCGCTCTGCCCTACCACTCCAGATAACCTCAGTGAATTGCCAGACACCTTCGATGTTGCCGTCTTCGAGAACAAAAGCCCAAGCTTTGGCCCAAACCTTCTAGAGGTGGACGACGCCTCCTACGCAGTTGTTCCAAACCTGGAGCTGGGCTCCGTACGTGACTCAGTGGGTCGCTGTGAGGTCGTGGTTTTCAGTCCTGAACACAATGGTTCATTGGCTAGCCAAACTACGGAGCGAGTGCGCACCATCATCGAGGCGTGGACTCACCGCACCGAGCACCTGCAAACCCTTTCGGGCGTGCGTCAGGTATTCCCATTCGAGAATCGTGGTCAAGAAATTGGCGTGACCCTTCACCACCCACATGGTCAGATTTACGCGTACCCCTACGTAACGCCACGAACCACCCGACTGCTCGAATCGATCGCACGATTTGGTGACGATCTGCATGCCCAAACTCTGGCATTTGAACAAGCCAGCGAGCGCCTGCTTGTTAGGAGCGACAACTTCAGCGCCTACGTGCCTTTTGCAGCACGCTGGCCGCTTGAGGTGCATCTACTTCCCCACCGCCATGTGAACAACTTCGTAGACCTCACCGATGATGAGCGGGATGAGCTGGCTTCGGTTTATCACCGGCTTCTCAAGGCTTGGGATGCAATTTATGAAACCCCAACGCCGTACATTTCCGCCTGGCACCAGGCCCCTCTGGTTGAGGAAGGCAAGAATGTGCGCCTTCAACTTCAGCTAACCAGCCCACGCCGAGCAGCCGACAAGCTGAAGTATCTTGCCGGTTCAGAATCTGCGATGGGCGCTTTCATCGCAGATTTGCCGCCAGAAACCGTGGCCGGCGTTCTACGCGATGCCTTGGAGAAATAATGACCGATCTACTAAAGAACAAAGCCACCGAGGGTTTTGCCGCCCTCTACGGTTATCAGCCAACTGGAGTTTGGAGCGCACCAGGCCGCGTGAATTTAATCGGTGAACACACCGATTACAACGAAGGCTTTGTATTTCCATTTGCCATCAATCGCCGCACTTTTGCAGCGGTAGCCCTGCGCAATGATTCCGTCGCTCGCGTTGCATCAGCGTTCTCCCCCGAAGTTATCGACATCGAACTAGACAAAATCGACCGCGCCACGGTTAGCGGGTGGAGCGCCTATCCACTGGGCGTTGCCTGGGCACTTAAGCAGATTGGCAATGCTACTCAAACCGGCTTCGACATCTTTATTGAATCCGATGTGCCCGTGGGAGCAGGGCTCTCCTCCTCAGCCGCCATCGAATGCGCAGTTGCGGTTGCACTTAACGAACTTTGGTCTGTCGGCTTGGAGCTGAGGCAGTTGGCTCGCGTTGGACAGCTGGCCGAAAACGAAATCGTTGGAGCGCCAACCGGAATCATGGATCAGAGTGCGTCACTTCTGGGACAACTAGACCACGCGGTATTCCTCGACTGCCGCGACTTATCCAGCGAGGTTATCGAGCTAGGTTTCGCACGCGAGGGCCTCGAGCTTCTAATCATCGACACCAAGGTTGAGCACCGGCACGCCGATGGCGGCTATGCCAGTCGCCGTGCTGCCTGTGAGGCCGGTGCAGCAGCCCTGGGCTTGCCCAGTTTGCGGGATGCAACCTCTGCAGACCTTGACCGCGCAAGCCAGCTGCTTGACGATGTCACTTTCCGTCGCGTTCGCCACGTAATTACCGAGAACGACCGAGTGCTACAGGCTATTGAGACACTTCGCAGCAAGGGTCCACGGGCAATCGGTGGCTTGCTTTATGAGTCTCACAAGAGCATGCGTGACGACTTCGAGATTTCGATTGATGAGCTAGATACTGCAGTCGAAACTGCGCTGCAACACGGTGCCATCGGCGCCCGAATGACCGGTGGAGGATTTGGCGGAGCGGCCATAGCGCTATGCCCCGTTGAGCGGATTGGCGAGATCACGCTTGCAGTGGAAGCCGCATTCAAAGACCTTGGATTTGCCAAGCCGGACATCTTTGGTGTTACTGCAGCGCCTGGGGCACACCGCGAATAGGGGCTAGCGGCCGTCGGGAGTTTATAAGCCAGTTGCGCGGGCTGGCACCAAGATTGCGTAGGCATCTGGGTCGTAGCCGTATGGGTCCGGATTAATGCGCACCGACGGGTCAAACTGCTTCTTGAAGGTGATCGGCAGCTTATGAGAAGCGGTGTCACTGCAGCCGAATTGGATTTCACGAACCACCGTGTGACTGTTCTCGATATCAACCGTGTATTGATTGTCGGTAACCTTGCCACACTTGTAAAGCAGCTGGTACTTAATGCCCGGACTCACCAAAACATGCGGATCGTACATGTCTGAACTTGCGGCCGAGTTTGGGAAGTTGTACCAGGTGGCGCGGGCAATCTCCCCCTTCAAAATCGGTGGGAAGATTCCCTTGCCGACCACGGCATTTTGGACCAGTGGCGGGATAGCTGGGCCCAGGATAGCCAAGACCATGAACAGCAAACCTAAACCGACAGAAACCTTTGGAATTCGTTGGAAGAGCGGGTAAAACAGCCGCCCGATCAAGGCAACCACGGCACCGACAAAACCGCCAAAGACTCCGACTATCCAGCCGGAACCGCCGCCGATTGAACCGAGAATGGCAAGAACGATGCCCAATCCAAAAACGATGCCCAGGTAGGTGAAGGCGATTCGAGGCAGCGACTTCATGTCGCTGACTACCCAGCGCTCCATCGGGTAGGCAACCACCAAAACAACCACGGCAATTACGGCCGCACAGATAGCCCAGCCGTCCAGCAAGTTGACGTACATGGCCTCCAACCCCATTGGGCCGGTGACCCAGTCCAGCTGGTACGAGAGGTTGTAGTAGGTAAATGGAATGGCAAAGACCAGGCAAGAAATCGCAAATGCCGTCAAATAGCGAGTTAGAAAGTTACCGACGATTCCCCATGTCCCCATGCAGCCATACTACAGCCACCAATTGGCAGCTTATTCACTATCGGTTTTTCGGTTACGCGGTATCGAGATGCCGATGATTCATTGGCAAAGCCCGCCCATACACTTTGGGTATGAGATTCGTAGACCTATCTATGCACCTGGACGATGTAGTCCCAGTTGACCCACCTTTCCTAAAGCCAAAGATTGAGTACAAGGCTCACACCGCCGGCCTCAAAGAGATGCACGCGATGTTTGGCATCCTTCCAGACCAGCTTCCGGAGGGCCAAGGCCTTGCCGCCGAGACCGTGACCATAACCACTCACGCCGGCACTCACATCGATGCCCCTTGGCACTATCACCCAACCATGAACCATGGCGAGAAGGCGTACACCATCGATGAGGTGCCACTGGACTGGTTCTTCCGCCCGGGCGTGAAGTTAGACCTTCGCCACCTGCCTACCGGTCACCTGGTAATGCCATCGGACATCGATGAGGCGCTGGCCAAGATCAACTACACCCTCAAGCCATACGACATCGTGATGTTCCACACCTGCGCCTCGGCCGCGTATGGCAACGCAAACTACATCGACATCGGCATTGGTTTTGGTCGCGAGGCAACCCTGCACCTAACTAACCAGGGCATCGTTGTGGTTGGCACCGACGCCTGGGGCTGGGACCTACCAATCGCCGACAACCGCCGTCACTTTGAAGAGACCGGCGACGCATCGGTGGTTTGGGAAGGCCACAAGGCCGGCGCCGAAGCCGCCTTCTGCCAGATTGAGAAGATGCACAACCTGGATGCCATTCCGGCAACCGGCTTCACCGTTGCCTGCTTCCCAACCAAGGTTCGCGGTGCATCTGCCGGCTGGACCCGCGCGGTAGCAATCTTCGAAGACTAATCCGTTAGGCAGCCCGCCCACCTCTGACACAATTGCAAGCATGAGCGAAAAGCTACGCATTGCAGTAATTGGTCTTGGTGAGGCGGGTTCGCTTATTGCCGCGGGTCTGCAAAAGCAGGGCGCCGAGGTAATCGGTTACGACACAGCCAAGATCAAGTACCCGCCGGTGCCAATAGCCGCAAGCGCCGTGGAGGCAGTGCAAGACGCCGATGTGGTGTTCTCAATCAACTCGGCAACCGTATCCATTCGGGTTGCTCAGCAGCTGGAGCCTCACCTAAAGGCGGATGCCCTTTACTGTGACCTCAACACCGGAACCCCGTCGCTGAAGAAGCGATTGGCACAAATAGCCCCTGAGGGCAGCTTTGTAGACGTGGCCGTGATGATGCCGGTTGCCGAACTAGCCGAAAAGACACCGATGGCCGTGGCCGGCCCTGGCGCCAAGTTGTTTATGGACCTCTTAGGTGACTTCGACCTAAATCTTGACTATGTCTCCGATGTTGCCGGCGATGCCGCCAACCGCGAACTACTGCGTTCGATGCTCACCAAGGGCATGGCCGCCGTTGCCACCGATTACCTTTGGGCCGCCAAGGCGATGGGGCTTGAGGACTGGGCCATCGAGGAACTCAAAAACGAGTTTGACGCCAGTTCTGCAACCACCGCGTTGCGTTACCTATCCGACATGCAGCAGCACGCCAAGCGTCGCCAGGTAGAGATTGCCAACCTAAACGAGGTACTGGGCGACGCCAACTACCAGAGCACCATGGTGCATGGAATCGAGGCCACCCTCACCCTGGTAGTTCACAGCAAAAAGGTGCCGTTCGCCCACCTTGGTGAATAGCCAGTTTCCGGGCTAGTAGTCCAGCTGCTGTGAAAGCTGGTGCAGAACCTCGTAGCAAGGCAACACCGAAGCCACCGATGAGTTTGGCTGACGACCCTCTTGAATGGCAGCTACAAATTCGCGGTCCTGTAACTCGATACCGTTCATCGAAACCGCAACCTTGGACACGTCGATCTGCTCTTCCTTGCCGGTAAACAGGTCGTCGTAGCGGGCGATGTAGGTGCCGTTGTCGCAGATGTAGCGGAAGAAGGTCCCCAGCGGGCCATCGTTGTTGAAAGACAGCGAGAGGGTGCAAATCTTGCCGGTCTCGGTCTGCAACTGAATGGACATGTCCATGGCAATGCCAAGTTCTGGGTTTTTTGGGCCCTGAATCGCATTTGCCTTAACGATGCGCTCACCGGTTTGGTAGGCGAACAGGTCTACGGTGTGAGCAGCGTGGTGCCAAAGCAGGTGGTCTGTCCAGGAACGTGGCTGACCCAGCGCGTTGGTGTTGGTGCGGCGGAAGAAGTAGGTCTGCACATCCATCTGTTGGATGCTTAGCTCGCCGGCAGCCATCTTGTTGTGAAGATACTGGTGCGAAGGGTTGAACCGGCGAGTGTGGCCGGCCATGGCAACCAGACCGGTCTGCTGCTGCAGAGCAACGATCTGCTGCACCCCGGCCAGGTTGTCTGCCATTGGGATCTCAACCTGTACGTGCTTGCCAGCGCTTAGCGCCTGCAGGGTTTGCTCCAGGTGCATCTGGGTTGGAGTGCAGAGAATCACAGCGTCGAGGTCTGGTTGGGCCAGCAATTCGGTGTAGTCGGTGAAGCCACGATCGGCGCCATACTTAGCGGCAACCTCATCGGCCACATCTTGCTTGCTGTGGCCAACGTACTTGATCTTGGCGTCTGGGATGTTGACTAGCCCGTCGAGGTGCTTGATGCCAAAGGCACCCAGGCCCACCACTGCGATATTTACTGTCATTAGATTTCTTTCGGGGTGAGGATCATGTGGCCAACTGCGGTGTTGGACGCGGGCACGTGATAGAAACGGTAGACCTCATCCACCTCGGCACCAAGGGCGCCACGCATTATGAGCCACATGATTAGCTCTACGCCTTCGGAGCCGGCCTCAACCATGTACTCCAGGTGTGGCTTGTACTGCAGGTTCTCTGGGTCATTTACCAGGTCATCCATGAACTTGCGGTCCCACGGTTCATTGATGAGCCCAGCGCGCGCACCCTGAATCTGGTGGCTCATGCCGCCGGTGCCCCAAATCTGCACGTTGAGGTCTTCATCAAACTGCTGCACAGCACGGCGAATTGCCTTGCCCAACGAGAGGCAACGCTCCCCCGATGGCTGCGGGTACATCACAACGTTTACAGGCAGTGGAATGATCTTGGTTGGCCACTTGTCTGGGGTGCCAAACATCAGTGACATTGGAACGGTGAGGCCGTGGTCCACGTCTAGCACGTTCAGCACAGTCATGTCGAAGTCATCCAGAATAAGCGAAGCTGCCAGGTGGGTGGCCAGCTCCGGCGCACCCTCCACAGCAGGGATTGGGCGCGGGCCGTAGCCCTCATCGCAGATTGCGAACGAATCGGCGATGCCCATGGCAAAGGTGGGCATGATCTCCATGCCAAAGTAGCTGGCGTGGTCGTTGTAAACGATGATGGCCACATCTGGGTTGTTGTCGCGCATCCACTGCTTCGAGAACTCATAGCCCTCAAACATTGGCTTCCAGTAGGGCTCCTCGGTGCGCTGCATGTCAATTGCAGCACCCACTGCTGGAACGTGACTGGTGGTTACTCCGGCGGTAATGCGAGCCATTAGTCTTCGCCTCGTTCTTTCTTGCTGCGCCAGCCCTCAATGTTGCGGCCGCCGTTCAGCATCATCTGCTGATATTCCTGCACGTTCATGTCGGTCATGGTGCTAACCGCCTGGACGTAGGACAAACCCTCGGAGGCAAAGATCTTGGAGAGGAAGTAGACGTTGCCGCCAAGGTCCAACATCTTCTGGAAGTCGCGGTTCAGCACAGCCTGCTTCTGGTCTTCGGTCATCTTCCACTCGTCCAGGTACTCGCGCTCGGCACCCAAGAAACGCTTGCGGTTTTCATCCTTGCGCAGGCTCATGCAGAACTGGTTTAGCCAGAAACCCTGACGCGCCTTTTCGATGGTGAAGATTGTGGTGCCGGGAATGTCGTCAAACTGCTCAAAATCGGGCTTCATCATTAGCTCCAGTAGAGGTTATTTGGATTGGTCACAAGCAGCTTCACTTGCAATTCTGGGGTTACGGCGATGCTTGGAACGTAGTCCACCAAGATGCCGTCGTCGGGCATTTCCTTCTTCATGTTTGGGTGTGGCCAATCGGTGCCCCAGAG
>JBDLVH010000033.1:0-7927 GCA_039804865.1 Actinomycetota bacterium | reverse complement strand
AGCTCGATTACGCGCGGTTTTGTTAGCGCAACATATGCTTTGAGTTTGCCTGAAAAGCCTCCGCGCATTGGAAGGCTGGTTGCAGGATTTTCGTTACTCATCTGCGTCAATTCTAAACGAGGAAATAGCATCCGTTATCCCTCGGTTAGAAACGGCAGAGGTATAAACTTTTTAGGGGTTTCCTGCACTGTTTGGTTAGTAAATATCCAAGCAGAGCTCAGCTTGTAATAAGGAACCTCAACCAAGCTTGGCAATGAAGCCTCGTAATGGACATCCGCAACCATTGTTCATTTCAAATCAGAAGATAAAGGAGCTGTCTTGTCAGCATTCCACTGGACCGACCTCGATTCCAAGGCTGTAGACACCGCACGTGTTCTAGCGGCAGATGCAGTAGAAAAGGTTGGTAACGGTCACCCTGGTACCGCCATTAGCCTGGCCCCGGTTGCCTACTTGCTGTTCAACAAGGTAATGCGCCACGACCCACGCGAAGACCGCTGGTTGGGACGCGACCGCTTCATTCTCAGCGTTGGTCACTCCTCGCTCACCATCTACAACCAGCTCTTCCTGCACGGCTACGGTCTAGAACTAGACGACCTTAAGGCGCTTCGCACCTGGGGTTCGGCCACTCCTGGTCACCCAGAGTACGGCCACACCAAGGGTGTAGAGATCACCACCGGCCCTCTTGGCCAGGGTCTGGCATCGGCCACCGGTTTTGCATACGCCCAGCGCTTCGAGCGCGGTCTATTCGACCCACAGGCTCCAGCAGGCACCAGCCCATTCGACCACTTCACCTACGTAATCTGTGGTGACGGCGACATGCAGGAAGGCGTTACCGCCGAGGCTGCATCGCTTGCTGGCCACCAGCAGCTTGGCAACCTCATTGCCATCTACGACAGCAACCAGATCTCCATCGAAGACGACACCAACATTGCCTTCACCGAAGACGTTGCAGCCCGTTACCAGAGCTACGGCTGGCACACCCAGCTAGTTGACTGGAAGAAGACCGGCAACTACGTAGAAGACATCGAAGAGCTTTACAACGCCATCCAGGCTGCCAAGGCAGTCAGCGACAAGCCTTCGCTCATCATCCTTCGCACCATCATCGGTTGGCCTTCGCCTAAGAAGCAGAACACCGGCAAGATCCACGGTTCGGCTCTTGGCGCCGACGAGCTAAAGGGCCTCAAGGAGGCTCTTGGCTTCGACCCAGAGCAGACCTTCGAGGTTTCGCCTGAGGTTCTGGCTCACACCCGCTCCACCGAGCGCTTCGACCGCGAGCGCGCAGCCTGGGAAGCATCGTTTGACGCTTGGGCTTCGGAGAACGCCGACAAGAAGGCCGAACTGGACCGCATCGTTTCGGGTGCAACCCCAGAAGGCCTAGACGCAGCCCTTCCAGTATTCGAGGGTGGTAGTTCGGTCTCCACTCGCGTTGCTTCGGGCAAGGTCATCAACGCCATTGCACAGGTAATGCCTGAGCTCTGGGGTGGATCGGCAGACCTCGCAGACTCCAACATGACCACCATCGCTGGCGCAAAGAGCTTTGTTCCTAGCGAGTGGAGCACCCACGAGTGGACCGGCGACAAGTACGGCCGCGTTCTGCACTTCGGTATCCGCGAGCACGCAATGGGCTCGATCCTCAACGGCATCGTGCTGCACGGTAACACCCGCGCATTCGGTGGCACCTTCCTGATCTTCTCGGACTACATGCGTCCGGCAGTTCGTCTGGCAGCACTGATGGGCATCCCATCGATCTTCGTCTGGACCCACGACTCGGTGGCCCTTGGCGAAGACGGTCCTACCCACCAGCCAATCGAGCAGCTTGCAACCCTGCGCGCCATTCCAAACCTAGACATCGTTCGTCCAGCAGACGGCAACGAGACTTCGTACGCCTGGAAGACCGTGCTTGAGCGTCGTCAGGGCCCAGCTGGTCTGGCTCTAAGCCGCCAGAACCTCCCGGTTTACACCCGTGGTGCCGCCGATGAGACCGGTGCGGTTTACGCCGGCGCCGAGAACACCGCCAAGGGCGCCTACGTGCTTCTTGAGGCTGCTAACGGCAAGCCTGAGGTTGTTCTGGTTGCCACCGGTTCTGAGGTTGAGATTGCAGTTGCAGCTCGTCTGCAGCTTGAGGCCCAGGGTGTTGCAACCCGCGTGGTTTCGGCTCCATGCCTCGAGTGGTTCGACGAGCAGTCGGCTGCCTACCGTGAGCAGGTTCTTCCTACAGCCATCAAGGCAAAGGTTTCGGTTGAAGCCGGCCTAAGCCTGGGCTGGAACAAGTACGTTGGCCCATTCGGCAAGAGCGTATCGATCGAGCACTTCGGTGCCTCGGCCGACCCAAAGACCCTGTACCGCGAGTTTGGTATGACTGCTGAGGCAGTTGTGGCAGCCGCTCTAGAGGCTCGCAAGAGCAACTAATCCCCCAAGTTTTCAATCAAGTCGAAAAGAGAAATAGACATGAGCACTTCCCCACTCGCACAGCTTGCAGCCAACGGCGTAAGCATCTGGCTAGACGACCTATCGCGCACCCGCATCCGCTCGGGCGCACTTCGTAACCTCATCACCAACCGCAGCGTAGTTGGCGTTACCACCAACCCAAGCATCTTCGCCGCATCGATCGGCAAGGGCGAGGGCTACGGCGAGCAGGTTGCAGAACTTGCAGCTGCCGGCGCAGACGCTCACAAGGCAATCTTCGAGATCACCACTCAGGACGTTGCTGAGGCCTGCGACATCTTCACCGAGGTCTACCACGCCAGCCACGGCTTCGACGGCCGCGTTTCCATCGAGGTTGAGCCAGGTTTGGCTAACGACACCGAGGGCACCGTCAAGCAGGCCAAGGAACTCTTCGCCAAGGTCAACCGCGAGAACGTAATGATCAAGATTCCTGCCACCAAGGCCGGTCTTCCTGCAATCACCGCAGTTATCGCAGAGGGCATCAGCGTAAACGTAACCCTGATCTTCTCGCTGGCTCGCTACCACGAGGTAATCGCCGCCTACATCGAGGGCATCAAGCAGGCCAAGGCTAACGGCCACGACCTAAGCAAGATCCACTCGGTTGCTTCGTTCTTCGTATCGCGCGTAGACCTAGAGATCGACAAGCGTCTGGTTGCCGTTGGCACCCCAGAGGCAATCGCTCTGAAGAGCAAGGCTGCTCTAGCCAACGCTCGCCTGGCCTACCAGGTCTTCGAGCAGGACTTCGCAACCGCCGACTGGGCAGCCCTAGAGGCCGCTGGTGCTAACAAGCAGCGTCCACTGATGGCCTCCACCGGCGTGAAGGACCCAAGCCTTTCGGACACCCTGTACGTAACCGAGCTGGTTGCTCCTGCACTGGTAAACACCATGCCCGAGAAGACCATGGAAGCTGTTTACGACCACGGAATCGTTCCTGCCAACAGCATCACCGCTCACTACGCAGATGCCAAGGCAGTTCTGGATGCAGTTGCAGCCCAGGGTGTTTCGTACGACGACGTAACCGAGCTTCTTGAGAACGAGGGCGTTGACAAGTTCATCGTCTCGTGGAACGAACTGGTTGAGTCGGTTACCGCAGCTCTAGAAGCAGCCAAGTAATCATGTCGATCAAGGTCGCCGTATCGGGTGCAGCCGCAGAGGCAGCTGCAAAGTATGTTCCAGTCTTGGTTGCCGACAAGGTAGCCAGCCGCATTGCCGCTAAAGACTTCACCCTCTGGGGTAAGGACGCCGAGGCTGAGTCCAGCATTCGTCTGGGCTGGGTCAACAGCGCAGTCGACAGCGCTCCCCTGGTTGCCGACATCATCGAGCTGCGCGAGCACTTCGCGCACATCGGTGTAAACCGCTTTGTGCTCTGTGGCATGGGTGGTTCGTCGTTGGCTCCAGAGGTAATCACCGGCACCGCCGGTGTAGAGCTGGTTGTTCTAGACAGCACCGACCCAGACCAGATCAACGCAGCCCTGAGCGGCGACCTCGCTCGCACCGCAATCGTGGTTTCCAGCAAGTCTGGTTCCACCGTTGAGACCGACTCGCAGAAGCGCATCTTTGAAAAGGCGTTTGCCGAGGCCGGCCTGCCGGTTCACGAGCGCGTTGTTGTTGTAACCGACCCAGGTTCGCCTATGGAAGCAGCAGCAACCTCCGATGGCTACCGCATCTTCAACGCCGACCCAACCGTGGGCGGCCGTTACAGCGCGCTCACCGCTTTCGGTATCGTTCCTTCGGGTCTTGCCGGAGCAGATATCGCTACCCTGCTGGCCGATGGCCACGAGGTTGCCGAGCTGCTAGCAAGCGACTCCGCTGACAACCCTGCCCTCATCCTGGGTGCCGTCATGGCGCGCACCGCAAACGGCTCGGGCTTCCGCAACAAGATTGGTGTCATCGTTGATGGCTCACCGATTGTTGGCTTCGGCGACTGGGCAGAACAGCTCATCGCAGAGAGCACCGGAAAGCTTGGCAAGGGCGTTCTGCCAGTTGTCCTAGACCCAGAGAGCCAGGAAGTTCTGCACCCGGTTGCAGACATGGTTCTGGCCCGCGTGGTTGCCGATGCAACCGAGGCCAAGAACGACGAGATCTCGATTTCGGGCAACCTAGGAGCACAGTTTGTGCTCTGGGAGTACGCCACCGCAATCGCATCGCGCCTGCTTGAGCTAAACCCATTCGACCAGCCAGACGTTGAAAGCGCCAAGGTTGCAGCCCGCGCCATGCTCACCGAGCGTGCCGCCGTTGCAGCCCCAGCCTTCGTAGACGGCCACGTTGAGGTTCGCGCCATCAACCTAAACCTTGCCGGTGTCACCACCGTTATGGGTGCGGTTCAGGCGCTGCTTGGCAAGCTAGACGACGAAAACGGCTACCTTTCGGTTCAGGCCTACCTAGACCGCACCTCGGTTCCAGAAACCTACGAGCTGCGCGACGCGTTTGCAACCCAGACCGGCCGTCCAACCACCTTCGGTTGGGCTCCACGCTTCCTGCACAGCACCGGCCAGTTCCACAAGGGTGGCCCTCGTCAGGGTGTCTACCTGCAGCTGGTTGCCAAGGGCGAGGCCGACCTGGCTGTTCCTGGCCGCGACTTCACCTTCGGTGAACTGATTGCCTCACAGGCAGCCGGTGACGCCAAGGTTCTTGGCGCGCTAGACCGCCCAGTGCTTACCCTCACCCTCGGCGACGTAGCAACCGATGTTGCCGCGCTGCTCGAGGCACTCGCAGACTAACTTTCTTCCGTAAGGAGTCGCTCAAGTAATGAGCCCAGCAAAAATCGGTCAGGGCAATAATCCGCTCCGTGACCCAAGCGACCGCCGTCTAAATCGAATCGCAGGCCCTAGCGGTCTGGTCATCTTTGGTGTTACCGGAGACCTTTCGCGTAAGAAGCTGATGCCGGCCATCTACGACCTGGCTAACCGCGGACTGTTGCCACCTGGCTTCAGCCTCGTTGGTTTTGCCCGCCGTGAATGGGCCGACCAGGACTTTGCCAAGGTAGTTCACGATTCGGTTCGTCAGTATGCGCGCACCGAATTCCGCGAGGAAGTCTGGGAGCAGCTACTGCACGGCATCCGCTTTGTGCAGGGTGAGTTCGACGATGAGGCAGCCTTTGACCGCTTAAAGGTGACCATCGATGAGCTGGACAAGGCTCGCGGCACCAACGGTAACTTTGCGTTCTACCTTTCGATCCCGCCAAAGGCGTTCCCGCTGGTTTGTGAGCAGTTGTCGCGCAGCGGCCTGGCACGCGCCGAGGGCACCGCTTTCCGTCGCGTGGTTATCGAGAAGCCTTTCGGTAGCGACCTGAAGACCGCTCGTGAGCTAAACGCAGTGGTTGAATCGGTGTTCCCATCGGATGAGATCTTCCGCATCGACCACTACCTGGGTAAGGAAACCGTTCAGAACATTCTGGCGTTGCGCTTTGCCAACATGATGTTTGAGCCACTGTGGAACAACAACTACGTTGACCACGTGCAGATCACCATGGCCGAGGATATCGGTGTTGGTGGCCGTGGTGGCTACTACGACGGCATCGGTGCCGCCCGTGACGTCATTCAGAACCACCTGCTTCAGTTGCTTGCCCTCACCGCCATGGAAGAGCCGGTTTCGTTCGACGCCGACGACCTGCGCAACGAGAAGGAAAAGGTTCTCAAGGCCGTTTCGCTGCCTAAGGACCTTGGCGCGCACACCGCTCGCGGTCAGTACGCTGGCGGCTGGCAGGGTGGCGAGAAGGTCACCGGCTTCCTTGATGAAGACGGCATGAACCCGAAGAGCATCTCGGAGACCTACGCAGCAATGCGCCTCGACATCAACACCCGTCGCTGGGCCGGCGTACCGTTCTACCTGCGTGCAGGTAAGCGTCTTGGCCGCCGCGTCACCGAGATTGCACTTGTCTTCAAGCGTGCACCTCAGGCGCTGTTTGCAGCCGACCAGACCGCAACCCTGGGCGAGAACGCCCTGGTTATCCGTGTTCAGCCTGATGAGGGTGTGACCATGCGTTTTGGTTCCAAGATTCCTGGTGTTGGCATGAACGTGCGCGACGTAACCATGGACTTTGGATACGGCCACGCCTTCACCGAAGCCAGCCCAGAGGCCTACGAGCGTCTGATTCTGGACGTGCTGCTTGGCGACCCACCGCTGTTCCCTCGCCACGAAGAAGTTGAACTTTCCTGGAAGATCCTGGACCCAATCGAAGAGTTCTGGGCTAAGCAGCCTGGCCAGCCAGAGCAGTACCGCCCTGGCACCTGGGGTCCTTCTTCCGCCGACCAAATGATGGCCATCGATGGCCGTGCCTGGAGACGTCCATGATCGTTGATATGCCAAACACCACCATCAGCAAGGTGGCCAAGAACCTCGTTACCCTTCGTGAACAGGGCGGAGCCGTTGCGCTCGGTCGTGTGCTCACCCTGGTTATCGAAACCGACTTCAAGGGCATCGAAGAGGCCATCCGTGCCGCCAACGATGCATCGCGCGAGCACCCAAGCCGCGTGATTGTGCTTGCCGACGACAACGCCAAGAGCAAGAAGGACGCCCGCCTGGACGCCCAGATTCGTCTTGGCGGAGACGCCGGTGCATCCGAGGTAATCGTGCTACGCGCCTACGGAGAGGCCGCTAGCGACAGCGAGAGCCTAGTTACCGGTTTGCTGCTTCCAGACGCCCCTGTAGTGGCCTGGTGGCCTGGTGAGATGCCAGAGAACCCTGCCAAGAGCGCCATCGGCCGCATTGCCAGCCGCCGCATCACCGATGTGGGCGCTCAGAAGAATCCAGCCGAGCACCTGCGCAAGCTGGCCAAAACCTACAGCGCCGGCGACAGCGACTTTGCCTGGACCCGCCTCACCCTATGGCGTGCTCAGCTGGCCGTAGTTCTAGACCAGCCACCGTTCGACCAGGTAACCGCTATTGAGCTCACCGGTTCGATGGACTCCCCTAGCGTTGAGCTGATGGCCGCCTGGCTAGAGCTGAAGCTAAAGGCTCCGGTCAAGATTGTGAAGAAGAGCCGCGACCGTGCTGGTCACGCTCTCTTCAAGCTAGTTCTTACTCGCAAGAGCGGCGACATCACCATTGTTCGCACTTCGGGCGACCGCGCACTTATCACCCAGCCTGGACAGGCCGACCGCGATGTGACCCTGCCAACTCGCACCCTTCGCGAGTGCCTGGCCGAGGACCTGCGTCGTCTGGACGCCGACGACATGTTCGGTGAGGTTGTCACCAAGGGTTTCAAGGCCGTAAAGGCTCCGGTTCGTAAGCCACTTCTAAAGAAGGCCTAGTAATGATTCGCGAGATCCTGAAGCAGCAAGACTCTGCTGCGGTTGCCTCGGCTGCCGCCCAGGCATTTGTTTCCGAAGTTGCTCACCTGCTATCCCGCAAGGATGAGGTTCACGTTTCCATCACCGGTGGCAGCGTGGGCATTCTCACCCTCGTGAAGATTGGCGAGCAGGCTGCCGCCAAGGACATCGACTGGAAGCGCGTTCACATCTGGTGGGGCGACGAGCGCTTT
>JBDLVH010000032.1:0-3878 GCA_039804865.1 Actinomycetota bacterium | reverse complement strand
GCTTCACGTTCTTACCCAGCAACTCGGTACCGTTCAGATCGATGGATCCCGAGGTGCGACCGTGCATGCCGATGATGGCTTCGGTTAGCTCGGTCTGGCCGTTGCCCTGAACACCCGCAATCACCAAAATCTCGCCGGCGTGAATCTCAAAACTGATGTCGGTGATGGCCTGCTGGCCATCGTGCTTCCAAACGTTTAGGTTCTTCACCTTGAAGGCTGCGGCGCCTGGCTTAGCCTCACTCTTGGCAACCTCAAGGTCTACCGCGCGGCCAACCATCAGCGAGGCCATCTGCTCTGCGGTGTCGGTTGGCTGGGCCTCGCCCACCACCTTGCCCAGGCGCATAACGGTGATCTTGTCGGCCACCTCGCGAACCTCGCGCAGCTTGTGGGTGATGAAAACGATGGCGGTTCCGGCGTCGCGTAGTTGACGCATGATGGCCATCAGCTCGTCGGTTTCCTGCGGGGTCAAAACTGCGGTTGGCTCGTCGAAAACCAAAACCTTGGCATCGCCGATAAGCGCCTTGATGATCTCCACTCGCTGCTGCACGCCCACCGGTAGTTCGCCAACGATGGCGTCTGGATCAACGTCGAAGCCGAAGCGGTCGGAAATCTCGCGCACCTTGGCGCGGGCGGCATCCAGGTCTAGGAAGCCACCAAATTTAACGGGTTCGTGACCCAACATCACGTTCTCGGCAACGGTGAATACCGGAATCAGCATGAAGTGCTGGTGAACCATTCCAATGCCAGCGGCCATGGCATCACCCGGACCGGCAAACTTTACGGGCTCATCATCCAACAGGATCTGGCCACCGTCTGGCTGGTAGAGCCCATAGAGGACGTTCATCAGAGTGGATTTACCGGCGCCATTTTCGCCAAGCAGGCAGTGGATGCTTCCCGGTTCTGCAATCAGGTTTACGTTGTCGTTGGCGGTTAGCGCACCGAAACGCTTGGTGATGCCTCGAAGTTCTAGCTTCATTGCTGTCGATTCTTTGTGCTCAGAAGTTCACCAAAGGTGTCCTTGAGCCTAAGTCTATTGAAAAGCAAACGGGGGTCGCACTTGGCGACCCCCGCTGCCTTGATTTACTACTTGCTGTAGATCGAGGTGACCTTGATCTTGCCGGCAATGATGTCGGCGTTGATCTGGTCTAGCTCTTTCTGAACACCAGCTGGGTAAGCAACTTCGTGCTGAGGAGCGATCATTACACCGCCGTTGGCAAGGGTGCCAACGTACTGGTTCACGTCGCCACCGGTGAACTTGCCGTCCACACCAGTCTTGATGATTTCCTCAACTGCCTTTGCCATCTTCTTCTCTACCGAGGTGAGGATGTTGGCCTTGTACTTGGCGTGAGTTGCAATGCCGTACCAGTCGCTGTCAACACCGATTACAAGGGTGCCCTTGTGGTCGAGAGTTGCCTGACCCGAACCCTGGCCTACTGGACCAGCTACAGGAAGGATGATGTCTGCACCCTGCGAGAAGAACTGCTCGGTTAGGGTCTTGCCCTTGGCTACGTCGTTAAAGTCACCGGTTGCAGCCCACTTGCTGCTGTCGGTGCCCTCAGCGCCTAGAACAACTACGTTCTTGTTCTTAGCCTTGTTGTAGTAGGCAACACCCTGCTTGAAGCCATCCATGAAGATGGTCACCGATGGGAACAGCATGCCACCGTAGGTGGCAACCTTGCCGGTCTTGGTGGTGGCTGCTGCCAGGTAACCAGCTTCGAAAGCTGCCTGAGCGGTGTCGTACTGGATTGGCTTCACGTTTGGCAGGCTAAGTGGGCTGAAGTCAGCGTTGCTTAGAGCCGAGTCGATTAGCGCGAAGTCAATCTTTGGGTGCTTCTTTGCTGCATCAGCGGTAGCCGATGCAAGCGCGAAACCTACGTTGATGATGAGGTTACAGTTCTCGGAAACCATCGACTGAACAGCCGAGGTGTAGTCGGTCTGAGTTGCGGTGTTAGGCGACTCAACCTGAGCGGTCTTTACGCCTAGGTCCTTCTTGGCGTTGAGCAGACCGTTGTAGGCCTCTTCGTTGAACGATGCGTCCTTGAAACCGCCGCTGTCCGAGACCATACAGGCCTTGTAGTTTACGGTTGGGCTGGCGGTCTTAGCAGGTGCCGAGGCGCAACCGGCCAAGGCTACGCTGGCTACGGCGACAGCGGCCAAAATGCTGGTGGTACGTGAAACAAGCTTCACTTAGATTCCTCCTAGTTGGATGCGGACCATAGAAATAAATAGGTCTACAGCCAAAGCCTAGCCATTTCTGGGAATGGGCTTAAGCGTCTAGAAGGTTTTCTTAACTCAGTTGTTACACAGCGGTTACTGAATGAACGGGCTCGGCAGCGCGATTCCGGATGCAAACTGCTGAGCCAGATCGTCAAGCTGTCCTTGAACACCCGAGCCGTAATCGATGGCGTGCTGCGGAGTTAGCTTTACCAAGCCGGCGATGGCCACTTCGTTTGCGGTTGAAGTTGGGCTGGCGCTGGACTGTGACTGGGCGAAATATTTGCCAACCAGGTTTGCGATGTCTGAAGCCACCATCTTATGGATCGACGCCAACACCAAATTCTTTACGGTGGCGTAGCGAGCCTCGGTAAACCAATCGGAGTCGGCGCCAATCACAACCGCGCCTGGCTTAAGCGCCACCTCTTGAGTAGCGGCCAAACCATTGACACCAACCGGGAACACCACATCGGCTCCGAGGGTTAGCAAGTGGCCCACCGATTGCTTCACCGATTTCGGGCTAGCCGACTCGGCAAGATTCCACCAGGTTGCCGGATTCGAACCGCTGGCTCCAACCACCAAAACCTCGGCCTCTGGATTGGCTAGGTTGTAGTGCTCTACGCCCTGCATGAAGTACCAGACCTCGGTCTGTGCAACTCTGTCATCGGTGCCTGAAATCACACCGACCACCTTGCTGGTGCTGTGGCTTGCGGCCAGGAATCCGGCTTGGAATGAAGCGATTGCCGAGTCGTAGTTGAGGGCAGTGACGTTGTTGTAGTCACCCACACGCATCATGGTGTGGATGATGTATGGAGCCTGGTCCACCAGCACAAAGCGGATGTTGGTATGGGCCCGCGCCTTGGAATAGACCGCCGCGTTCTGGTTTCCACCAACGGCAAAAATGAGGTTGCAGCCGCGCTTGATCAGGCGGTCGATACGGCGCTGGTAGTCACCCACCGATTGGGTTGCGCCGGCTTCGGTTGCCGAAATGCCAACGCCGTACTGAACGGCAGCCTGCTGCAAACCGAAGTAGGCGTTCTGGTTTAGGCCGCCATCGGCTAGGCCCGCCGGTGAAACCGACATGCAGGCCTTGTAGTCAACCGGGGTTGGGGTTGCGCTAACGATGTTGGTGCTGCAGCCGCTGGCCAGAAGTGCCGTGGCAAGGAGGCCAAGGGCCAGCTTGGCGGAGCGCATATTCATACGCTCAAGCATATCCGAGGTCGCGAACAAGCGATTGGGCGAAATCGCGACCGAGCGATTGAGAAATTGGCTTGTAAGAACTCAACTCAGCGGTTACAGCAAATCCCCGTGTCCGGTCGCCTTAAGCGCGTCAACCAGCGACTTCACCCGCTGGGCGTGCTCCTTGGTGGTGACCAGAAGTGCATCCGGGGTGTCTACCACGATGATGTCTTCAACGCCGATCAGCGCAATCAGTCGATCGGTGTCGCTCACCAAGATGCCGCTGGAAGAATCTGCCAAGACCTTGGTGTTGCCAAGCACGGCCAGGTTGCCCTGACGACCCTGCGACTGCAGCTCGGCGATTGCGGCGAAATCGCCCACGTCGTGCCAGGTGAACTTGCCCGGAACCACGGCAACCAAACCAGCCTCGGCGGCTGGTTCGGCAATCGAGTAATCGATGGCGATCTTCTTGAGGTTTGGCCACA
>JBDLVH010000031.1:0-12477 GCA_039804865.1 Actinomycetota bacterium | reverse complement strand
CAATTTCGGGTGCAATCTTCCAGTGGTCTGGCCGCCTAGCCGGCCCAACCTTTGGCTGGTTCACCGGCTGGATCATGATCGTTGGTCAGGTGCTCACCGTGGCAACGGCCGCCATCGCGCTGCAGGCAGTTCTGCCTCCGGTTTGGGCCGGCTTCCAGATTGTGGGTGGCGCGGCTGCCGACAGCAGCCCAACCTCGGCAACCGGTGCGGCTAACGCAGTGCTGCTTGGTTGCATCCTGCTTGCAATCACCACCGCAATCAACGCGGCCGGCGTAAAGCTGATGTCCATCATCAACAGCACCGGTGTATTCCTAGAAATCATCGGTGTCATCGCCCTTATCGCAGCCCTCATGTTCCACGCCAAGCGCGGAGCCGATGTGGTGATGACCACAGCTGGTGCAGCCGCTACCCCCGGACAGCCTTACATCCTGGGCTGGCTAGCCTCCGGCCTGATGGCCGCCTACGTGATGGTTGGCTTCGATTCGGCCGGCGAGCTCTCGGAGGAAACCGTCAACCCTCGTCGCACCGCACCTCGCACCATCATCCGTGCCCTCATTGTCTCGGGTGTCTTCGGTGGCCTGCTCATCCTTGCCGCCCTGATGGCTGCGCCTAGCCTCACCGATGGCAACCTCGCCAGTGGCGGCCTGCCATGGGTGGTCAACCAGGTGCTTGGACCAGTTGGTGGCCCAATCATGCTCATCGATGTTGCCATCGCGGTTTCGGTTTGTACCCTCGCAGTTCAGACCGCCGGCTCGCGAATGATCTACTCGATGGCTCGTGAGAAGACCCTGCCGTTCCACAAGCAGTTGAGCAAGGTTTCGTCTCGCACCGGAACCCCAATCGTTAGTGCGATTGTGGTTGGTGTTGGCGCCGCCCTGGCGCTGTTGGTCAACATTGGTCAGAGTGCACTCTTCACCGCCCTCACCAGCATCTGCATCGGGTTCCTCTATATCGCCTACCTGGGCGTAACCGTGCCGGCGCTGCTTCGCCGCATGAAGGAAGAACTGATGAGCGACGGAACCGTGAAGCACGTGGACGAAACCGGCAAGCCACTGTTCTCGTTGGGCAAGTGGGGAATCCTGGTCAACTTTATTGCCGTGGTCTATCAGCTGATTGCGGCATTCAACCTGATGTGGCCGCGAAGCGAGATCTACGACCTAACCGGACACACCTGGTGGCTGAAGTGGAGTGCGTTGCTGTTCTTGGCACTAACCCTGCTGGTTGGCGTTGGCATTCACGTTCGCAACCGCTCGCGCTTTGGCAAGCTCACTCTCTCGGAGATTGAGGAGCCAACTCTGGTGGCTGCTGCCTAGCTGAATCTGCGTAGCCCAGCTGCTTTGGGCATAAGAAAAGGCGGCCACTTCGGTGGTCGCCTTTTCTTTTGTTTTGGAGGCCGGTTAGGCCTGAGCCATTAGCTCGCGCACGCGCGGAACCACCTGGGTGGCATACAGCTCAATGCTGCTCATCAGCTGGCTGTGAGGCATTGGGCCGTTGGCGTACTTAAGATCGAAGCGCTGGGCGCCAACCGACTTCATGGCGTAGGCAATCTTCTGCGCCACGGTCTCTGGCGAACCCACATACAGTGAACCGTGGTTGACCTCGTTTAGGTAGTGATCCATGGTCATCGGACCCCAGCCACGCTCGCGGCCAATGCGGCCGAAGCCCTCGGCGTAGCCAGGCCACATCTGCTCCACTGCCAGTTCATCGGTGGCAGCAACATGGCCAGGCGAGTGAATACTGACCGGAAGTTCTGACTTGCCCAGCTTCTCTAGTGAGTCGCGGTAAAGCTTGGCAAAAGGTGCAAAACGGGCAGGGTCGCCTCCGATGACGGCAAGCGCCATCGGGATGCCCAGGCGCGCTGCGCGAAGCACCGAATCGGGGCTGCCACCAACACCAACGCGAAGGCCCATTGCTCCACCATCGGTCTTGGGGTAAACCTGCTGGTTGTTAAGCGGGGCACGCATGGTGCCCTGCCAGGTGACGGCCTGCTCTTTCCAAAGCTCAACCAGAAGCTCTAGCTTCTCTTCAAAAAGTTCGTTGTAGTCGTCGAGGCTGTAGCCAAAGAGCGGGAAGCTCTCAATGAACGAACCGCGGCCGGCGGTGATCTCAACGCGGCCGTTGCTTAGGGCATCCACCGTTGCAAAGCGCTGGTACACGCGCACAGGGTCATCGCTGGAAAGTACGGTCACGCCGGTACCCAGGATGATGTTGTTGGTGACGGTTGCAATACCGGCAAGCACCGAATCCGGGGCGCTTACGGCGAAGTCCTCGCGGTGGTGTTCGCCCACGTTGAAGTGGTTAAGACCCAGCTTGTCTGCCAGAACTGCCTGCGCAACGATGTTGCGGATTACCTGGCCGGCGGTCTCGGGATTGCCTTCATCGGTGTTGTTCATGTCACCGAAGGTGTCGAGGCCGAATTGGAGTTGTGCTGGGTTAGTCATGAGTTAAGTAAAGCACACCTTGATAAAACTTCCAAGGGGCGGATTGGACGCTAGCCCGGAGCTGCTAGGGCTGGGTAAAACGGCCCTTATGGCTGCAGGCGGCGCACCGACCAGGGTGCCTCTGGACCCAGGCGCGAGAACTCGATGCGGTCGTGCATGCGGTTGCTGCGGCCCTTCCAGAATTCGATTCGGGTGGGCACAATGCGGTAGCCACCCCAGAACTCTGGACGCGGAATATCACCCTGGGCAAACTGCTGGCGACGCTCTTCGTAGAGGCCATCAAGGGTGGCACGATTGGCCACCGGCTGGCTCTGAGCGCTGGCCCAAGCCGAAATCTGGGAGTCGCGCGGGCGGGTGTCGAAGTACGCATCCGACTCGGCCGGCTCAACGCGAGCGGCGAAGCCCTCAACCAGCACCTGGCGAAACTGCGAGTACCAGCCGAAGACCATGCTCACGGCGGCACCATCGGCGATGTCGTGGCCCTTGCGGCTCTGATAGTTGGTGGCAAAGAAGAAGCCGTCGGCGTTTACGCCCTTGAGCAAAACGGTGCGGGCAGTTGGCTTGCCCTCAGCCGAAACCGTGCCCAAGACAAAGGCGTTTGGCTCAAAGATGCCGGCCTGCTCGGCCTCACTAAGCCACAGCGAAAACTGCTGCAGCGGATCCGAGTGCAGGTGTGCTTCGTCCAGCGCTTGCTGGCCATAATCTTGGTGATCGCCGATGTAGTCCATAGCTAATCCCAACCTCTAGTCGGCCGCGGCCAGCTGGCCGCAGGCACCATCGATCTCTTTGCCGCGGGTGTCGCGCAGGGTGGTTGGTACACCAGCTGCCTCGAGGCGGCGCACAAACTCATCGGTGACAAAAGGCGTAGACGCGGTCCAGATGGAACCCGGAGTTGGGTTTAGCGGAATCGGGTTAACGTGCACCCAACCCTTGCCGCGCTCGTTGAGCTTCTTGGCCAGCAGGTCGGCTCGCCAGGCATGGTCGTTCATGTCCTTGATGAGGGCATACTCGATGGAAACGCGGCGGCCGGTGGCGTCGAAATAGGCGCGGGCGGCGTCAAGAGCCTCGTCAACCTTCCAGCGCGAGTTAACCGGAATCAACTCGTCGCGGAGTTGGTCATCCGGAGCGTGCAGCGAAAGCGCAAAGGTAACCGGCAGTTCTTCGGCGGCCAGCTTGTGGATGGCAGGCACCAAACCAACGGTGGAGACGGTGATGTTTCGGGCGCTCATGCCCAGGCCGTTTGGCTGAGGTTCAACCATGCAGCGCAACGAGGTCATCACGCGGTTGTAGTTGGCCAGTGGCTCGCCCATGCCCATGAACACGATGTTGGAAACGCGCTCTGGGGCATCCTTGGAGGCCTTCTTGCCACCCAGCTCACCCGCGGCAATAACGCGGTTTGCCTGCACAATCTGATCAACAATTTCGCCCGGCGACATGTTTCGGGTTAGACCGGCCTGACCGGTGGCACAGAATGGGCAGTTCATGCCACAGCCGGCCTGCGAGGAAATGCAGAGGGTGATTCGGCCCGGGTAGCGCATTAGAACCGACTCGACAAGTGCGCCATCAAAGAGCTTCCAGAGGAACTTGATGGTGTCGCCCTTGTCGGTCTGCAGGCGCTTTACCTCGGTGAGCAGTGGCGGGAAGCACTCGGCAACTAGCTCGTCGCGGCCGGTAGCCGGGAGGTCTGTCATGGTGGCAGCATCGCTGCTGTAGTGAGTGAAGTAGTGGTTGTTCAGCTGCTTGGCGCGGAAGCCCGGCAGGCCAAGCGACTTCACCTTTTCGATGCGCTGTTCTTGGCTTAGGTCAACCCAGTGAACTGGCGGCTGCTTACGTTTTGGCTCGGCAAATTGAAGCAGCGGCTTGCCGGTGGCGGCATCGGTCTGCTGGGTCCATCCCTCGGTTGCCGGGCGTACCTGAGGTCGTTTGGAAAGGTTTTCTGCCATTGCGGTTAGCGCCAGCTGGCCAAAATAAGGCCCATCACGGCAAAGCCAACGATGTCCTGGCCAACCTCAATTGCCCACACCTTGAAGCCAACCTGGCTGAAGAGGCGGTGGCTTAGCGATGCTGCCGCGGCAACGCCCACGCCTAGAAGCAGGCCCGCGTTGAGGCCTTCCATCGGGGTGATTGCCATCATCTTGAAACCCTCGTACCAACCGATGACAACCGCACCGGTGAAAGCCATGGCTAGCTGAGCCAGGAAGGTGGCTACGAAAACGCCAGCCATGCCTTTTTGCTCGCCGCGCTGTGGCATGGTCTTGCCCTGGGCCTTGATCCAAATTGGGTAGAAGGTTTTAGGGCCAAACCAAATTGCGCCCACCACGAAACTAGCCAGTGCCGAAGCAAAGACCGCCAGTACGTTGATGTGAAGTTCCATACTTCAAGTCTAGGCAAATAGACCAAGAGTTTGCGGGGCGAAGTTTGGGAATATCTGCTGCATCGAGCCGGCCGGCACTCCGCCGCGAACAGTCATCACTTCGGTGAGCACACTTCGGTAGTCGGTGGTTACCGGCAAATCGCCTTCGCTCAGTTGGCTGTTGCCCAGCCCCGGCCACTTGGCAACGATCTTGCCGCCGTTTACCGAACCGCCCATCACAAACATCACCGAACCCCAGCCGTGATCCAAACCGGCCTGGGCATTTTCAACCACTCGGCGCCCAAATTCGGTGACCGTGACCACCGTGGTCTTGGTCCAGAGCGGGCCAAGATCGGCCTTGAAAGCCACGATCGAGTCGCTCATATTCTTGAAGTTATCGGGCATTACGCCGGTGAGCGAACCCGCCGCAGCGTGCACATCTAGGTGGCCATCGAAATCGATGTTGGCGGTGCGAATGGGCAGACCACCCTTGATCAGCTGAGCCAGCAGCTTGAACCGGTTGCCAAGCGCAGTGTTTGGATAGGTCACCGAAGACAACGATGTGAGACCCTCCACCTGCAGCGAGGCATCGATGGAGGACAGGGCCGAGGCGCTCCAAACCCTGCCTGAATCTTTGTGCAGCGATCGCAAGGCCGCGAGCTGATCGGCTCTGTCGATGTTGATGTTGCGCAGCAGCACACGATCTTTGTTCTCGAAGGCAACGGCCTGGGTGGCACCGTTGAGAGAGGCAGGAACATTTTGTCCAACTGCAACCCCACTAAATACTTGGGAGGCGCCGGTATTGGCCAGCAAGCGTGTCTGCCAGCCACCCACCGTGGTTGGGGCATCGTAGGCGGCAAGTTCCAGTGCCAGCTGATCGTCGAAGTGGCTGCGGGTTCCCACCGGAGTGCCGGCAGCATGAATCAGCGAAAGCTCTTTCTTGTCGTACAAATTCTTTAGGCCAGCAAGTGAAGGGTGCATGCCAAAGAAGCCATCCAATGGCAGCAGAGCTGAGTCTGGCAAGGCTAGGGTTGGGCGCGCAGAGCGCAGGTTGGCATCGCCCAGCGGAGCAACTGCAAGCAGGCCGTCCATGCCGCCGCGCATGTTGAGGTTAACGATGATGTCACCTAGCGCAGCACCGGTTCCGGTGTCTGCCAGCGCATATTCCAGCCCACCTTCATTGATGAGAATGCCGCCGCCAAGAGCCAAAACGCCACCGATGAAGCCGCGGCGCGAAAGCTTAAGTTGAGCCTCGTGAAATTCATCGCAGCTGCAGTTTTGGCCGGGTTCGTGGTGGCTCATCGCTGGTTCCATTCCGGGGTTGAAAGCAACAATACGGCTGCGGTTTCAATGGCGCGCTGTCGGCGTAGAGTTGGATTAAGAACCGGGACAACCGCAGTGTTTACCGTGGTCTGCACGGATGCCAACTGACCCTTTGGCAGGTTTCCTCCCATGAAAGAGACCGCGAGCGCCTGGATGATTTCGGGCACAGTCTGAGCCGTTGCCGGAACTAGAGCGGTCCAATCCACCGGCGTAAAGTTGGCCGCCTGCCTTCCCAGTACCAGATCGGCCGCCAGGTTCCAACGTTGAATCTGCGATGAGAAGGTGGTCCAGGCTTCGGCGTAATCGGGGTAGCCATTTGGGAACGCCCACTTGAACGGAAGATGCCCCTGGTTGTCTGCAATCTGAGTTAGCACAATGGCGCCGCTGCCCTTGTAGTAGTAGCTGAGGCTGGCGTCGCCACCGTTTACCGGTTTGGCCAGCTTCACATTCAGCGCACGGATGGTGGATGCAAGGTGCTCCACCGGACGCTTGACCTTTGTGCTGGCGGTGGCCAAGAAAGCCGGATGCAAAATCATGGCCGTGACCACTTTGGGGATGTTTCCCTTGCTGGCCAGGTAGACCTTGGCCAGGTCTGAGACGTACTTGGCGTTTGGTACATCAGCCACAAAACGACGAATCAGTCGGGTGGCAAAAGCGGTTGCGGTTGCAGGGCGCAGAGCTAGGTTGCGCGCCAGATTCTGGGCACTGGCCACAACGTCAGCGGTGTTCTTGGTTGCAGGGTTGGCATCGGTGTAGCCCATCACCGTGAGAGGGCCAAAGTAATGATCGCGCAGGTTCACCCGCAGGGTTGAGTTGTTGGTATTCCAGCTGAAGCCGGTCATCAGTTGGGCCGCGTTTTGCACGTCGTCTTCGCTGTATCCGGCGCCAGTCGAAACCGTGAAAAGCTCTAAAAGCTCGCGGGCGTAGTTCTCGTTGGGGTGCGCAGCGGTGGACCGGTCTAGGTTGAGGTAGTCCATCATTGCCGGGTGCAGCGTTGCCGCCACCACCATATCTGGATAGCTGCCCAGCAGATTTGCCCTGATCACATCACGGTCGTAGGAGGCCCTGAAGCGGTCACCGCTAAAGAACACCGAGGTGTGCAGGTAGTCGTTGAAATGTTCGGCCAGGGTTTCCTGCAGCTGGTTATTGCCAAAACTCTGGCGCAGCAGTGCCGCGAAGACGATGTCGTCGGCAACGTGAAGCCGGCTGGCCGTGTAGTGCGGGTCCGCATAAACCTCTGCGATGGACATCTTGGAAGACCGGAAGGTGTCTAGAGTGGCCTGCAGCTCCGGGAACTCGGTGCGCTTTGGGTTCAGCTGGGCTGCCACCCAGGCAGAAAGGCCAAGCTTCTGCAGTTCGGCAACCGCGGCGGGGGTTGGGCCGTAACTGAGCCTCGAAAGTATGCGGTAGGCATCGGGGGTGCTGACCGCCTTGATGACAGGCTTCTTAGCCACAGCGCCCCCTTTCAGACCGATTGTCTCAAGTCTAGATTTGCGCTTTGCGGCATAGCCGGCTGCGGGCTACTTCTCCCACTTAATTCACAAACAGTTAGGCTGAAGCGGTGATCAATCCAGCAGATTTCAGCGATTTCCTCGCCAGCCGCCGCAGCACCCGCAGCTTCCTCCCAACTCCGGTAGACCCGCAGCTCATCGATGAGCTAATTACCGATGGCCTGACCTCGCCAAGTTGGAGCAACACCCGCCCCTACATGGTTGCGGTTGCCAGCGGTGAGGTGCGCAACCGCATCTCGGCAGATTTGCTGAAGCGCTGGGATGGCGTCTCGGCTCTGCGCAACGGTGGGCTCAAGGGCAAACTGCAGTTTGTTTTCAACCGCGCGGCCTGGCCACTGAGTGACTACAACATGGCTAAGCCCTACGTGAAGGCACTGCTGCCCAGGGCGCAGCGCGTGGGCAAAGAGCTCTACGGTCTGCTGGGCGTGCCAAGAGGAGACAAGAAGGCCCGCGATGATCAGTGGGCCAACAACTACCAGTTCTTTGGTGCCCCCACTGTGATTTTCGTTTTCATCCACAAGAGCCTGGGCGTCTTTGCAGCCAACGATGCTGGCCTTTTCGCGCAAAATTTGATGCTTAGCGCCCACGCTCACGGGCTTGGAACCTGTGCCCAGGGTGCGGTGGCAATGTGGCCCGAGGCCATTCGTGCAGAGTTTGCTGTGCCGAAAGGCTACAAGCTGATCTATGGCATTTCGGTTGGATACCGCACCGATGCGCCGGTGAACGGTTTTGGCGCCCACCGAATTTCGGCGGACGAAATCAAGATTCCGAAGCGTTAGCCGCCGGCTCACCAAAGTTTGGCGAAGCCCGTACTTTCGGGCAATCTAGCTGGCCGAAATAACCTCGTCAGAGACGAAGATTTGGCAGCCCTGTTCCAATACCTTATGTTTTGCCTCGTCGCTAAGGTTCTGCGGAGCCAAGATTGGCACGCCAAGCGCGTTGGCAGCCGCCATGGCAACCTTCAGGGTGCGGCCGGCCGGATGTGCGGTTGCCAGCGAGGCCACCAGAGCGTGATCTAGAACCACGGCCATTGGGTTGAGCTTCTGGACCAGTTCAAACTCATCGCCGCCACTTCCAAAACGTGCCAGCACGATCCCCACCTTGGTGGCGGCGTGAGCAAACATCGCCGAGTCTCGAATTGTTGTGTCTTTCAATGCGCCCGGCAGACCCTCTTCGCCTACTAGCAGGCTGATCTTCAGATCGGCCAACTCGCGCTTGAGAATCACAACAATCTCAACCAGCACATCGGTAGCCAGCCAGTAGTTGTGCGGCAACCGCAAAATGAGGTGCTGGGTTTTTAGACCCAGGCGGCGGAACTCGCCCACCACCAGTCGCGCGGTCTCCTTGGATTCTGGTGACCGGAACTCATTTTGCACCTGAGCCAGAACCGCGAAGAGTTCGCCGGAAACCTCATCCGTGATTGGCGTGAAGGCCACCGATTCGTCGCGAAGCGTGCTCTGGCCGAGGCGGGCAGTGGCCATGTCCTCGGGGCTGGCAACTTGGAAACCGCCACCGCTCTTCTTGGCCTGGTACATCAGCCCGTCGGCAACGCGCATCGATGCCTCATAGCTGCCTATTGGTTCCCAAAGCGCCGCACCGATTGAGATCTCACCGGCCCAGACAATGCCGTTAGAGAGTCTGTAGGATTCGCAAAGCTTGGTGTAGATGCGCTCTGCGATGGACTTCATCTCTTTGTAGCTGGCAGTCTCACGGGTGAGGATCACAAACTCATCGCCACCAACGCGGGCCACGGTGTCGTTGGGGCGGACAGATTCCGCAAGTGAGTCGGCTACGTGCACTAGCAGTTCGTCGCCGATGGCGTGACCGTACTTGTCGTTGATGGCCTTGAAGCGGTCTAGGTCGATGAAGTAAACCGCACGATTGAGCTGCGATTTTGCCGCTGCCTCGGCCACAATCTTGGCGAGGCCGCGCACGTTGCTGAGGCCGGTGAGCGGATCGTGCTCGGCACGGTACTGCAGTTCTTCCTTGGCCTTTTCGCGAACGATCACCTTGGGCAAAATCATCAGTGCAAGGTGCAGGAACCGAGCAACCTCTGGCGTGAGGGCTTCTTCGTTTGGTACCAAGAAGATCATTCGAACCGCCGCGTCAACCGCGCTGTAGAGATCGAGAATCACAACGTGCGTGGCGCCAAGTTTGGCAAGCTCCTCGCGGTTGTTCAGCCAGGTGATTTCCGAGAGCGGACGAACGGTTGGCTGGGGGTAACGAACCTGGTCGAACGCCGCCGGGTTTGAACCAAACAGACTTCCCACCAGTGGACGATAGGCCGGATCAACAACCTCGGGCGTCTGCCACTCGCTAGGGCGCATGCCCACCTCGCTGTGCCACCAAGACTGGCCTGCAAACCAACCAAAGTTGAGCAGGCACTCGAAGGAGAATTCCGACACAGCGGCTCGAAGCGCAGACTCGTAACTAGAGCTAGTGGTTACCGATTGACCGGCGTACAGGTCGCGCGACTTGCGTTCCAGCAGCAGAATCTCGTTGGCCGCCTTGCGGTTTTCCAAGAGTTCCATCACCTGACGGGCATAGGCGTGCAGCTTGTCGATTTCGTCGCGCGTGAACTCACGAACCTCAAAATCGAGGCAATTGATTGAACCCAGCATCTGGCCGTTTGGGGCAAAGAGCCCAACGCCCACAAAGGCTCTGACACCTACTTTGCCGCGCTGAATGTAATTGTTCATCGAGCGCGGATCCGTCATAGTGTCTGGGATCATCAGCTCATTGAGCGAGTGAGTCAGCATCTCGGTGGCCAGGGTGGAGCCACGAGGAAGTTCGTTAACGTGCATTCCGATGGACGACTTGTACCAAATTCGGGATTCGTCGTAGAAGGCAATGCCGCAGATAGGAACGCCAAGCGTTTCGTGAATCCCCTGAATCACCGTGTCGAATCGGGCGTCTCTTGGGGTATCGAGAATTTGGTACGAATGCAACGTCTCGATGCGAATTTGCTCGTAGTCAAGGGCCTTCACAACTACCCCTTTCTTGACCTGCCACTAGCCTAATCAAGATTTGAGGAAGTGGAACTAATTAGTAGAAGCGGCAAGACCCTAACAATCTGATAAAGCCGTAAGCGTTTACAGTCTTTATGGCGTAGCATTTATCAGACTTGTTTTAGATAAATATCGCTCGAAATTGTCAGCGGTTACGCACGGAGGTCCCAATGTCGGGTTCAAGCATTTTGGTTTACGCAGAGCGCGTTGGCGGCAACCTAGGCGAGATTGAAAAACTGCTTGCCGGTCCGCTAAGCGACTTCGAGGGCATCCACGTTCTTCCGTTCTTCCACCCATACGACGGCGACGATGCCGGCTTCGACCCTATCGATCACAAGATTGTGGACCCACGTCTGGGCACCTGGGCCGACTTCAAGCGAATCTCGGCAACCCACGAACTAACCGCAGACCTCATCGTCAACCACGCCTCGGCGCTTTCGCCTGAGTTCAAAGACTGGCAGGAGAAGGGCGATGCCTCCGACTCGGCCGGCATGTTCCTAACCTTCGACGTGGTCTTCCCTAACGGCGGCACCGAAGAAGGCATCACCAGCTTCTACCGCCCACGTCCGGGCATGCCTTTCACCGCCTACGAAGTTGCTGGCAAGCGCCGTTTGGTTTGGACCACCTTCATGCCTTCGCAGGTAGACATCGACATCAAGCACGAAAAGGGTCAGCAGTACCTTCGCGATGTGCTGGACGCCCTGGCCTCGGGTGGCGTGAAGGTTGTTCGCCTCGACGCAGTTGGCTACGCGGTAAAGACCCCGGGCACCGATAGCTTCATGACCCCAGAGACCCTGGTGTTTGTAGAAGAAATCACCGAACTGATTCAGAGCTACGGCATGCGCGTTTTGGTTGAGGTTCACGCCCACTACACCCAGCAGCTTGAAATCGCTCCGCTGGTAGACCTCATCTACGACTTCCAGACCGCACCACTACTGTTGCACTCGCTCTTCACCGGAACCGTAGACCGCCTGGACGACTGGTTCAAGATTCGTCCAAACAACTGCCTAAACGTTCTAGACACCCACGATGGCTACGGCGTCATCGATGGCGGTCCAATCAACGGCAAGCCTGGCCTGATCACTCAGGACGAGATGGAAAACATCTTCAAGGTTGCCGAGAAGAACACCAATGGCCACTCGGCCATCGCATCGGTGGTGCCACAGTGGTTCACTCTTCCGCACCAGATCAACGCCACCCTGCCAAACATCGTTGCCAACGACACCGGCTACGTGCTGATGCGCGCGGTGCAGTTCTTGCTTCCTGGCGAGCCACAGGTTTACTACGTGGGCCTATTCAACGGCATGGATGACGTTGCGCTGTTCAACAAGACCGACAACGGCCGTGACGTAAACCGTCACAACTACACCCAGGCCGAGATTGAGGCAGCCCTGCAGCAGCCGGTTACCCAGGCCATCATTGCCCTGGCTCGCCTGCGCAAGCACAATGCCTTCAACGGCCAGTTCTCGTTTGCCGTAACCGGCGCCAACAGCATGAACCTAAGCTGGGCCAACGGCGCAGACACCGTATCGCTAGAGATCGTTACCGCAGTTGGAGCTCCAAGCTTCAAGATCGAGGTTTCGGCTGCCGATGGCGTGCGCACCCTGGCATCGGTGGAAGAGCTAGCCGCCTACTAAGGCTCAAGCCAAAATCAGCCCAAGAAAAGTCTCAGGGCTTGAGCTGTTACAGCTCTACCCCGCGGGCGGCCAGCGCCTCGGCATACTCGTCGGCGTGCTTCATCGATAACACCAGCAGAGGCACCGCCATCCGGTAACTGCGCGGGCGCAATCCGCGGGCAAGCTGGGCCTCGCGAATGGCAACCACAAACTTGCCCAGCAGCG
>JBDLVH010000030.1:0-13200 GCA_039804865.1 Actinomycetota bacterium | reverse complement strand
GGCGGCCTGATAGGACATGGAGTCTACCCGGAGACCCGGTTCGGAAACTGCCAGCTTTGGAGCGGCAAATGCTGCGGTGGCGTCTTCCACGTAGGCAAGCTCTACCAGGCGCTGCACCTCGGCGGTGCGGCTGTGGCCAGCCAGCAGCAGGTTGCATTCGGTTTGTTGCTGGCGAAGCAGGGCAATCTCGCGGGTGTGCAGGTATGGAGCGGTTGGCTCCTGCAGGCTGGCGTCGCTGTCGTCCCAGAGGGCAATGCCGCCCAGGTTGGTAACCGGGGCATAGATTGCAGCACGCGAGCCAATGACGATGGTTGGCTGTTTGCCCAAACACTTTAGATAGGCCGCATAGCGCACCGAAGGGGTTTGTTCGGTGTTGAACGAAGCCACCAGATGCTGCAGCCCAAGCGCACCCAGTGAGGTGAGCAGGCGGTTTTGATCGCGGAAATCTGGAACCACCAGGATGGCCGACTTGCCAGCTGCAAGTTGTTCTAGCGCAAAGGCGATGAAGTGCGCGATCCAACCCTGAAGCGAAAGGTTTTGGGTCTCGGCCACAGATCTGCCCGAGAAGTGGGTGTCTAGGTGGCGGGGTTCGGCCAACAGAGTCTGGCGCCCAAGGTACTTTTGCGGGCGCCCGCGAAACTCCAGCGAAAGCGAACTTAGCTCACTTGCCTCAGCCGACTCCTGCTCCTGGGCCGCCAGCCAGGCCTTCTCAACTCGCACCGAACGCTTGGGAACGGCCAACTTGGTTAGCTCTGAAAGGGTGCCGGCTTGGCGATCTGCGATGGCGCGCAGCAGCTGGTACTGGCTGTGAGGCAGCACCGAAACCGCGGAGATTACCTGTTGGATTTGGTTTAGCTGGCCCTCAACCTGGGTGGTGTCGCTGACCTCAACCACAAAGGCGTCCTGGGTGTTGCCACCCTTGCCAAAGGGAACCAATACGCGCACACCGGGCAGGCAGGTGCCAGCTAATTCCGATGGAATCTCGTAGTCGAATAGGCGGTCTAACTGCGGCAGCGGAGACTCGATTGCAACCTTTGCGTATGCCACGGTGCCTCCGAGATTGCTGATGTTTGCGATTAGTGAGTTTGGCCCGCACTTGCGTGCGGGCTAAACACTAAAGCGCTGCCTGTAGCTGGGCTACGCGGTTGGTCTGTTCCCAGGTGAAGTCTGGTAGCTCTCGGCCAAAGTGGCCGTAAGCCGCGGTTTGGGCGTAGATAGGGCGCAGCAGGTCTAGTTCTTCGATGATGGCACGCGGGCGCAGATCGAACACCTTGGAAATTGCCTTCTCGATGGCCTCCTGAGGAACCTTGGCGGTGCCAAAGGTTTCTACGTAGACGGCCACCGGCTTGGCAACACCAATGGCGTAGGCAACCTGAACCTCGGCGCGGTCGGCTAGGCCGGCGGCTACCACGTTCTTGGCAACCCAGCGGGTGGCGTAGGCGGCCGAGCGGTCTACCTTTGATGGGTCTTTACCGCTGAACGCGCCACCACCGTGACGGCTAGCGCCACCGTAGGTGTCGACGATGATCTTGCGACCGGTGAGACCGGCATCGCCCATTGGGCCACCGATCTCGAAGATGCCGGTTGGGTTGATGAAGAACTTGGTGTCTGACAGGTCTAGGCCGGTCTGCTGCAGGATTGGCTCGATTACCACGCGCTTCATTTCGGCGCGCAGGTCTTCGAGGGCAATGCCCGGGTTGTGCTGAGTGGAAAGAACCACAGCCGAAACCGACTTGGCCTGGGTGCCGTCGTAGCCGATGGTGACCTGAGTCTTGCCATCTGGGCGCAGGTAATCTACTAGGCCGCTCTTGCGAACCTCAGACAGGCGCTCTGCCAGGCGGTGCGCGGTGTGGATGGCCACTGGCATGAGAGTTGGGGTCTCGTTGGTGGCATAGCCAAACATGAGGCCCTGGTCTCCGGCGCCCTGGCTGTCGTACAAATCTGCCGAGCCGCCCTCGCGGTGCTCGAAGCCGGCGTCTACACCAGCTGCGATGTCTGGCGACTGCTGACCGATGCTGACGGAAACGCCGCAGGACGAGCCATCGAAGCCGATCTGGCTGGAGGTGTAACCAATCTCTCGGATCTTCTGACGAACGATCTGTGGGATCTCAACGTAACCCTCGGTGGTGACCTCACCGGCAATGTGAACCAAACCGGTGGTGACCATGGTTTCTACGGCAACGCGCGAAGTTGGATCCTGGGCCAGCATGGCATCCAGGATGGTGTCCGAGATTTGGTCACAGATCTTGTCTGGGTGACCTTCGGTGACGGATTCTGAGGTGAAGAAACGTAGATTATTCATTGCCCACAAGTATATCCTTGGGCACCGACATTATTTGGTGGCGGCTAAATGCTGCGCAATAAAACCAACGATGACGCCGGCAACGTGCTGCTTGGTTCCGGTGGCGTGCGCCGACTCCCCCGCCTGATCCAGCAGGTAAATGGTGTTGTGGTCGGCTCCGAAGACGGCACCCTCCGAAACATCGTTGGCAACGATGAGATCGCAGCCCTTGCTGGCAAGTTTCATGGTGGCAAGCGATGCCAGACGCTCGAGGCTGCCGGCGGTCTCGGCGGCAAACCCAACGGTTAGGCAGTTCAGCTTCTGGGCACCGATGAACTCGACGGCCTCGGCCAGGATGTCCGGGTTGGCAACCAACTTCAGTTCTAGTGCGTTGCCGATATCGCTGCGCTTAATCTTCTGGGTCTGCGGGAACTCCAAGCGGAAGTCGGCCACGGCGGCGGTCATCACCAGCACATCGATCTTGGCCAGCTGTTCGTCGATTACGGCGGCCATTTCCTTAGCGGTAGAAACCGCAATGACGTCATCGATGCCGCTGACCACCTGCTGAAGGTTGGCTGCAACCAGGGTGACGCGGGCACCGGCAGCCTTGGCTGCGTGCGCGATGGCCAGGCCCTGCTTGCCGCTGGAGTGGTTACCGATGTAGCGAACCGGGTCGATGGCCTCACGCGTGCCGCCGGCAGTCACCAGCACGTGCTTACCGGCCAGTGCCGAAACATCGTACGAAGTGTCCGAGTGCAGCTGAGCCAGCGAAAGCGCTGTAGAGACGATTGCCCCAGGCTCTGGCAGGCGGCCAGGTCCGGTATCGCTGCCGGTGAGTCGGCCGGTGTCTGGTTCTAGAACTGAGATCCCGCGCGAACGCAGGGTGGCCACATTGGCCTGGGTGGCTGGGTTTTGCCACATCTCGGTGTGCATGGCAGGGGCAAGCAAAACCGGGGCCTTGGAGGCCAGCAAGGTGTTGAGCAGCAGGTCATCTGCGATTCCGGCGGCAAAACGTCCCAGGAAGGCGGCAGACGCCGGAGCGACCACGATTAGATCGGCCTCTTGACCCAGCGCCACGTGCTTGACCGAGTCAACATCGGTGTAAAGGTCTGGATCAACCGCGTTGTGTGACAGGGCCTCAAGTGTGGTGGCACCGATGAAAAGCAGCGCGTTCTGGGTTGGAATCACCTTGACCGAGTGGCCAGCCTCGGTGAAGCCGCGAATGATTGCGGTGGCCTTATATGCAGCAATACCACCGGTGATGCCTAAAACGACATTCAGCACGGTGGTATTCCTTTGAAACTATTTGGACTGGTGAAACTACTCTGCGGATGCAGGACGGGTAAGGGTTAGCTTGTCCTCGTCGATTTCGTGCATTGCAATGGTGAGTGGCTTCTCTTCGATGGTGGTCTCAACCAGTGGACCAACGTTGTTGAAGAGGCTACCCTCGTGCAGTGCCGAGTAGTAGTCGTTGATCTGGCGGGCACGCTTGGAAGCGAAGATGACCAGCTCGTACTTGCTGACGGCCTGGTTCTCGTACTGCTTGCCCAGTAGGTGGTCGATCGATGGGCTTACGATGCCCTGAAGCTTCTCTGACATGAGGCTACTTTCTAAAAAGTTGGTGAAATGTTGGCGGCAAAGAACGTGGCCGCTACTTCTGCATCAAGTCTACGATGCGGAGGGCACAATCGGCTACCTCATCGTTGACAACCACGTGATCAAACTCCGATTGGGCGGCCAGTTCGGCGCGGGCGGTTTCGAGCCTGCGGGCCTGTTCCTCAGCCGATTCGGTGCCACGACCGGTGAGTCGGGAAACCAGCTCTTCCCAGCTTGGCGGCGCGATGAAAACCAGGTTTGCCTCGGGCATGGCCTGCTTCACCTGGCGAGCGCCTTGGATGTCGATCTCCAGAATCATCTGCTGACCGGCGGCCAAGGCCTCCTCAACCGGCTGGCGCAGGGTGCCGTACTTGTTGGTGCCGTGCACCACCGCGTACTCCAACATCTGGCCGGCGGCAATCTTGGCGTCAAACTCCTCGAGGCTGAGGAAGTGATAGGCAACTCCATCAACCTCTCCTGGACGCGGCGACCTAGTGGTGGCCGAAACCGAGAGCTTAATTTCTGGATGGTGCTCGAGGATGTGACGAATCACCGTGCCCTTGCCTACCGCGGTAGGGCCCGAAATAACCGTGAGTCGATTGGCCATGTTTTTAGGCTAGTCCCTGAGCCAACTGTGCCTTGGCAGCTGCGATGGCACCCGAAATGCCCGCGGGGCCGGCACCAAGTACGCTGCGCGAAACCGAGGCAACTACCTGATCGGCTGCAACACCAAACAGGCTGCGAACCTGATCCAGGCTTGCGCCCTGAGCGCCAAAGCCAGGAGCCAAGATCGGAGTGGTCACCGGCTGTGGCAGGGTTAGCAGATCGCCAAGGCCAAACTTGTTTAGGTTTAGGGTTGCGCCCAAAACTGCACCGAACGAGCCCATCAACTCCCCCGCGCCCGCGGTGATTGTGTTCACTGAGGTGAGCCCATCGAATACGGTGGCGGCGATGGTCTTCTCATCGGCGATTGCGGTCTGGAGTGCAGCACCCTCTGGGTTGCTGGTGGCCGAGAGCACAAACAGGCCCTTGCCGCGCTCAATCGCACCGGCCATGAATGGCTTCAGCGAGTCGAACCCGAGGTAAGGCGAGACGGTGAGGGCGTCCGAGTAGAACGGAGCAGCCTTGCCAAGCCAGGCATCGAAGTAGGCGTCCATGGTGGTGCCGATGTCGCCGCGCTTGGCGTCCATGATCACCAGCAGGCCGGCCGCGTGGGCCTCCTCGCCTAGCTTCTCAAGCACGGCAAAACCGCGCGAACCAAAACGCTCAAAGAACGAAACCTGAGGCTTGATGATGCCTACCTGGCCGGCTGCGGCTTCAACTACGGTGCGCGAGAAAGTCTCGAGTCCCGACACGTCGTCGCTGAGGCCCCAGTCGGTGAGCAGCGCAGCGTGAGGATCCACGCCAACGCAGAGCTGACCGTGGGCTGCAAAGGCCGCAGCCAGGCGGCTACCAAAACTAGCTGGCAAGAGCGGCCTTTCGGTCGGCTGCGTGCTCCTGCAGGCTCTTCACACGGAACGGACCAGCCAGGACTGCCTCGAACGAACCGATGGCAGCCGAAAGCTGAGCGATGGTGGTGAAGATGGCCTTGTCGGCTGCCGTGGTCGCCGCGCGAATCTCGTAGCCGTCCTTCACTGCAGACGAGCCCGAAGGGGTGTTTACAACCACTTCAACCTCACCGGCGGTGATCAGGTCCACGATGTTTGGGCCGTCCACGTTCTCGTCGGAGTACTTGCGAACCACCTGCACATCGATGCCGTGGCGCTTTAGCATCGCCGCGGTGCCGCTGGTAGCCAGGATCTTGTAGCCAAGCTGCTGCAGACGACGAACCGGAAGCACAACGTGTGGCTTGTCGCGGTCTGCCACCGAGATGAAGATGCTGCCCGAGGTTGGCAGAGCCGAACCGGCTGCCGACTGGCTCTTGGCGAACGCACTTGGGAAGTCGATGTCGATACCCATGACCTCACCGGTGGAGCGCATCTCTGGGCTGAGGAGGCTGTCTACGAAGCGACCGTTCTTGGTGGCAAAGCGCTTGAACGGAAGAACCGCTTCCTTCACCGAGATTGGCGAGCTGGCTGGCACGTAGGTGCCGTCCTTCTCAGGCAGGTGGCCTTCGGAGATTAGCTGCTTGATGGTGCGACCCACCATGACTAGCGAGGCTGCCTTGGCCAGGGTGATACCCAGAGCCTTGGATACGAATGGCACGGTACGGCTGGCGCGAGGGTTTGCCTCAAGCACGTAGAGCACGTCGTTGGCCAGTGCGTACTGCACGTTGATTAGGCCGCGAACGCCCACACCCTTGGCAATGGCCAGGGTTGCGTCCTTCACGCGGTCGATCTGCGACTGGCTCATGGTTACCGGTGGCAGGGTGCACGAGGAGTCTCCGGAGTGGATACCGGCGGCCTCGATGTGCTCCATGACGCCACCAACGTAGATGGTCTCGCCGTCGTATAGGGCATCGATGTCAATCTCGATGGCGTCGTCTAGGAAGCGGTCTACCAGCAGTGGGAAGCCAGGACCGATAAGGCCGTACTCCTCAACGCGGGCAAAGTAGTCAACCATCGATGGCTGGTCGTAAACGATCTCCATACCGCGACCACCGAGAACGAAGGATGGGCGAACCAGCACTGGGTAACCAATGCGGGCGGCGATTTCCTCGGCCTCTGGCAGGTTGATTGCGGTGCCGTTGGCAGGAGCCAGCAGCTTGGCGTCGTCCAGAATCTTGCTGAAGAGCTTGCGGTCTTCGGCAAGGTCGATTGCATCCGGGGTGGTACCCAGTATTGGTACACCGGCAGCCTTCAGGCCGTTGGCTAGACCAAGCGCGGTCTGGCCACCAAGCTGAACCACGACGCCAACCAGCTCACCGCTGGCCTGCTCGGCGTGGATTACCTCAAGCACGTCCTCCAGGGTCAGTGGCTCGAAGTAGAGGCGGTCGCTGGTGTCGTAGTCGGTGGATACGGTCTCAGGGTTGCAGTTGATCATGATGGTCTCGTAGCCGGCGTCTGACAGGGCAAACGAGGCGTGGACACAGCTGTAGTCGAACTCAACACCCTGACCGATGCGGTTAGGACCCGAACCCAGAATGACAACCTTCTTGCGGTCAGACGGAGTGACCTCAGTCTCCTGCTCGTAGGTGCTGTAGTGGTATGGGGTCTCGGCTGGGAACTCGCCGGCACAGGTGTCAACGGTCTTGAAGACCGGGCGCAGACCAAAGCCGTGACGAATAACGCGTACCTCGGCCTCGGTGATGCCACGAAGCTGAGCCAGCTGGGCGTCCGAGAAGCCGTGCTCCTTGGCGTCCTTGATTACCTCGGCGGTAAGGGCAGGGGCGCTCGCGGTGGCTTCGGCAACTTCGTTGATCAGAACCATTTGGTCGATGAACCATGGGTCGATCTTGGTGGCGTCGAAGATCTCCTGGGCGGTTGCACCGAGGCGAAGCGCCTGCTGCACGTCCACGATGCGGCCATCGGTTGGAGTCTTGATGCTTACTAGAAGCTCTGCCTTGGTCTTGGTGTTCTCGCCCCAGTGGAACGACGAACCCTTCTTCTCAAGCGAACGCAGGGCCTTCTGCAGGGCCTGGGTGTAGTTACGACCGATGGCCATGGCCTCGCCCACCGACTTCATGGTGGTGGTCAGGGTTGGGTCGGCTGCAGGGAACTTCTCAAATGCAAAGCGAGGAACCTTGACCACAACGTAGTCGAGGGTTGGCTCAAACGATGCCGGGGTCACGCGGGTGATGTCGTTAGGGATCTCGTCCAGGGTGTAACCAACGGCCAGCTTGGCGGCAATCTTGGCAATTGGGAATCCGGTGGCCTTCGATGCCAGCGCCGACGAACGGCTGACGCGTGGGTTCATTTCGATGACGACAACGCGACCGTTTTCTGGGTTGACCGCAAACTGAATGTTGCAACCACCGGTGTCCACACCAACGGCACGGATGATGTCGATCGAGATGTCACGAAGGTTCTGGTACTCACGGTCGGTGAGGGTAAGCGCTGGAGCCACGGTGATCGAGTCACCGGTGTGAACGCCAACCGGGTCCACGTTTTCGATGGAACAGACCACAACACAGTTGTCGTTCTTGTCGCGCATCAACTCAAGCTCGTATTCCTTCCAACCAAGGATGGACTCCGAGAGCAGCACCTGCTTAACCGGGCTGGCCTGCAGACCCGAACCAACGATGCGGCGAAGCTCTTCCTCGTTGTAGGCGAAGCCCGAACCCAGGCCACCCATGGTGAACGAAGGCTGAACCATAACCGGGTACTTGAGGTCTACAACGGCGGTAAGCGCCTCGTCGAGGGTGCCACAGATGACCGACTTGGCCACATCGGCGCCGGCATCTAGCACCAGCTGCTTGAAGATCTGGCGATCCTCACCCTTCTTAATGGCGTCTACCTTGGCACCGATGAGCTCTACGTTGTACTTCTCGAGGATGCCGCGCTCGTGCAGGGCCATGGCAGCGTTCAGTGCAGTCTGACCACCGAGGGTAGGCAGAATGGCGTCTGGCTTTTCCTTGGCGATGATCGACTCGATGACCTCTGGGGTGATCGGCTCCACGTAGGTGGCGTCAGCAAAGTCTGGGTCGGTCATGATGGTGGCCGGGTTGCTGTTGACCAGGATCACGCGGATGCCCTCTTCGCGAAGCACGCGACAGGCCTGGGTGCCCGAGTAGTCAAACTCACAGGCCTGACCGATGACGATTGGTCCTGAACCGATAACTAGAACCGAGTTGATGTCTTGGCGCTTTGGCATTAGTTGCTCTCCTTAGCGGCCTGGTTGGCCTTGATGGTCTCAACCAGTCGGTCGAATAGGTAGTTGGAGTCGTGTGGGCCGGCGGCGGCCTCTGGGTGGTACTGAACGCTGAAGGCTGGGATGTCGAAGCACTCCAGGCCCTCTACGCAGTTGTCGTTGAGGCTTACGTGGCTGACGCGAACCTTGCCGAAGCCGGCTGGGCTCTCTACGGTCTCGCCGTGCTCGCCACCAGGCACGCGAACCGCGAAGCCGTGGTTGTGAGCGGTGACCTCAACCTTGCCGGTTGAGCGGTCTAACACCGGCTGGTTGATGCCACGGTGGCCGAAGGTGAGCTTGTAGGTCTCGAAGCCAAGGGCACGACCAAGCAGCTGGTTGCCGAAGCAGATGCCGAAGAACGGAATCTTGTGGGTGAGGATCTCGCGGAGAACCGCTACCTGGCCATCGGAGGCCTCAGGGTCGCCAGGTCCGTTAGAGAAGAACACTGCGTCTGGGTGGTGCTCCAGCAGGGTCTTGGCATCGCTCTTAGCTGGGAATACCTTCACCTCGAGGCCACGGGCGGCCATGTGCTCGATGGTGGAACGCTTGATGCCAAGGTCGATGATTGCCACGCGGCCCACATACTCGCCCTCGTGAGGAACGGTGTAAGGCTCATCGGTGGTCACGGTGTCGCTTAGCGATAGACCCTTCATCTTCACGGCGCCGGTAACGCGGGCAAGCAGCTCATCGGTGCTGGCCTCGGCCTCTGCACCCGAGAAGATTCCGGCGCGCATCGAACCAGCGGTGCGCAGGTGACGGGTAAGGGCACGGGTGTCGATGCCACTGATGCCAACGATGCCGTAGTTCTCAAGCTCTTCAGGAAGCGACTTCTCGCTGCGGAAGTTAGAGACCATGCGAGACGGGTCGCGTACTACGTAACCGGCAACCCAGATCTTGTCAGACTCTTCGTCGCGGGCGTTGACACCGGTGTTACCGATGTGTGGAGCTGTCTGCACCACGATCTGGCCGGCGTACGAAGGGTCGGTTAGGGTCTCCTGGTAACCGGTCATGCCGGTGGCGAAGACTAGTTCGCCCAGGGTGCTGCCGGTCTTGCCATAGGCCTTGCCGGTGAAGACTTTGCCGTCTTCCAAAACTAGGACTGCGGTATTAGCCATTGCTGGTCTCCTTGTTTACGAGTTGGTTCAAGTTTTCAAAAATCTGGTTGCGGTCGTCGCTCTTGGTGGCGCGCAGGTAGGTGCTCAGGGCAAATCCGTCCTGCTGCCAGTCCAGCTGAATCAGGCCGTCGGTCTCTACCGCGCGGTCGATTGCCACGGTGGCGTGACTGACACCGGTGACCTGAGCGGCGTGAATGCCAATCGGGCGCTCACCGTTGCGTTCAATCAGCACGCCATCGGCGCTGACGGTTAGCTTGCCAAAGCCGCGCGGACCCATGCCATAGGCGGTGACGCGGTTCAGTGGCTCACCCAAAACGGTGGTAGCCACGTACTGAACGTTGGTCCACTGGCGGCCACCCGATGGGTGTTCCAGCCATTCGGCCGGTGCCGAGAACTTGGCTTCGTCGGCGGCAGCGCGTGAACGCCAGGCACGGAAGGCCAACACCACCAGGAAGGCGATGAGTGCGGTGACCAGAATGGCCATGATTGGGTACCTGCTAGGCATTGTTGCGGCCCTTCTCGGCTAGCTTGCCGTTGCTCACAGTCTGGTAGCCGCGGTAGATGGTGTGCACAACTGCGCCCGGAAGGGTTAGGCCGCGGTATGGGTTGTTCTCAGACTTGCTGTGGCTGTGCTCGATGACGCGCTTGGCCTTTGGGTCGATGAGGGTGAGGTTGGCAACCGAACCGGCAACCAGTGGCTGGCCCTGCTCTTCGAGTAGACCAATCTTGGCTGGGTTGCTGCTGAGGACCGCGGCTACGCGGTTCCAGTCGCTGGCGCCAGACTCGATCAAAACGTCCTGTGCCACAGATGCAGCGATCTCCAGACCCAGCATGCCGAAGGCCGCGGCCTGCCACTCGCAGTCCTTGCTCTCGGCAGGGTGTGGGGCGTGATCGGTGGCAATGATGTCGATGGTGCCATCAACCAGGGCGGCGCGCAGCGCGAGCACGTCTTCCTGGGTGCGCAGCGGTGGGTTCACCTTGTAGACGGCGTCGTAAGAGCGCACCAGTTCATCGGTGAGAAGTAGGTGGTGAGGGGTTACCTCGGCGGTCACGTTGATGCCGCGAGCCTTGGCCCAGCGGATGATGTCAACCGAACCGGCGGTGGAAAGGTGGCAGATGTGCACGCGCGAGCCAACGTGCTCGGCTAGCAGAACATCGCGGGCGATGATCGACTCCTCGGCAACGGCAGGCCAGCCGGTGAGGCCTAGGTCAGCAGAGACCTTGCCCTCGTTCATCTGGGCGCCCTCGGTGAGGCGTGGCTCCTGCGCGTGCTGGGCTACTACTCCCCCAAAGGTCTTGACGTATTCCAGGGCGCGGCGCATCAAAACTGGGTCGTGAACGCACTTACCGTCATCGCTGAAAACGCGAACGCGGGCACGCGAGTTGGCCATTGCGCCAAGCTCGGCAAGCTGCTTGCCCTCAAGGCCAACGGTAACGGCGCCAACCGGCACCACGTCAACGTAGCCAGCCTCCTGGCCAAGGCGCTGAACCTGCTCAACCACGCCGGCGGTGTCCTGCACCGGGCTGGTGTTGGCCATGGCGTGCACTGCGGTGAAGCCACCGGCGGCAGCCGACTGGCTTCCGGTGTAAACGGTCTCGCTCTGCTCGAAGCCAGGCTCGCGCAGGTGGGTGTGAAGGTCTACCAAACCAGGCAGGGCAACCAGACCGGTGGCATCGATGATGGTGGCACCCGCGCCGGCGGCATCGGTGGCAAGGCCCTTGCCCACGGCAACGATCTTCTCGCCCACAATGGCGATGTCAGCAACCTCGCCGGATGGCAGAGTGGCGTTCTGAATCAGCAGGTTAGTCATCGGTGTGGGTCCTCTCGCCGGAAAGCAGGTGATAAAGCACGGCCATGCGGATGCTGACGCCGTTGGCAACCTGCTCCAGGACCGTGGAATTCTTGTGGTCGGCTGCGACCGAACTGATCTCCAAGCCGCGGTTCATCGGGCCCGGGTGCATGATCAGGGTGCTCTCGCCCAGAAGGCCAACGCGCTCGGCGTTGAGGCCCCACATGCGGCTGTATTCGCGCTCGGTTGGGAAGTAAGAGGCGTTCATTCGCTCGCCCTGCACGCGCAGCATCATGACGGCGTCTGGCTTCACCGATTCAAGGGCGGCGTCGAAGTCGTAGTGGAAGCCGGCCTTCCAGTTGCTGGTGTTCACCGGGAAGAGGGTTGGCGGGGCAACCATGTGCACCTCGGCACCCAGGGTGTTCAACAACAACAGGTTGCTGCGGGCAACGCGGCTGTGCAGGATGTCGCCAACGATGACAACCTTGACGCCATCGAGGCCCTTGCCGTGGCTGGCAGCGCCGTGGATGCGACGACGCATGGTGAACGCGTCTAGCAGTGCCTGGGTTGGGTGCTCGTGGGTGCCGTCGCCGGCGTTGATGATTGCGCCATTGATCCAGCCGCTGTGGGCCAGCACATTGGCGGCGCCCGAGGCCGAGTGGCGGATGACAACCGCATCGGTGCCCATGGCCTCTAGGGTCTGGGCGGTGTCCTTCAGGCTCTCGCCCTTCGAGACGCTGGAGCCCTTGGCGGCGAAGTTGATGACGTCGGCGCTGAGGCGCTTCTCTGCCAGCTCGAAGCTTATGCGGGTGCGAGTGGAGTCCTCGAAGAACAGGTTGACCACGGTCTTGCCGCGCAGAGTTGGCAGCTTCTTGATGTCGCGGCTGTTTACGCCGGCCATTTCCTCGGCGATGTCCAGGATCTGAATGGCGGTGTCACGGTTTAGGTCGCCGGCTGAAAGTAGGTGCTTCAGGGTCATGATTCGATCACCACGCTGGTTTCTCCATCGTTCTCAGTCAACTGTACGTTGATGCGCTCGTCGCGCGAAGTTGGAAGGTTTTTGCCCACAAAGTCGGCACGGATTGGCAGCTCGCGGTGGCCACGGTCTACCAGCACAGCTAGGCGCACCACCGATGGACGGCCCAGGTCGTTTAGGGCATCGAGGGCGGCGCGGATGGTGCGGCCAGAGTAAAGAACATCATCGATGAGAACCACAACCGCGTTCTCGATGCCGGCTGCCGGAATGGCGGTCTCGCCCACCGAACGGGTTGGGTTCTTGGCCAGGTCATCGCGGTACATGGTGATGTCAAGGCGGCCGGTGGCAGCTGCGGCATCAAACTCTGGGTAGTGACGCTGGATAACCTGAGCGATTCGGTTGGCAAGCAGTACGCCGCGCGTAGGAATGCCTAGAAGAATGAGGTTTTTGGTGCCGTGGTTAGATTCCACGATCTCGTGCGCAATGCGCGTGATAGCGCGATCGATGTCGCCGCTGGTTAGAACTGTGCGTGTGCTCACGCTCGCTCCTTCTTCGCCTCGCAGGACGAAAGTTAAAGGATTTGTTTGCTCTATTCTAGCGAAAAACCGCCGGCTCCAACGAAGGAACCGGCGGTTTCACAAAGCGTTTTTACTT
>JBDLVH010000029.1:0-39096 GCA_039804865.1 Actinomycetota bacterium | reverse complement strand
CGAGGAAGCCTTGCAATGTGAAGCCAACCTCATCGTCGACTGAGAAAGTCGTTGATGGTGAAGATTTTGTAGCGACACCAATGATGCGACCACCTTGCGCGCTCAGTCTTGTAAACAAGGTGGCGGCTTTCTCCGTTACCTCTTTAATTGAGACTATTGAGCCATCAACATTCGCTTCAGTACAAATTTCAAGAATCGAGTGGAAAGCACCTTTAGTAATAGCAGTTCCATCTGAAGTGAGGACGGTAAGGCGACGTCGATTAAAGTCGTAGGGAACCTCTGCCACGGTGTGAAGCTCTGTATTGAGCGGGCGCGCCAGAAGAATTGCATCGTCGATTGGGTTTTCGTAGCTGCTTTGAAGGCCAGCATTAAGGGATGCGCATTGAAGTACGTAAGAGCTTTCAACGCCTGATAGATCAATCGCAGAGTTGAGATTTACAACGCCAACCGTGAGAGTTCCAGTCTTGTCGGTACAGAGCGCTGTCATAGAACCGAAATCCTCTATGACATCCAAGCGCTTCACCAGCACCTTCTTCTTTGCCATCAAATGTGCGCCAGAGCTCAGAGAGACGCTAATAATCGCTGGTAGAAGTTGTGGTGTCAGACCGACCGCTAATGCTAGCGAGAAGAGAAGGGATTCAAGGAAAGGTCGGTGAAAATAGATATTGATAAAGAATATTGCAACGACAAGGATGCCCATTGCTTCTGCTATCAACCGTCCAAATTTTTCTACTCCGATTTCAAATGAAGTCTTCGGTGCCGCTTCTTGGAGAGAGGTTTCCAGCTTTCCGAACCGAGTCTGACTTTGAAGGGCAAAGACCCTTGCTAAAGCCGAGCCCGAGACAACATGTGTTCCAAAATAGATTTCACCCGAGCTCTTCTCTATTGGAAAAGATTCCCCACTCAGAGCTGATTCATCGACCATCAACTGTGCTGAATTAATGATGGTGAGATCGCCAGGAATGAGATCTCCGCCTTTGAGGACCACAAGATCACCAATTGACAGTTCTTCAGGATTAATAAACACATCTGCAGCATCACGCCGGACGAGCACTTTGGTAGTGAGTTGTTGGAGAAGGGTCTCCATTATTTTGCCGGCGCGCTCCTCTTGAAAGAAACTTAAAAGTCCGCTGGGGATGATGATTGCAAGAATAATTGCACTATCTATGACGTCACCGACAACAAATGAGATCACCGTTGCGAGAAGGAGAATTAAAACAATTGGAGATGTGAATTGCCCTATGAGAAGGTGAGATTTGCTAACGGCCTTCATAAGCAAAGCCTTGCATACATTAATCAATAAGAGTGGCTCGGGACAGGATCGAACTGTCGACCTCACGATTTTCAGTCGCGCGCTCGTACCAACTGAGCTACCGAGCCAATATTTAATTGTGGTTAAAACTTAGTAAGAAGAAGAGAGCGTGTGGACACTCTCTTCTTCTAGCGACCCGGACGGGACTTGAACCCGCGACCTCCGCCGTGACAGGGCGGCGCGCTAACCAACTGCGCTACAGGACCTTATGTGGTGCGCTAACCCTCGCTTTATAGTGACCCCAACGGGATTCGAACCCGTGCTACTGCCGTGAAAGGGCAGCGTCCTAGGCCACTAAACGATGGGGCCTACAAAGCGTGGAGCTTTATAGCACCAAGAGAAAATCTTACTGGCAACGGCGGGGATGCGCAACCCGATGCCCTCGCCTGTTACCCTTAGGTTAGGCGCTCAGGAGGTGCAGTTTGGCTTTTAGAGCTAATTCGGGTGGTTCATTAACCCGCATCCAACGTGTTTCGGTTGCCGTTGCAGCCCTGTCACTGCTGCTAACCGCCGTGCCAATGGCCCCTGCAAACGCGGCCCCTTCGTATCCATCCTGGAGCGACATTCAGAATGCCAAAAAGAAGGTTGCTGCCAAGAAGGCAATGATCGCCAAACTTCAGGCAATCATCCAGGCCGAGCAGGTCAAGGCTGATGCCCTAAGCAAGGTAGCCCTCATCAAGGGTGAGGCCTTCAACCAAGCTCAGAACGCCGTGGACGTTGTTGCCTCGCACGTGAAAGTGCTGCAGGGTCAGGTAACCCAGGCCACAACTCAGGCCAATCAGGCCAAGACTGAACTTGGCCAGATTGCCGCCCAGATGTACCGCAACGGTTCTGGCGGAACCACCATGAATCTTTTGCTCAACCCTGGCGATGCCAAAAACCTGCTCTACAAGTTGGGTGCACAGGACAAGGTTGCTCAGCAGAGCGACACCATCTATCAGCGCGCAATGGAAAAGGCCAAGTACGCCCAGAGCCTCACCGATCAGCTGAAGGTTGCCAAGGCTGAGCTGGCCACCAAGGCAGCTGCGGCTAAGTCGCTATTCGTGGTTGCGCAGTCGGCAGCATCGGCTGTCCAGGCTCAGGTTGCCGCTGATAACGCAATCAACAAGACCTTCTATCAGCAGCTGGCCAGCTTGCAGAACACCACAGCAACCCTCGAGCAGCAGCGCGCCGAGGGTCTGGCTGCCGAAGCCCGACAAAATGCCGGCACCTCAGAGCCAGACGCGCCTTCGCTTTACACCGTGGGTCCTCCAAACGATGCTCAGGTTCAGGTAGCTATCAACTACGCCAAGGGTCACCTTGGCGAGGCCTACGTTTTGGGCGGCATGGGCCCATCGGTGTGGGACTGCTCCGGAATCACCAAGGCTGCCTACGCGGCCGCCGGCATTTACATTGGTACCCACTCGGCTACCAATCAGTTCTTGCAGATGGCTATGGGCAAGAAGCTGATCCCGGTGAAGGACGCAGTTGCCGGCGACCTGATGTGGTACAGCCTGGCCGGAACTCCATTCAACGGCGACAAGTACCACGTGGTCATCTATCTGGGTGGCGGCATGATGCTGGAGGCACCAAACCCAGCGCGTACCGTGCGAATCGTGCCGTTGCGCTACGGCGAGCTCTTCCCTTACGCCGGTCGTCCAACCGCATAACGGCAATTTGAATCGCTAAATCTCAACTTAAAGGCGAAACCCCTCGGTGCTTATCCGAGGGGTTTCGTTTTGAAAGCTAAAGCGGGATTAGTGGCCGGCCTTGAAGCGCTCCTGGGCCTCAACGATGAGCTTCTCGGCAACATCCTTGCCAGCCCACTCGCCAACCTTTACCCACTTGCCAGGCTCTAGGTCCTTGTAGTGGCTGAAGAAGTGAAGCAGCTCGTCTTTGGTCTGCTGTGGCACGTCGTCGATGTCCTGGATGTGTGCCCAGCGCTTGTCCTTGGCAGGAACGCAGATGACCTTCTCATCGATGCCGCCGTCGTCTTCCATAGGAAGCACGCCAACCGGACGAACCGAAACGCCAACGCCTGGGTAAACCGGGAACTCAAGAAGAACCAGGGCGTCTAGCGGGTCGCCGTCTCCGCCCAAAGTGTTGTCGAAGAAACCGTAGTCAACTGGGTAGACAAACGGGGTGAACAGAACGCGGTCTAGAAAGACGCGACCGGTCTCGTGGTCTACCTCGTACTTGTTGCGGCTACCGCGAGGGATTTCGATAATGGCGTCGTAAGGCATAGCTGCTCCTATTTAGGCTTAGATGAGAGGAAGCCGCAGGCAACCTCTTTCAATAAGGTTACCGAAAACCGCATACCCCTTTTATGCGGTAACCAAGGATTGGATTGACGTGCCAGACCGCCCAAGACTTACCCCAGCGATGGCCGACGTGCGCCGCGCGGTTCGTGAGAACTGGGAGCTGGCTGGAGTGGCCGCGGGGGATTGCGTGCTGGTGGCTGTTTCGGGCGGAGCCGACTCGATGGCTCTAGCTGCCGCGGCAAAGTTTGAGGCCGACCGACTGGGAGTTTTAGTTGGTGCTGTCATCGTGGAGCACGGACTTCAGACCCAGACCAAGCAGGTAGCCGAACGCGTGGCCAAGACCCTGAGCGAATGGGGGCTGGACCCGGTTCGTGTGATTTCCGTGACTGTTGAAACCGGCCCAAACTCGGGAGGCACCGAGGCGGCCGCAAGAGACGTTCGCTACCAGGCGCTGCAAACCGCAGCAGTCGAAGCTAAGGCCAAGCATGTGATGCTGGGTCACACCCAAAACGATCAGGCCGAGACCGTATTGCTGGGCCTAACCCGAGGTTCGGGCCTAAAGTCGATTGCCGGCATGGCCACCATCGATGGGCTGTGGCTGCGCCCACTGCTGCAGGTAACCCGCCAAACCACCGAGGCCTTCTGTGCCGATTCTGGCATCGAGGTCTGGAACGACCCGCACAATCAGGATTCCAAGTTCACTCGAGTTCGCATCCGAAACGCGGTGCTGCCGATGCTTGAGGAGGAACTGGGACCAGGTGTGGTTTCGGCGCTGGCTCGAACCGCCGAGCTAACCCAGATCGATATCGACTACCTGGATGTGCAGGCAAACGAGGCCTATCAATCGGTGGCGAAGCCCAATCCAACGGGGTTAACCCTCGACGTTGACGGGCTCGGCAAACTGCACCTGGCCATCGGTGGACGCGTGGTTTTGCAGGCGCTAAACCTATTTGGCGGCACCTACAGCAAGACTCACGTGGATGAAATCTTGCAATTGGTTTTCAACTGGCACGGACAGAAAGAACTCACCCTTCCAGGCGTTAGAGTTGTAAGACGAGATGGACAGATCATCTTGAAATCGACCAAAACGCTCAAGCCGGGAGCCTGCTAAGTGAACTTTGAATCTGCCAAGTCGCAACTCACCAAGGTGCTTGTCACCCAAGAGCAGATCCAGACCCGCGTGGCTGAGCTAGCCGCCGAAATCGACAAGAAGTACGCCGGCAAAGAGGTTCTCCTGGTTGGCGTTCTAAAGGGCGCCATCATGTTTATGGCAGACCTATCTCGTGCGCTCAGCATCTCCACATCGATGGACTGGATGGCGCTTTCTTCCTACGGTTCGGGCACAGTTTCGAGCGGTGTTATTCGCATTCGCAAGGACCTCGACAGCGAGATTCACGGCAAGCACGTAATCATCGTCGAAGACATCATCGACAGCGGCCTAACCCTCAGCTGGCTAGAGACCACCCTCAAGGCGCGCGGCGCCGCATCGGTGGATGTAGTTGCCTTCCTGCGCAAGCCGGATGCAGCCAAGGTTGAGTTGCCGGTTTGGTTGGTTGGCTACGACATCCCTAACGAGTTTGTGGTTGGTTACGGCCTCGACTACAACGAGAAATACCGCGACCTAAACTGCGTTGCAGTGCTGGACCCCAAGGTCTACAGCTAGGCCAAAGCAGGCTTCAGCAGTTCCTCCCTGTGCGAACAGCACTGCCAGATGGGAATGTCGGAGGGTAACCTTATGGTTAGCCTTCTAAGACACTAGAAAGTAAAGTTCTGCGCATGAATTTCAAGAAACTCCTTAGCGGTCCGTTCGTTTGGATCCTGCTGGCCGTGATGGTTCTCATCGTCGGCACCCAGATGCTGGGCCAGGGCGGCTTCCGTCAGGTAAACACCGCCACCGGTCTTCGATTCATCGAGAACGGTCTAGCCAAAAAGGTTGTTGTCCTTGACGGCGACCAGCGCGTAGACGTCACCCTCATCAAGGCCGACAAAAAATACGGCCAAGAGATTCAGTTCTTCTATGTTGCTCCGCGCGGCCCAGAGGTAGTGCAGGCCATCGCCGACGCCAAGATTCAGGGCGGCTACAACGATGAGGTGCCAAGCACCCCTTGGTACGTTTCGCTGTTGGGCAGCCTTATTCCATTCATCATTATTGGTGCAATCTTCTGGTTCCTCATGGGTTCCATGCAGGGCGGCAACAGTCGCGTTATGAACTTCGGTAAGTCGCGCGCCAAGCTGGTCAACAAGGACATGCCTAAGGTCACCTTCGCCGATGTGGCTGGTGCCGACGAGGCCATCGAAGAACTTGAAGAGATCAAGGAATTCCTAAAGGAGCCGCAGAAGTTCCAGGCTGTGGGCGCCAAGATTCCTCGCGGTGTTTTGCTTTACGGCCCTCCGGGAACCGGTAAGACCCTGGTTGCCAAGGCAGTTGCCGGCGAGGCCGGAGTTCCGTTCTTCACCATCTCCGGCTCCGACTTCGTTGAGATGTTTGTCGGTGTTGGTGCCAGCCGCGTGCGAGACCTGTTCGAGCAGGCCAAAGCCTCTGCTCCGGCCATCATCTTCGTAGACGAAATCGATGCCGTTGGTCGTCACCGTGGCGCCGGTATCGGTGGCGGAAACGACGAGCGCGAGCAAACCCTAAACCAGCTTCTGGTTGAGATGGACGGCTTCGACTCCAAGACCAACGTCATTCTGATCGCGGCCACCAACCGCCCAGACATCCTGGACCCAGCGCTGCTGCGCCCGGGCCGCTTCGACCGCCAGATTGGTGTAACCGCACCAGACCTAATCGGCCGCGAGCAAATCCTCAAGGTTCACTCCAAGGGCAAGCCAATCGGCGAAGACGTAGACCTAGCCAGCGTTGCTCGTCGCACCCCTGGGTTCACCGGTGCAGACCTGGCCAACGTTCTAAACGAGGCCGCCCTGCTCACCGCGCGCAACAACAAGAAGATCATCAGCGCCGATATCCTCGATGAGGCAATCGACCGCGTAATTGGTGGTCCACAGAAGAAGAGCCGCCTGATGCAGGACCAGGAGCGCCTAAACACCGCTTACCACGAGGCGGGTCACGCTCTGGTTGCCGCTTCGCTGCACAACTCAGACCCTGTAACCAAGATCACCATCCTGCCTCGCGGCCGTGCCCTTGGCTACACCATGGTGGTTCCTATGGAAGACCGCTACAGCATCTCGCGCAACCAGCTGCTAGACCAGATGGCCTGGGCAATGGGTGGCCGCGTAGCCGAGGAAATCGTGTTCCACGACCCAACCACCGGTGCATCCAACGACTTCGAGAAGGCAACCAACATTGCCCGCACCATGGTTACCCAGTACGGATTCAGCAACAGCATCGGTGCCGTTTCTTACGGCAACGGTGGCGAGGTCTTTATCGGTCGCGACATGGCTCAGGCCCGCGACTACTCTGAGTCAACCGCCCAGACCATCGATGCCGAGGTCCGTGCTCTAATCGAGAACGCTCACGAGGATGCCTACAAGGCGCTAACCACCAACCGCGCCATTCTGGATGCGCTGGCCCGCGAGCTAATGATCAAGGAAACCCTTCAGGCCGACGAGATCGCCAAGATCTTCGCCAAGGTCAAGAAGAACCCTCCTCGCAAGACCTGGCTGTCTAACACCAAGCGCCCAGTTTCCACTCTGCCTCCAATCGAGATTCCTGCAAGGGCTTCAACCGCAGACTCAGACGCAGCGGCAAAGCCAAAGGCTGTTCGCAAGCCTCGCGTTAAGAAGGCTGCAGAGCCAAGCACTCCTGCCGAGTAACCAATGATTGACGTCCAGCGCATTCGGTCAGCGGTAACCGAGCTAATCGCCGCTATCGGTGAAGATCCAAACCGCCCCGAGTTGCTGGCAACCCCATCCAAGGTGGCCGAGGCCTACCAGGGCTTCTTCTCCGGAATCGGAGCCGATCCGCTGGCAGTGCTTGGCGAAACCTTCCCGGCAGAGCACAACGATGTTGTGTTGCTAAAGGACATTGAGCTGGTGTCCATCTGCGAACACCACCTGCTGCCTTTTACCGGCGTTGCCCACATTGCCTACCTTCCATCCGATCGGGTGGTTGGTTTGGGCAGGCTCCCAAAGCTGGTTGAAGTCTTGGCGTCTCGTCCGCAGCTTCAAGAGAATCTCACCGCTCAGATTGCTGATGCCCTAGAGGCTGGCCTTGGCACCAAAGGCGTAGTTGTCGTGCTTGAGGCGCGTCACCACTGTGTGGCTTCGCGTGGCGCCCGCCAGCCTGAGGTGTCCACCGTAACCATGGCTACTCGCGGCTGCTACTCCGAGCCCGCCGCCCGTGCCGAGGTCATGGGGCTGATTTCCAAGTGAGCCGCGGCTCCGTCGAATCCCTTGGACCTTCGCCTGCCCCAAGACTGATGGGCGTGGTCAACATGACCCCCGACTCCTTCAGCGATGGCGGAAACTACAACAATCTTGAGTTGGCTCTGCAGCACTGTCGTCAGCTGGTAGCAGAGGGGGCCAGCATCCTCGACATCGGTGGTGAGTCCACCAGGCCGGGTGCTGCTCGCGTGCCGGTGGAGCAGGAAATCCAGAGGGTAGTTCCTCTCATCCAAACCCTGGTTGCAGCGGATTGGTTCATTGCCTCCGGTGCCCAAATCTCGTGCGACACCATGAACGCCCAGACCGCTTTGGCTGCGGTTAGTGCCGGCGCCCACTTCATCAACGATGTTTCGGGTGGCAAAGCCGACCCAGCAATGTTGGAGGCTGTGGCGTCAACCGAGGCGCACTTCATTCTCAGCCACTGGCGTGGATTCTCAGACCAGATGGACCAGCTAAATCAGTACTCCGATGTTGCAATCGACGTGGCTGCCGAGATCGCACGGCAGCTTGAGGTGGCAGTGGCTGCCGGAATCTCGCGAGACCGAATCATCATCGACCCGGGTTTGGGTTTTGCCAAAATCGGCGATCAAAACTGGCAGCTGCTGGCGGGTTTGCAGCACCTCCAAAAGCTGGGTTTGCCCATCCTCATCGGTGCCTCGCGCAAGCGATTCTTGGCCGCCACTCTCAACCCGGGCGACCCCGCCTCGGTGAACAATGAACGCCGCGACCTGGCCACCGCCGTGCTAACCGGCAGGCTGGCAAACCTTGGAATCTGGGGTTTTCGGGTTCACAATGTTGCGGCCTCGCGCGACGCCTTGTCGCTTGCGGCAGCGTTGCAAGTTGCGGGCAACTAGAAACCAAGCAAGAGTTAACGCATGTACAAAATTTCGATCACCGGGCTCAAGGTTTACGGCTATCATGGTGTCTTCGATTTTGAACGCCAGTATGGCCAAGATTTTGTCATCGATGCCTGGGTGGTGCTGCCCGGCGATGCCCTAACCATCGGCGATGACCTCTCCAAGACCGTGCACTACGGCAACCTGGCAGACGCCATCGTTGAGAACGTAAAGCACAATCCGGTAGATCTCATCGAGACCCTGGCGCAGCGCCTGCTTGACCTAGTTTTCAACTTTGGCGGCGGCGTAGTGCAGCAGGCCGAGGTTACCGTCCACAAGCCCAACGCACCCATCCCGCACGAGTTTGTAGACGTGAGCGTTACCGTGGGGGCTGTTCGTTAAATGGCAAAGGTCAAGGCCGTTCTTGCCTTGGGCAGCAACCTAGGCGATCGAGGCGAGCACATCGTGGGCGCAGCCAATCAGCTTGGACTGGTGCCAGGCATCAAGCTCAAGAAGCTCTCGCCGATCGTGGAATCTTTTGCAGTGACTCCGCTTGGCGTGGACGAATCTAAGCCCAAGTACCTAAACGCGGTGGCACTGATTGAAACCGAGCTGAAGCCGAAGGCACTGCTTGAGGCCTGCCAGTCGGTGGAGAGTTCGCACGGTCGAGTGCGCGTTGAGAAGTGGGGTTCACGAACCCTCGATATAGACATCATCACGTATGACGATGTGGTCAAGGCCAATAAAGAACTGATGATTCCGCACCCACGGGCCTACCAGCGAGCCTTCGTTCTGGTGCCTTGGGCGCTGGTGGATCCGGCAGCTGTCCTTCCGGGTCATGGTTCTGTGGCCCAGCTTGCCGAAGAGCTAAAAGATCAGGTTTGGGTAATCGAGGGCGCACATGAAAACCACTAAGGCAGTGACCCTGGTGGTCTGGGCCGTTGTGGCCGGAGTGCTGGGCAGCCTCTACGGCATCTTCCAGGTAAGCCACGGTCATCTAATTCCCGTTGCCAGTGTCAGCTCCATCTTCACCATGCCCGGTGTCAGCATCGTTCTGGCGCTCTTGGCCCTGCCCATTTACCGCTACCGCAGGGCCCTGCTCCAGATTGCCAAGTCTCAGGGCTCGGCCGGAACCAAAAACTCTGTTGCTGGCGGTCACCGCAGGCCGGTGCCGCTCAACCCGTTTTACGCGGTTCGAGTCTTGCTGCTGGCTAAGTCCACCGCCGTAACCGCCGCGGTTTTGGGTGGTTGGCAAGCCGGACTGGTTGTGCTGCAACTCAGCACCCCGGTCATCTCGGCAAGCATCTGGTACAACGTAATCGCCCTAGTGGGTTGCCTGCTATCGGTGGGCGTGGGCCTTGCCGTAGAACAAATCTGCAAGCTCCCCGATGACCCACAGCAGCCTGCTGCCACAGATCCAGCGGCGGGTGCCGCTTGAGCCCCGAATCCAGACTCCGCGTAGGAATCATCGGAGCCGGCCCGGTTGGAGTGATTCTGGGTCAGGCGCTAGCCGGTGCCGGTCACCTGCTCACCGGCATTAGTGCGGTGTCCTCGGCAAACGTGGAGCGTGCGCAAAACATCCTGCCCAATGTTCCGCTGCTGGATGTGCCCGCTGTGCTGGCTCACTCAGACCTGGTGCTTCTTGCCATCCCAGCCGATCAGCTGGCCGCCTCGGTAACGGGTTGGGCCGAGGTTGGACTCTGGCATCCCGGCCAGATTGTCATGCACACCGCTGCCGAATTCGGAGTTGGGGTTTTGGCGCCGGCGGCCAGAGCGGGCGCCATCCCGCTGGCCATTCATCCGGCCATGCGCTTCACCGGCACCAGTCTGGATCTGCAGCGCATCCGCGAAAGCTACTTTGCCATCACCGCTCCGGCAATTGCCCTGCCCATCGCTCAGGCTCTGGTCATCGAGATGGGCGGCGAACCGCTTGTCATCGATGAGGCTAACCGCGCCAAGTATGCCGAGGCAATCTCGGTTGCCACCGGTTTCTCGGCCATGGTGATCAACCAGGCCATCGGTCTGTTGGACGAAATCTCGGTGGCCAGTGCCCGCGAAGTGCTTGGGCCGCTGGTTCGCAGTGCGGTGGAGCATGCGCTTGCAGATGGCTACAAGCCGCTAGACCCCGACGACCTAACTGCCCCAGACGAAGCCACAGGAATCTAATGCAACTCATCCACACCGCCGCCGATCTAGATTTGGCCCTAGCCGCCGCTCGCGCCAACGGCCAAACCATTGCCTTTGTGCCAACCATGGGTGCGCTCCACGACGGTCATCTCTCGCTTGCCAAGATTGCCCGCGATGAAGCCGACATCGTCGTGGTCTCGGTGTTTGTAAACCCAAAGCAGTTTGGTGCCGGCGAGGACTTCGACAAGTACCCACGAACCCTGGATGCAGACGTAGCCACCCTTGGCGACTGGGCCGACATTGTCTTTGCCCCTGCCGTAGACGATGTCTATCCGGCTGACCTAGTGGTGGAAGAGCAGCACGCGGGACCGGTTGGCACCGCCTTCGAGGGTGCTGCCCGCCCAGGTCACTTCGATGGCATGCTCACCGTGGTTGCCCGCCTCTTCGACCTGGTGCAGCCGGATGTTGCTATCTTTGGCCAGAAGGATGCCCAGCAGCTGTTCCTGGTTCAGCAGTTGGTAGCAGCCAAGTATCCAGACCTCGAGATCATCGGTGCCCCAATCATTCGCGAGACCAGCGGCTTGGCAATGTCCAGCCGCAACCGCTATCTCAACGCCGAACAGCGCGACATCGCTGAGATTCTGGCCATCACGCTTGCAACGGTGAGTCAGCTCATCCGTGAGGGCATTCCCGCCAGCCAGGCCTTGGCGCTTGGCTCCGAGATGATTAGCTCAGAGCCCGAGACTAAACTTGATTACCTAGCCCTTGTTGACCCGCAGACCTTTGCTGTGGTGGGCGATGAACACACCGGACCGGCACTTTTGATTGTGGCCGCGTACGTTGGTGGGGTTCGTTTGCTTGACAACCATCTTTTTGAAATTTAGGGAGCCGCGATGAGCGACGAGCAGATTGTGATTGAGACCGACGAGGTTGAAGACCTTCCGGAGCAGATTGCCGTTCGCATGGCCAAGCGCGAGAAGCTGAACCAGCTGAACGACGCCTACCCGGTTTCCCTGCCAATCACTCACACCATTCAGCAGGTGCGTGAGGCCTACCCAGACCTCGAGGTTGACGTTGCCACCGGTGACACCGTTGCCCTAACCGGCCGCGTCATGTTCCAGCGCAACACCGGCAAGCTCTGCTTTGCCACCCTTCAGGCTGGCTCGGGCGAGCGCCTGCAGGCCATGCTTTCGCTCGACAAGGTTGGCGAAGAGCAGCTTGAGCTCTACAAGGAGCTGGTTGACCTGGGTGACCACCTGTTTGTCATCGGTGAGGTAATCACCTCCAAGCGCGGTGAACTCTCGGTTATGGTCACCGAATGGCGCATGGCTGCCAAGACCATCCGTCCGATGCCTAACCTGCACAACGAGCTGGGCGAAGAGTTCCGTGTTCGTCACCGCTACCTAGATCTCATCGTGCGCGACCGCGCCCGCGAAGTGGTTCAGATTCGCGCCAAGGTTATGAAGAGCCTGCGCAAGACTTTCGAAGAGCGTGCCTTCACCGAGGTAGAGACCCCGATGCTGCAGACCATCCACGGTGGCGCCTCGGCTCGTCCGTTCAAGACTCACTCCAACGCCTTCGACACCGAGCTGTTTATGCGTATCGCGCCTGAGCTGTTCCTCAAGCGTGCCGTGGTGGGTGGCATCGATCGCGTCTTCGAGATCAACCGCAACTTCCGCAACGAGGGTGCCGACCGCACCCACTCGCCAGAGTTTGCAATGCTCGAGGCGTACCAGGCCTACGGCGACTACAACTCCATCGCAGACCTAACCCAGCAGCTTATTCAGAACGCCGCCACGGATGTCTTTGGCACCCACCAGGTTGTCCTCGAAGACGGCTCGATCAACGATCTTGGTGGCAACTGGCCACGCATCTCGATGTTTGAGAGCCTTTCGGAGGCCGCCGGCGTCACCATCACGCCTGAGACTCCGATTGCCGAACTGAAGGCACTGGCCAAGTCGGTGGGCATTGAGATTGAGCACCCACTACACGGCAAGTACGTGGAAGAGCTGTGGGAGCACTTCGTAAAGGGCGATCTGGTCAAGCCAACCTTCGTGATCGACTTCCCGGTTGACACCAGCCCGCTAACGCGCGACCACCGCTCCAAGAGCGGCGTCGTTGAGAAGTGGGACCTCTACATCAACGGCTACGAGCAGGCCACCGGCTACTCCGAGCTGGTTGACCCAGTGATTCAGCGTCAGCGCTTTGTCGAGCAGATGACCCTGGCCGCCGCCGGCGACCCAGAGGCCATGAAGCTAGATGAGGACTTCCTGAAGGCACTCGAGTTTGGCATGCCACCATCGGGTGGAATGGGTATGGGCATCGACCGCCTGCTGATGAGCCTCACCGGCCTCGGCATCCGCGAGACCATCATGTTCCCGCTCGTCAAATAATTGGGCCTGCTTCGCCCGGCCGAATAAAGCACAAACGAACGATTAGCCAGAGGACCGCCAAATGGACGCCAAGTTTCAGCAGGAGCTAATCAACACCCTGCTCGGATTCATCCCACCGATCCTTGTTGGCGGAGTTTTCTGGCTGGTAATGCGCTCCATTTTCCGCGCCGACAAAACCGAGCGCAGGGTCTGGAACGAGATCGAAAATGAAGAGCGCATCAAGGCCGGTCTGCCTCCTAAAAAGGATTCTTCAGGCTCTAACTGATTGCACAGAATCAATTGCTTGTGCGCAAAATGTAAATAATGTACATTTTGTACATGAACTCGATTGCGTCTACCTATGCTCGTCAAAACTGGGCTGAAACCCTAGAGCTGGCCAAGTCTGAGCCAGTGACAATCACCGATCACTCGCGTCCTGCCGTAGTGATGATGAATGTTGAACTAGCCCGGTTGGCGCTGCAGGTGCTTGAAGATGCCCGCGACATTGAGGAAGCCACCAAGGCGTTGGAACGGGTTGAAGCCGGCGGACCAACCTTTTCTCTAGAGGAAGTGGCGGCAGAGCTCGGCATCGATCTTGACTGATGCCCACTATGAACTGCGCTTCGAACCAAATGCGATCAAGCAGCTAAAGAAACTCGACTCACATAATCGGGAACGAGTTTTTGCGGCGGCAAGGCTTTTGGTAAGGAACCCGACACCTCCAAAGTCCAAGAAGTTGGTGGGCAAGGGCAACTTGTGGCGGGTGCGGGTCGGCGATTACCGAGTTGTCTACACAATCAAAGACGAAGCCTTGATTGTGCTCGTAGTGCAGGTCGGTCACCGACGCGACGTTTACAAGTTGTAGAGGGTTCACCCCAAAGCGAACAAGCCTATTTTCAAGCACTATCTCGCCTTACCATTCCATTAGATAACCTCACAGTTTTGTCTATTCTCGGCCAGAACCAGCGGGTGCATCCAAGGAGTAATGATGTTTGAAAAGTTCACCGACAAGGCTCGTCGCGTTGTGGTTTTGGCTCAAGAAGAAGCCAAGCTGCTAAACCACAACTACATTGGCACCGAGCACATCCTGCTTGGTCTCATCCACGAGGGCGAGGGCGTTGCCGCCAAGGCGCTTGAGGCGCTGGGCATTTCGCTCGAGTCTGTTCGCGAGCAGGTTCAGGAGATCATCGGTCAGGGCCAGCAGGCACCTACCGGTCACATTCCGTTTACTCCACGCGCCAAGAAGGTTCTAGAGCTTTCGCTTCGCGAGGCACTTCAGCTTGGCCACTCCTACATTGGCACCGAGCACCTGCTGCTTGGTCTCATCCGCGAGGGCGAGGGTGTTGCCGCTCAGGTTCTCACCAAGCTGGGCGCAGACACCAACCGTGTTCGCCAGCAGGTAATCCAGCTGCTTTCGGGCTTCCAGGGCAAAGAGACTGTTGGCGTTGGCGCCACCGAGCAGGAGAAGCAGAAGGGATCGCAGATCCTCGACCAGTTTGGTCGTAACCTCACCCAGGCTGCCGCCGAGGGCAAGCTTGACCCAGTTATTGGCCGCGAGCGCGAGATCGAGCGCGTCATGCAGATTCTTTCGCGCCGCAGCAAGAACAACCCGGTTCTCATTGGTGAGCCTGGCGTTGGTAAGACCGCAGTTGTCGAGGGTTTGGCCCAGGCAATCGTTTCGGGCAACGTACCTGAGACCCTCAAGGGTAAGCAGCTTTACACCCTAGACCTGGGTGCGCTCATCGCCGGAAGCCGCTACCGCGGCGACTTCGAAGAGCGCCTCAAGAAGGTAACCAAGGAGATCCGCACCCGCGGCGACATCATCACCTTCATCGATGAGATTCACTCGCTGGTTGGTGCCGGTGCTGCCGAGGGTGCAATCGATGCCGCCAGCATCCTTAAGCCGCTGCTGGCCCGTGGCGAGCTCCAGACCATTGGTGCCACCACCCTGGACGAGTACCGCAAGTACTTCGAGAAGGACGCCGCACTAGAGCGCCGCTTCCAGAGCGTTCAGGTCAACGAGCCATCGTTGCCTCACGCCATCAACATCCTCAAGGGTCTCCGCGACCGCTACGAGGCTCACCACAAGGTTTCCATCACCGATGGCGCACTTGTTGCCGCGGTGAACCTAGCCGACCGCTACATCCAAGACCGACACCTGCCAGACAAGGCAATCGACCTGATCGATGAAGCCGGTGCTCGCGTCCGCCTCAGCATCCTTTCTTCGCCACCAGAGCTTCGCGCCTTGGAAGAGAAGATCGTTGCCGTGCGCGTGGACAAAGAGAAGGCCATCGAGAACCAGGACTTCGAACTCGCCGCCAGCAAGCGCGACGAGGAGAAGACCCTCAACGCCGAGCGCGTTCGCCTCGAGAAGGAGTTCCGCAAGGGCAACGTGCGCGACATGGGCATCGTTGACGAGGGTCTAATCGCCGAGGTGCTGGCTCAGGCCACCGGCATTCCAGTATTCAAGCTCACCGAAGAAGAATCCTCGCGACTCATCTTCATGGAGCAGGAGCTGCACCGCCGCGTTATTGGTCAGGAAGAGGCAATCGCCGCTCTGGCCAAGACCATCCGTCGTCAGCGTGCGGGTCTAAAGGATCCAAAGCGTCCATCGGGTTCGTTCATCTTCGCCGGTCCAACCGGTGTTGGAAAGACCGAGCTAGCCAAGGCGCTCGCCGAGTTCCTATTCGACGATGAGGGTGCACTAATCAGCCTCGACATGAGCGAGTACGGCGAGAAGCACACCGTCAGCCGCCTATTCGGTGCCCCTCCGGGCTTCGTTGGCTTCGAAGAGGGTGGCCAGCTAACCGAGAAGGTTCGCCGCAAGCCATTCAGCGTTGTGCTGTTCGACGAGATCGAGAAGGCTCACCCAGACATCTTCAACAGCCTGCTTCAGATCCTTGAAGAGGGTCGCCTCACCGATGGCCAGGGTCGCGTTGTTGACTTCAAGAACACCGTGATCATCATGACCACCAACCTTGGAACTCGCGACATCTCGCGCGGCACCATGGGCTTCTCGCTTGAGGGCAACTCGCAGAACGACTACGAGCTGATGAAGGGCAAGGTCAACGAAGAGCTGAAGAAGAACTTCAAGCCTGAGTTCCTAAACCGAGTAGACGAGACCATCGTCTTCCCTCAGCTAAACAAGGAAGAACTGCGTCAGATCGTAGAGCTATTCATCAAGCGTCTTGCCTTCCGTTTGGAAGACCGCGACATGACTCTAGAGCTCTCCGATGCCGCCAAGGACAAGCTGATCGAGATCGGCTTCGACCCAGCACTCGGTGCTCGTCCACTTCGTCGCGCGGTTCAGCGCGAGATCGAGGACAAGCTCTCGGAGAAGATCCTGCACGGTGAGATGCCTGCCTCCACTCACGTCTCGGTAGACGTGGTTGACGGACAGTTTGTATTCACTAGCAAGCCACGCGTTCACGAAAGCGTTGGCGCGCCAACCGTCTAGGCCTGCTTCGCCCGGCAATATCCAAACTAACAATGCCGCCCCGGTTCAACTGGGGCGGCATAGTTGTTTCTGTTAGTAGCATTTATGTCCATGGCTTCATTCAAAATTCGTTCGGCTCACACCGATGACGTGCGCGCTATTCAGGCAATCCGTCAGCCGCTCGAGGGCGATGGGCAGAAGCTGTTGCACCACGACCTGGTTAGCCTCTTCGAAAAGGTCCAGGAGTTTCTGGTGGCCGAGGATGAGTCTGGAACTATCATCGGCGCGGGCGCGCTGCACGTGATGTGGGAAGACCTGGCCGAGGTTCGTTCGGTGGTTGTTTCTGAGGCTGCCCGTGGTCAGGGCGTTGGCCACGCAATCGTTTCGGCGCTGCTAAAGCGGGCCGCAGAGCTTGGCGTGAAGCGAGTCTTCTGCCTCACCTTTGAGACTCAGTTCTTTGCAAAACACGGATTTGAAGCAATCAGCGATATCCCGGTGGACCCCCAAACCTACGCCGAGATGGTTCGATCCAGCGATGACGGTATTGCCGAGTTCTTGGATTTGGCCCGCGTAAAGGAAAACACGCTGGGCAACACGAGGATGCTTAAGCTGCTCTAGGCAAACCGCTTATTAGATTTGAAGCATGTCAGCTTCAGCTCCATCACCGCGCACCCTGATGATTCGCCGCATCATCGCCCTAGTTGTTGTTATTGCCCTTGTGGCACTCATCTGGTCGGGAATTTCGGCCGTAGTGGGATTTGTAGGTGGACTCTTTGGCGGTAACGCCAAGCCGGCCGCATCTGCTTCGGCTTCGTCGTCAAACTCCGCGGGCATCCAGAACTGCTCGGTTGCTAACGTGTCGGTGGCCGCCTACATTGGTGATGGCAAGAAGCCGATGACGGCAATTGCGGCTGGTTTCAAGCCAAGTCTTTGGTTCACCGTTACCAATACTTCAAGCTCGGCTTGCTACTTCGACGTTGGCACCAAGGCTCAGAACTACAAGATCACCAGTGGCTCTGAGGTTATCTGGGACAACGCCCAGTGCGACCGCACCGCAGACACAGCCTTCCCGATGCTGCTTCAGCCGGGTGTTGTAAACGCCAGTCCGGCCTCGGTCTGGGAGCGCGTGCACTCGAGCGCTAGCGGTTGTGGCGCAGGTCAGGCGGCCGCTGTAGGTGGCGGCGCTTACTACCACTTCCAGGTGACCGTAAACGGCGTGAAGAGCAACGACCTGCAGTTCCAGCTGAACTAAGGCTTTACTACCAGTTCAGCCCCGAAGCGCGACCGAGCGCTGCGAGGTGGCGGGCAAGCCACCGACCCGTGTTGATCAACTACCAGTTCAGACCAAGGGCCAACGCGGCCTTCAGGTCGCCAACCTCGGAATCTACGCTGCGGATAAACCCAAGTCGGTTTGCTTCTGACGCGCGCTGCTTGGAGTTGGAAACCTTGCGGATCTCGCCGGCCAAACTGATCTCACCGAATGCCACCAGGTTATGGGCGATTGGCTTGTCTTGTATTGCGGATGCCACGGCAAGTGCGATTGCCAGGTCTGCTGCGGGCTCGGTTACCCTGACACCGCCAACGGTGGAGACGTAGACATCGTGCTCGCCAAGGCGAAGCCCAGCTCGGCGCTCAAGCACTGCCAAGAGCATGCTGACGCGACTGTTGTCTAGCCCGTTGGTAACCCTGCGTGGGTTTGGGGCTGAGGTTTTGACTACCAGCGCCTGAACCTCAACGATGAGCGCACGCTTGCCCTCCATGGTTACGGTGACACAGGTGCCGGAAACCGGCTGGTGACCGCGGCTGAGGAAAAGGCCAGATGGGTCTGCCACCTCGGCGATGCCTTCGCCGGTCATCTCAAAGCAACCTACCTCATCGGTTGGGCCAAAACGGTTCTTGAGGCTGCGCACGAAGCGCAGCGAAGTTTGGCGATCTCCCTCGAAGTGGCAAACCACGTCTACCAGGTGCTCTAGTAGGCGAGGGCCAGCGATGGAGCCGTCTTTGGTGACGTGGCCAACCAGAATGACAGGAATGCCGCGGTCTTTGGCCACCGAGATGAGGCTGGATGCAACCTCACGGATTTGGCTGGGCATACCCGCCGAGCCATCGATGGCTGCGCTGGCGATGGTTTGCACCGAATCGACCAGAATGAGGCCGGGCTGCACGGCATCGATTTGGCCCAGAACGGTGGATAAATCGTTTTCGGTGGCCAGGAAGAGCTCTGGTGTGATGGCATTGGTGCGCTCTGCGCGCAGGCGGATCTGCCCAACCGATTCTTCACCGCTCACATAGAGCACACGAGTGCCACCGCGGGCCATCTTGGATGCTACCTCTAGCAGCAGGGTGCTCTTGCCAACTCCGGGTTCGCCGCTGAGCAAAATGACGGCGCCGGCAACTAGGCCACCGCCCAAGACTCTGTCGAATTCGGCAACGCCGGTTGACTTGGCGGCTACCGTGCCGGCGTCAACCTCGGTGATGCTCTTGGCGGCAGCCGAAGCCAAAATGATGGCTGGCTTGGCCCTCGATGTGATGCCGGTTTGGGCGCCTACCTCTTGCACCGTGCCCCAGGCTTGGCACTCGCCGCAGCGGCCAATCCATTTGACCGTGGTCCACCCGCACTCGGTGCAGGCGTAGTCGTTCTTATTCTTAGAGGCCATACATCTAACCTAGCCAAAGCCACCGACACTAAATCGTAAACTTGCCTTGTGAACATCAACAAGATTGCAATCCTCGGTTCTGGCTCTATGGGCACCGCCATTCTGAGCGGCCTGCTCAAGGCTGGCTTCGACGCCGGCAGCGTATCGGTCAGCACCAAGAGCCTGGCCAGTGCCAACAAGTTGGCCACCGAGCTGGGTGTGACCGCCTACTCGGCCGAGCAATCAGCCGATGCCAATTCACTCGCCGCCGCCGGCGCCGATGTGGTCTTGGTTGCAGTCAAGCCGATGTACATCACCCAGGTTTTGAGCGAGGTATCTGATGCACTAAGCAGCGATGCGCTTGTGATCAGTGTGGCCGCCGGCATTACCAATGCCGCAATGGAGGCTGCAGTGCCAAATTCGGTGGCGGTAATCCGTGCCATGCCAAACACCCCAGCCATCGTTGGCCGTGCGGTCACCGGTTTGGCTCGTGGCAGCCGTGTCGCCGATGCCCAGCTGAACAGCGCCAGCAGCCTTTTTGAGACCGTTGGCAAGGTTGTTGTGCTGGACGAGTCCCAAATCGATGCGCTCACCAGCATCAGCGGTTCTGGCCCCGCTTACGTCTTCTACCTGATCGAGCAACTAACTTCAGCCGCGCTGGAGCTTGGCTTCGATGAATCCACCGCCAATCTTTTGGTATCCGAGACCTTCCTGGGAGCCTCCGAGCTGCTGGTTGCCAGTGGCAAGGCTCCGGCCGACCTGCGCCGACAGGTAACCAGCCCAAACGGAACCACCGAACGCGCCATCGCAGTGCTCAGCGAGGGTGGTTTGGCACAGCTCTTCAAGGCAGCCACCGAGGCCGCCGTGGCGCGGGCAAAGCAAATCTCAGCTGGAAACTAGTCGAATCCTGGGCTAATACATTCCAATATCGGAATATAGGTCTTTCGCTCCGGCCCAGCTTGAGTTAGCCTTTTGGCATGAACGACATCTTCGCAGTTATTGCCGACCCAATTCGCCGCACCATTTTGGAGGCTTTGAAGGCAAAGCCGCTCAGCGTAAGCGAACTGGTTGCCATCACTCAGGAGGGTCAGCCAACCGTCTCCAAGCACCTCAAGACCCTGCGTGAAGCCGGTCTGGTTAGCGCTACTGCAGTTGGTCAGGCTCGCGTTTACGCCGTGGATGCCGCCCCGCTAGCCGAGGTGGAGCTGTTCTTGGCGCGCATGGGCATGGCTGATGCCGTTACCGCTCAGCCGGAAGGCGACAAAGACTTCCCATCGATGATGGGCGATGCCGGTGAGAAGCTGGGCACCTGGATTGCCATGGGTGCCACCTGGCTAAACGGTCAGATTGCCGAGAAGATCGCAGACACCAACATCGATCCAGAAGAGCTGGGCAAGGAAGTTGGCCGCAAGCTGGCAGACGCCAAGCTGGCTGCCGCCAACACCGCCTCAGACGCCGATGACAAGCTTCGCGAAGAGGTCGCTCGCATTTCGGCGCGCATCGGTGAGCAGGTTTCAGAGATTCGCGTAAACGGATTCAAAGACGCCGCGGCACGTTTCAAGGCATCGCGCGTTGAGGGATCAAACCACGACTAGCTAAAGCCGCAAGCAGTAAAACGCAGACTAGGCGTTTGGGCGAGTAAGCATTCCGCTGAAGGCACTCAGCATGGCGCGCGACCAGTCGTCGTCGCTAACTGGGTTGTTGTCTAGCTCGGCGATTGCCTTGCCAAACAAAATTCCCAGCATCACGGTTGCGGCAGCACGTGGGTTTAAGTGCTCCTTGAGCATGTTGCGCTCTTTGGCAATGGCCATAACCTCGGTTACGCCGTCGGTCAGCTGAGTCTGAACTTCGCCAAGCTCTTGCTGCAGCTTTGGGCGTCCGGCGGTGTTTCCAACAATGGCGGCACGCTCCAGGGCAGACTGCACCGAGAAGTGCGACTTCACAAAGTTGAGCATCTCGTCGTAGTGCTCTGCCATTTCATCGGTGGAGGACATGCGATCGATGAAGTCTTTGACTCGGGGGATGTCGGCGGCAATCACCGATGAGAAGTTGTAGGCGTGGGTGGCGCGAATCAGGCCATCGCGGTCGCCGAAGTGGTGGTAGATCGAGCCGATTGAGATGCCGGTGGAATCGCTAAGTTCCTGGATTCGCACAGCCGACTCACCGCCCTCGCGCATGGCGCGATCGGTGGCCTTGATCAGCAGATCGATGGTCTCTTTGGCGCGCGCCTGCTTGGGCTGCGGACTACTTGGGTTAGTCATAACTAAAAAATAGTAAGTCCTTTTTCTATAAAAAAACCCCGCATTCTTCTAGAACGCGGGGTTTTTAGATAAATCGTTATTACTTCTTGGACTTCTTCTTAGCCTTAGCGCCCACCACTGGGGTGATGTAAAGCAGTCCGATGATGGCAACCAGCACACCGATGAACTGAGCCAGGATGTAGTACAGGCCCTGCTCGACGCCAATGGCGACAACGGTGTTTGCGGTGAACATGCGACCGATGGTGATTGCCGGGTTAGCTACGGCACCCGAACCGGTGAAGGTTCCGGCAGCAAATACCCAGGCGGTAACAGCGATAGGGATAAGGCGACCGCGCTCGGTGCCTGCGAGGTAACCGATAAGCCAGACAAGGCCGGCAGTGGCAAAGATCTCGCTGAGCATCTGGCCATTGCCGATGCTGGTGTTGTTCACGGTCCAGAGGTTGCGGCCGTGCAGCTCGCCACCAACGAATGCGCCAACGATGGCGCCGGCGGTCTGAGCCAAGATGTAGCCAACCGCGTTGCCGGCACCGATGGCGCGCTTGGCAAGGAAGTACAGGGTAACTGCAGGGTTGAAGTGGCCACCGCTGACATCACCGAAAAGCAGGATCATCAGGCCAAGTGCAACCGCAAGCACCAAGCCGGCAGTTGGGGTCACAGGGTTGTTAAAGGTGACGCCTACGATAGAGGCGGCGAAGACGCCGGTACCAATGAATTCGGCGGCAAGTTTGCGCAACAAAGCGGACATGGATTTCCTTTCGGGTTTCGGTTAGAGCCTACTAAAGGCGGGTGAAACCCAAAGACAGCCTTGCCGCAATGGCTGTTATCGCGCTACTTAGTGTTTACCGCGATGATTACTTCGTTACGGCGCATAAACCAAGGAGTGAACGGAGAGTTGTAGCGGGCAAAGTATGGGTCACCAACCATCTCACCGTTAAGCCAGCCACCGCGAATCGCCTCGGTGACCGCATCTTCCAGCTCCTCTGCCTTGGCAAGGAAGCGGTCGAAGTTCCAACCACCCGAGAAGCGCAGGGCTACGGCCTGGTGGGCCTCAACCTCAACCAGGTGCACCTTTTCATCGGTGGGTAGCGGAGCGATTGCCTTGGTGATGCCAACCGGTAAAGCAAAACTCACGATGTGGTGATCTGGCTCAACGCTGTTCTGAAGCACAGGCGAGGTCATTGCCATCTGAGCTTTTTTGGCGTTCTGGCCGGTGATGTAGCGAAGGAGTGGGCTAAAGGCAGAGTTGCCTGCGGTAATGAAGTCTCCACGGATTTGGACCTGTGCCAGCAGGTAGGTTGGGTAGCTACGAAGTTCGAAATCGCCGAAGTTCTTGATTACCTCATATGGCAGCTGATTGCTCATAGTTAGAGCGTATGCGTAAAGTGGGCTAGAATAGTAGAACTGCTCTGCGGATTTAAGTTTTCCGCACAATCCAATCTCTGTGAGGTCTTCGTGGGTTCAATCATCAAGAAGCGTCGCAAGCGTATGTCTAAGAAGAAGCACCGCAAGTTGCTTCGTAAGACTCGCCACCAGCGTCGCAATAAGAAGTAAATCGTCTTCGATTTACCTCGAATGCACAAAAACCCGCCTCAGTTGGCGGGTTTCTTGTTTAACGGGTGTTTGCGGATTAGGTCCGGCCACAACTCGAGTTGCTAGCCGTTGTTGAGTCCCTATTTGGCGGCTTTGTTCTTTACCTTTTTTACCTTGACAGCGGCCTTGTAAGCCTCGTCCTTGTTGGCCTTGAGGGCACGCTTCTTGAAAACAAGGATCGGCCAGTCGGCGGCGTAAGCGTGCACCTTCAATGTGGCGTCTGGGTTTACCGCAACCGGATTTCCAACCAGGGTCAGCATCGGTAGGTCATTCACGCTGTCGCTGTAGGCGTAGCTGCGGCGAAGGCTGATGTTGCGCTCCTTGGCAAGGGCGCGTACCGCACGACGCTTGTGGCGTCCGTGAAGCGTGTGACCAATCAGCTTTCCGGTGAGGATGCCCTTTGAGTCGCGCTCAATCTTGGTACCGATTGCCCCGGTGAGCCCCAATTTCTGAGCCAGCACGTCGGCAATTTCCTGAGCGGTTGCAGTTACCAGCCAAACTTCGCGGCCAGCGGCCACGTGTTCCTTGGCAAGGCGAACGGTCTCTGGCCAAAGCTTCGGCTTCAGCTGCAGGTCGTAAACCTCATCGGTGAGCGCCTCAAGGTCGGCGGCCTTGTGGCCTGCGATTAGGGCAAGCGCCTGATCCTTGATGGTGGTGACCATGTCTTGCGTCTCGCCCTTGGCGATAAAGCGCGACTGGTGCCAGGCAAAACGCCAAACGTCTTTGCGGGTAAAGAAACCGCGCTTGAATGCTGCCTTGCCAAAGAGGAAGGAAGAAGACCCTCGAATGATGGTGTTATCCACATCGAAAAAGGCGGCCTCAATCTTGGGCGCGCGCGTGGTCTTGGTTGACTTGGGCACGCCCCAATATTAGGGCTAGTGGATTGCCATAGGCTGAATGCGTGACCAAAAGTATCGAAATCACCCTGATTGGCAAGCCGGGCTGTCACCTCTGCGACGACGCTCGGATTGCGTTATCGGCCGTGATCGCAAGCTTTGAGGCGGCACAACCTGGGATTGTGGTGTCTATTGCCGAGAAGAACATCTTGGAAGATGCGGCGCTGGCCTTGAAGCACTCCGAGGAAATTCCAGTTGTGCTCATCGATGGAAAGATGCACAGTTATTGGCATGTGGACGCGGCAAGATTGACCGCGGCGCTGGAGGAGCGAGCAAATGGGTAAGTTGCTGTGGAGATTTCTGAAGGCCTTCTGGTTCCCCATTTTGCTCATCGTGCTGAGGCTGATGGGCAAGAAGCACCCCTGGGCCGACAAGACCCATTCGGTGCTGAAAAAGGCGCGCTAAACCGCCAAATCCTGCTTGACAAAATGTAAGACCACTGTTGTATCTTTGCTCTATCTATACAAAAGTATAGATTTCTGGAGGGCAGAAGCATGACAAAGGTATACATGACGAAACTGTTTCAAAATGGTGGCAGCAAGGCCGTGCGCATTCCTGCCGAAATCTGCCCTGCCGGGCCTGAGGTCTTCATTTGGCGAGAGCCAGGCAGCGACCAGCTCAAGATCTCCGAGTCCGCTCCCTCCGACTTTGCTTCCTTCCTCGAGCTCCAAAAGCGCCTACTTCCATTGCTAACAGAAGAAGAGCTCAATTCGTTTGAACGCTATAACCCTCCTATGGAACTGCCGGACTTCAATGAGGAAGAGGGTATGTTGCGATGATCATGCTGGATACAAATGTTTGCAGCTACATCATCAAGGGTCAGAGCCCTTGGGCAAGTAGGTTCACCTCTGGAGACACCAAAGAAATGGCAATCTCCGCAATCGTTGCCTATGAGCTGGAGCTCTATAAGCAGCGGGCAGCTCCAGATGGGGCTCTCGCGCAACTTATAGCTTCTTTCCTTAGGACTATTCGAATCGTCCCGTTCGAAGCGGATGCCGCAGCTATCGCAGCTGCTTCTGCCTCGGCTTTGTTGGATAAAGAACGAAGAATTGGGGCCTTCGACGTTCTGATTGCGGCTCATGCGATGACTGAGCGAGCGGTGCTTGTGACCAACAATGGAAAAGATTTTATGGCGATAAAGGGGCTCAATTTCGCGACGTCCCTTTGATACCCTCGACTCGCTTAGGTGCAAATTGTTGCATTATTACTACATAGCATTTATGCTACGAGTATGAGTCGAAAACCAAAGCACGAAGAAGAACGGGTTGCAAACCGAATCGAGCTGCTGCGCACTCAAGTTGGTCTAAGTCGGCAAGAGCTCGCCGACCAGGTTGGCGTTCACTATCAAACCATCGGCTATCTAGAGCGCGGCGAATACAGCCCAAGCCTTGTGCTTGCGTTGAAGATCGCAGCCGCCCTGGGTAGTTCGGTGGACTCAGTGTTCTCACTTGAAAGCGGGGATTGAAGTGTCAACTTCATTTGAAGGAATCAGCAATCGCAAACAACAAAAAATCGACAACCTAATGCGCGATAGCCTCTGGGACATCGTTCGCACGCCAAAGGCCCAGCGCCGCCTAGTCATCACTGCGTCGGTTTCGCCGGTGCTGTTGGCAACAACGTACGGCTTGGGTTTCCCGGCAATCATCGTTTGGTTAACCTGCATGGCGGTTTCGTCCATTTTGCTCAATATCTCAGTGCGCAAGGTGACAACCCTGCCGGACCTATACCTAGACGAACGCCAAAGAAACGTGCGAGACCGTGCATTCAGGTCTGCCTATCGCGGATTCGCCACCGGGCTTGCCATCTTCTGGGTTTTCTACACCACGGTGATTGAACTTTGGAAAAATGGCCCACTTCAACAGGTTGATGCCTGGGTGCAGACCACCAGCGCTGGCTACGAGACAGCCAACGGCCACTGGCACCAGAACTTCTGGCAGTGGTGCCTGCAGTGGGGTTGGTCAGGTGCCCGATTGATCGAGGGATCTCACCTTGGCAACATCGTGGTCATCGCCATTGCAGTCTGGGCTTTCTGGGTCACTCCACTGGCGGTAATCGCCTGGAACGAAGCCAAGCGCGGCGGGGGAGTCAAGCGCGACTAAACGCTTCCGAATGACAAAAAAGCCGGCACCTCAAGCGTGAGGTACCGGCTTTTTTGTTTTAGGACTATGGAATCAGGCGGGTTGGGCCGCGGAATAGGTAGGTTACCTCGCGGATGTTTGCCTGGTGCAACAGCAGCATCAGAACGCGGGCAAGACCCATTCCAAAACCACCGTGGGTTGGTGCGCCGTACTCGAAGAAGTCGAGGTAGGTCTGCTTTAGACCCTCTGGGTGTAGACCCTTTTCCTTGGCCTGCTCCACCAGCTTGTCCAGGCGGTGTTCGCGCTGGGCTCCGGTAGTGATCTCGGTGCCGCGCCAGATGAGGTCGTAGCTCTTGGTTAGGCCAGGGTTGTCATCGTGGCGCATGTGGTAGAACGGACGCACCGAGATTGGGTAGTCGGTTACAAACACAAACTCGTGGCCAAACTTCTCGGCAACGTGGGCGGCAATCTGGCGCTCGCCCTCAGGGTCTAGGTCGCCGCCGCGCTCGATAACGTGACCGCGCTCAGCGATGATCTGGTACGCCTCAGTGATTGGAACACGTGGGAACGGAACGGTAGGAACCACGATGTCTACATCGAAGAGTGCCTTGATTTCGTCTCCGTGCTTGTCCTTTACTGCCTGAAGACCGCGAGCCAGCAGCTGCTCCTGCATTGCCATGATGTCCTCGTGGCTTGCAATGTGGCTTACTTCCATGTCAATCGAGGTGAACTCGGTTGCGTGGCGGCTGGTGAAGGATGGGTCGGCGCGGAAGGCTGGGCCAATCTCGAAGATGCGGCCAAGGCCAGACATCATCGCCATCTGCTTGTAGAACTGTGGGCTCTGAGCCAGATAGGCCTTGCCAAGTTCGAAGTACTCCATCTCGAAGAGCTCGGCGTTGGACTCCGATGGCGAACCCATCAGCTTTGGAGTGTGCAGCTCGATGAAGTCGTTCTCGTACCAGTACTCTCGCCAAGCGCGCTCGAGGGTGGTCTGTACTCGGAAGACCAGGTTCATCTCTGGACGACGGTGGTCTAGGAAGCGCCAGTCGAGGCGCTTGTCGATGCTGGTGTCATCGGCGATTGGGGTCTCTGGGTTGGCCAGGGTGACGATCTCTAGCTTCTCAAGCTGAATCTCGATGCCGCCAAGCTTCACGCGCTCGTCGTGGACCAGGCCACCGGTGACGGTAACAAACGAACCGTGGGTGAGGCTGGAGATGATGTCGGCCTGGGCATCTTCTTCCTGACGCTTGTAGGTAACCTGCACCGAACCAGACTCATCGCGCAGAACCACAAACTGGATGCGCTTCTGGTCGCGGAGGGTTTCAACCCAACCGCTGAGCTGAACTGGGCCATCTTGGCTGGCAGCAAGGGAGTTGATTAGGACACGATTCGACATGAAATCTTGGTCTTTCTTGGCTTGGCTTGGAGGCCGGTTTACAGCCAATCTTCAGGCTATTTACAGCCTATCTGGCGCTTAGCAACCAGTTTAGCGGAGGGTAAACTAGAAGCCATGGCTGCCGATCGAATCCACCTAGTTCGTCACGGCGAGGTCCACAATCCCCAGGGCGTGCTGTACGGCCGACTGCCCAACTTTGGTTTGTCTGATCTCGGGCACAAAATGGCGCTCGCCGCAGCCACCGAAATCAAAAATTCTGGCCGCAAGGTCTCGGCGCTCTACTGCTCGCCGCTGCAGCGCACTCAAGAATCGGCTGCGCCTTTTGCTCAGCTACTTGGACTTCAGCCAGTAATCGATGAACGCCTAATCGAGCCTTACAACTTCTTCCAGGGCAAGGTCATGAAGCCAGGCAAAATCCTGCTTCGTCCACACCTGTGGTTTCACTTCCGCAACCCATCGGTGCCCACCTGGGGCGAGCCCTTCGAGGCCATTGTGGCGCGCATGACCGAGGCGGTTCTTGAGATTGCCGCCAGCACCGATGGCGGAGACGTGGTTTTGGTCAGTCACCAGCTGCCAATTTGGATGATGCACTCTTCGGTTACCGGCCGAAAACTGCCTCACAACCCAACCCAGCGTCGCTGTGCGCTCAGCAGTATTACAAGTTTTGAAATTCACGACGGCAAGCTCGTCGAAGTTGACTATCGCGATCCGGCTCACGCACTGCGCGCCGGCGCCATCGATGTTGGAGCCGTCTAATGCCAAATAACAAGAAATCGCTTCGCACCGCGGCAACCGGTCTGCTGGTTGCGGCCACGCTGCTGCTATCTGGATGTGCCGGCAACGACACCCTGGCCAACCAGTTCAAGAGCGGCGACAATAAGAACTACATCGCCGGCGATGGCACCGTCAGCGAATACGCGGCAGCAGACCGCGGTGCAGCAGTGACCTGGCGCGGTGTCACCGAGGCCGGTTCTGTGCTTTCCAGTGACAACCTCAGTGGCGTGGTTACCGTGGTCAACTTCTGGTACGCGGGCTGTGCGCCTTGCCGCGCCGAAGCCAAGGACCTTGAGGCGCTTTACAAGCAGTTCTTGCCCAGCAAGGTTCAGTTTGTGGGCGTCAACGTTCGGGACACCGCTGGCACCGCACAGGCCTTCGATCGCGCCTTTGGCATGACCTACCCAAGCATCATCGACAACAACACCGGTTCGGTGGTGTTGGCCTTCACCGGAGTTGTTAGCCCGCAGGCGGTTCCAACCACCCTGGTGATCGACCGCAAGGGTCGCGTTGCCGCTCGAATTCTGGGCCGCCTCGAAAAAGGTACCCTCAAGGCAATGATTCAGAAGGTTGTAGCCGAGAAGTAATGAATCCAGCCCAGGTAATTCTCAACGGTTCGCTGCTGCTTGCAGTGCCGTTGGCGTTGCTTGCGGGCCTGATCTCGTTCCTTTCGCCATGCGTGCTTCCGCTGGTTCCGGGCTACCTCGGCTACGTCTCTGGCATGGTGGGTCAGGCCCCAGCCTCTGAAAAGAAGGGCACCGATGGCCAGGTGGGCGCCGCCAACGCGGGCAAGGCCACCAAGAGCCGTGTGCTGGCCGGTACCGCGCTATTCGTTGCCGGATTCAGCCTGGTGTTCGTTTCTTTCGGCTCGGCCTTCGGCGCCCTCGGTCACCTCTTCTATGGCGCAAACGGTCTCCTGGTTCAGCGCATTCTTGGAGTCTTTGTGGTCCTGCTTGGCTTTGTCATGATTGGCCAGTTTGGTTGGTTGCAGCGAACCTTCAAGCCAAACTTCCGCCCTCGCGCGGGCCTAATCGGCGCCCCGCTTTTGGGCATCGCCTTTGGTCTTGGCTGGACTCCCTGCATTGGCCCAACCTTGGCCGCAGTGCTTTCGCTTGCCACCCAAACCGGCTCCGGCTGGCGTGGCTCCATCCTGGCTCTGGCCTACTCGTTGGGTCTGGGCCTACCGTTCATGGGTCTGGCTGCCGGTCTTGGCTGGGCCAGCCGATCGGTGAATTTTGTCCGCAAGAACATTCGCGTTTTCAACCTAGTCGGTGGCGGTTTGATTGTGGTTCTGGGCCTACTAATGGTCACCGGAATCTGGAATCTGCTCATCGCGCAAATACAGGAGGCGATCGTTGGCTACCTCCCAGCAATCTAATAACGAAGGCAACAAACCGCAGGTCCAGGCCTCCCAGGCAACCGGCACTCGCGCTACCGGCCGCCCCACAGACCACGTGTCTTCGCAGGCACCGATGAACGAACCGATTCTCGGCATCGGCGGTTGGGCTCGGTGGACTTGGCGCCAGCTGACCAGCATGCGCACCGCTCTGATTTTGCTGCTGCTACTTGCCACAGCTGCCATTCCGGGTTCCATCTACCCGCAGCACTCTGCCGACCCAAACGGTGTCACCACCTACTTCCAGCAGAACCCAACTCTCGCCCCAATTTTGGACAAGTTCCAACTTTTCGACGTTTATTCGTCGGCTTGGTTCAGCGCCATCTACATCCTGCTTTTCGTCTCGCTCATCGGCTGTGTGTTGCCACGCACGGCGGTGCACTACCAGGCCATCAAGTCGCCTCCGGCGGCCACCCCAAGCAACCTTTCGCGCATGCCGGCATATGCGCTGGTAAAGATCGGTGCAAAGAAGCGCCCCGATGTGCTGATTGAGGCCTACAAGGCTCTTCGCAAGCAGCGCTACCGTGTGGTGCGCACCGAGAACAGTGTGGCCGCCGAGCGCGGTTACTGGCGCGAGACCGGAAACCTGATCTTCCACATCTCACTAGTCGGTTTGCTTATCGCAGTTGGTATGGGCGGAGCCTTCTCCTACAGCGGTCAGCGCGTTTTGGTTGAGGGCGACACCTTCGTCAACAACCTTGCCGGCTACGACTCGTTCAGCCCAGGCATCGCCTTCAACGAGAACCAACTTCCGGCTTTCAGCGTCACCCTAAACCGCTTCGACGTGAAGTACGACTACCTGAACCGCACCAACGTTGGAACCCCACTGTCGTTCAAGGCGCGCGTTGCCATCCGCGAACACGGTTCGCAGCAGATCATCAACCGCACCATCCAGGTGAACCAGCCGGCAGAGATTCCGGGCTCCAAGATTTACCTCACCGGCAACGGCTACGCCCCGGTCATCACCATCCGCGATGGCAAGGGCAATGTGGCATTCAGTGGTCCGGTTGTTTACCTGCCGCAGGACGCCAACATGACCTCGCTTGGCGTTATCAAGGTGCCGGATGCCAAGCCACAGCAGTTTGGAATCTTGTCGTTCTTCTACCCAACCGCGGGCAGGCTAAAGACCGGTGCGCTCACCTCGGTTTTCCCGGCCAACGCCAACCCGCTGGTAACCATGAACGTCTACGAGGGAAACCTAGGCCTCGACTCGGGAATTCCATCCAACGTGTTCTCGCTGGCGGTGCACGGCCTAAAGCAGCTAACCGGTGGTAAGACCGGCGTGAAGAGTGTTCAGCTGAAGCTGGGCCAGACTCAGACCCTGCCTAACGGCTTGGGTACCGTCAGCTTCGATTCGCTGCGCCGCTACGCCTCGCTGGACATCGATTACAACCCGGGTCAGGTTTGGGTTCTGGTGTTCGCACTGCTGGCGCTGGGTGGTCTCATTATGTCGCTGGTGATTCCACGCCGCCGAGTATGGGTGAAGATTGTTGATGACGGTTTTGAGATTGCAGCTCTGGCCCGAGGCGACGACCCAATGCTAGAGCGCGTGATTGCAAACCTCACCGCGCAGCTGAAGCTGGCCAAGGCTAAGAAGTCCACCAAGTCCGAGGAAGACTCCAAATGAACGTGATACTGAACGAAAACCTCTCTAAGTTCACCGAACTTGGCATTTACGCCTCGATGATTTTCTACGCGGTGGCGTTCTTGATGTTGTCGATGAACCTGGCAAACGCCGCCAGCACCAAGTCAAAGGTGCGCAAGCAGGCCGGCAAGCTAGAGACCTATGGCATCGCCTCGATGGTTATCGCAGTTGCCTTCCAGGGCATCGGTGTGGTTGGCCGAGCAATCGCCGCCGGTCGTGTGCCATGGGCAAACATGTACGAGTTCACCATCACCAGCACGCTGGTGGCCGTGCTCATCTTTGTGATCGCACAGTTCTTCCGCAAGGACATTCGCTTCATCGGTGTTCTAATCTCGGGCTTCGTCACTCTGGCTCTTGGCCTAGCCACCACTCTCTGGTACGTGCAGGTCAAGACCCTGATGCCAGCCCTGCAGGACTACTGGCTGCTCATCCACGTGAGCGTTGCCATCCTTGGTACTGCGTTCTTCAACATCGCCGCGGCACTGAGCATCGCCTACCTGCTGAAGACCGCCAAGTGGGTGCAGGAGCCCAAGGGCAAGCTGGCCAAGAACCCGCTGTTCAAGACTATGAAGCGCATCCTGGACCTGTTCCCAACCATCGAAAAGCTGGAGCAGACGTCATACCGCTTCAACATCATCGGCTTCATCCTGTGGTCGTTCACCCTGATTGCGGGAGCCATCTGGGCCGAGCGCGCCTGGCACCGCTACTGGGGCTGGGACACCAAGGAGGTCTGGACCTTCATCATCTGGACCATCTACGCCGGATACCTGCACGCCAATGCCACTCGCGGTTGGAGCGGAAAGCGATCGGCTTGGTTGGTTGTGGTTGGCTTCGCGGCCATCATCTTCAACTTCACCATCGTGAACCTGTTCTTCAAGGGACTTCACGTTTACAGCGGACTCAAATAAGCGAAGTTTCACTTTTACTAGTGAATTTCTCGAACGCTCGTTCGCGTTCTCGCACGTCTACTCCGGCCTAAAGTAGGTCTAGGCAGCGCTCTAGGCGGTCCAGCCACCACTGGGTGCGCTCTGGGCTCGTGGCCAACGCGTTCATTCGCGCCTCCGATGGCACTACCCGCCGCACCGGAAGGTAGCCGTCAACTGCAATCAGTGGCTCGTCGCAGACGTCTTCAGTAAGCAGAGCAACAGTGCCAAGTCCACAGTCGTAATCCAAGGTCGGCATCGCGCCCGCAAGATGAAGCCCCATGCTGATGCCCACCGATGACTCGAGCGCGCTGGAAACCACTGCCGGCAACCCAGCCCTTTCGATGGTGCGAAGCGCCTGTCTAATGCCGCCCAGTGGCGCAGCCTTGATCACCAAAATATCGGCAGCCTCCGCCTTGGCCACTGCCAGTGGGTCTTCGGCCAGGCGCACCAGTTCATCGGCGGCTATCTTGATGTTCTTGCCGGACAGTTTGGACTTCAGATCCACCATCTCTTCGATGCTTCTAACCGGCTGTTCGAAGTAGTCCAGGTCGATTCCATCGTGGGCCAGACGGTAAGCCAGCTGCATGGCGTTGGCTACCGAATAACCGCCATTGGCATCTAGGCGAATGCGGGCATCAGGAAACAGCTCGCGAACGGCTCGGATTCGCGCCAGATCATCGGCCATTTTCTGACCAGGTTCGGCAACCTTTATCTTCACGGTGCGGAAGTTGCCAAAGGGCGCCAGCGCCGAGGCAATCAAATCAGGGGAGACAGCCGGAAGCGTGGCATTAATTCCAATGCGATCGCGAACCAAATCCGGAGTGGCAAACGCAAACTCCATTGCTCCATCAAGCCACTGGGCCGCCACCGGGTCGGGATATTCCACAAAGGGCGACCACTCGGCCCAACCTTCGGGGCCCTCGAATAACAAGATTTCGCGCTCGGTGATACCGCGAAACTTGGTGCGCATCGGAATGCTCAGCACGCGTGCGGTGCCTGCAGCCTGGCGCATATCGGTTTTGGGTATCAGCACACAGTTAGTCTAGAAGTATGACGAGCACGGTTTCCCAGTTGTTTGACGCGTCCATCTGGCACGAAGTGGCTGGCTTTGAAGGCCTCACCGATATCACGTACCACCGTCATAACACCGAAGGCATTGTGCGCATCGCGTTCAACCGTCCAGAGGTGCGCAACGCATTCCGCCCAAAGACAGTGGATGAGCTGGTTCGAACCCTCACTCACGCGGCCGAAAACTCCAAGGTGGGCGTGGTTTTGCTCACCGGAAATGGTCCATCCGAAAAGGATGGCGGCTGGGCATTTTCCAGCGGCGGCGATCAGCGGGTTCGTGGCAAGAGCGGTTACCAGTACTCCGATGGCGAGGACGCAGCCGGCGTAGACCCTGCACGTGCCGGCCGTCTTCACATCCTTGAGGTTCAGCGCATCATTCGCTTCATGCCTAAGGTTGTCATCGCCCTAGTTCCGGGTTGGGCTGCCGGCGGCGGACACTCTCTCAACGTCATCGCTGATCTTTCCATCGCCAGCGCCGAGCACGCCCGCTTCAAGCAGACCGATGCCGACGTTGGCTCCTTCGATGCCGGCTACGGCAGTGCCTACCTTGCCAAGCAGGTTGGCCAGAAGTTTGCCCGCGAGATCTTCTTCCTGGGTGACACCTACGATGCCCAGCGCGCCTACGAGATGGGCGTGGTGAACCGAGTGGTTCCGCACGCACAGCTGGAGCAGGCCGGCGTTGAGTGGGGTACCGAAATCATGCGCAAGAGCCCAACCGCAATCCGCATGCTGAAGTACGCCATGAACGCCACCGATGACGGTCTGGTTGGCCAGCAGTTGTTTGCCGGCGAGGCCACCCGTCTTGCCTACAGCACCGATGAGGCCGTTGAGGGCCGAGACTCGTTCCTGCAGCGCCGCGAACCAGACTGGTCGCCTTTCCCTTGGCACTTCTAACCAGAGCCGATTAGCCTCAAACTTTCGAATCACAAAATGTCTATTCCTCTCAAGCTGGTTGCCGCCAACGACACCGTGGGTGCGCTGATTGCGTTCGCGGATGCCCTAGCCGGAAAGCAGGCGGTTTTCGTAACCGCTCCAGAGACCAACGGCCTGATGCCTGAGGTGCACGGACTGCCCAACGAAGTTGATGATGACGTTGCGTTGATCGTGGAATCCAGCGGAAGCACCGGCACTCCCAAGCGAATTACTTTGAGCCGCCAGGCACTGCTTGCAAGTTGCGAGGCCAGCGACTTGGCCCTATCGGGTGAAGCATCCGAGGGCTCATCGCAGTGGCTACTAGCCCTACCCATCAACTACATCGCCGGCATCAACGTGCTGCTTCGATCGCTGGTAGCCGAGACTCAGCCGGTAATCATGAACACGGCCTTGCCGTTTACCGCGGAGGCATTCGGCCGCAGCGCTGGCTTTATGACGGGCGCTCGCCGCTTTGTTTCGCTGGTGCCCACCCAGCTGCAGCGTCTGGTAACCGCTGCCGCATCGGATGCCTATCTGCTTGCCCAACTGCGCCGGTTCGATGCCATTCTGGTTGGTGGTCAGGCCACCGATTCGGCTCTGCTGGAGACTGCCCAAGACCTTGGTCTCAAGATTGTGCGCAGCTATGGCTCGGCCGAGACCGCTGGCGGTTGCGTCTATGACGGCAAGCCGCTGGACGGTGTTGAACTTGGCCTAACCGAGTCCGGCCAGATCAAGATCAGGGGAGCGGTGTTGGCAAATAACGTTGCCAATGACACTGGCTGGTACGTCACCAACGACCTGGGCGAAATCGATTCCGACGGCCACCTGCGGGTGCTGGGCCGCACCAACCGTGTTCTCAACTCGGGTGGTATCAAGATCTCGCTAGACCTCATCGAGGAGGCGGTTCGTGGCATCGGGGGCGTTGTTGAAGTTGCAGCCATCTCGGTGAATGACAACCAGTGGGGTGAGCGCGCTGCCGTCATCTATTTGGGTAGCCCAGAGGTCGCAGACTTCATTGCTGCCGATGCTCTCAGCCAGCTGGGCCCAGCCGCCAAGCCGGTGCGGGTAATCCGAGTGGACAACCTGCCGAGGCTCTCCAGCGGCAAGCCAGACTATCTGGCTCTCAAAGCCCAGTTCTCTTGAGTAGCATCGATAGGTGCCTAAAAAATCGCGTAACTCCACTTCTGGCCTCTGGTTGGCCGGTGCCAGACTCCGCACTCTGCCGCTAGCCGTGGTGCCGGTGGCACTGGGAATGGCAAGTGCCATCGCGGTTGGCCGATTCAACCTAGCTCTTAGCCTCTTGGCTCTAGCGGTTGCGCTGTTACTGCAGATTGCCGTCAACTATTCCAACGACTACAGCGATGGCATCCGGGGCACCGACGCCAAGCGAGTTGGCCCACTTCGTCTCACCGGCTCGGGGGCAGTTCCGGCCAAGCAGGTGCGAAACGTAGCCCTGGGTTTCTTCGCCCTAGCCGCTTTTGCGGGCCTAGCCATCGTGGTTATCACCGGGTTCTGGTGGCTAGTTATTGTGGGCGTGGCCTGTCTAACGGCTGGCTGGTATTACACCGGTGGCAAGCATCCATACGGCTATGCCGGCCTGGGTGATGTTGCGGTCTTCATCTTCTTTGGCCTGGTGGCAACCATTGGCACCAGCTTCATCCAGATTGGTTACCTAGACCAGACCGCGGTGCTGTGGGCAGTTGCCTCAGGGTTGTTTGCCTGTGCCGTTTTGATGGTCAATAACATCCGTGACATTAACACCGATGTTCAGGTGGGCAAGCGCACCCTGGCCGTGAAGCTGGGCAAACGCTGGGCATCGGTGCTTTTTGTAGCCATGCTCTGGCTGCCATACCTAATTTTGGCGCTGATTGGATTTGTTTACCCGGGCACGATTTTGGCCTGGTTTAGCGTGCTGATCAGCGCACCTGCAACGCTTATTTTTGTTCAGGCAAAGCAGCCTAAAGAACTGATCTTGGTGCTGAAGCTGACCAGCTTTGCTGCGCTGGCCTACGCCTTGCTTGTGCTACTTGCCTTCTCGGTCCAGTAGCTCGTTCTCTACGTCACCCTCTGGCTGGCTCTTTGCCTTGGCAATGCGAGCCTGGCTGCGGTTGTGAACGTACTCGGAAACCTTGTCGCGTTGCTTGCGCAGGAAAATGATCGACAGCGAGAACGAAATCACGGCTGCAAAAATGGCCGCCAGCATCCAGTCCATCTGGGTAACCAGCAGGATGGAAAGCACGGCTACAAAAATGCCAATTCGCAATAGGAAGTAGTTAATTACCGGATTGTTCATGCTTCAATCCTAAGTAGGCTTTAAACATGCGGGCAGCACTCTTCGCCATCGGCGCAATCGGAATTTTCACGGTATTTGTTACCGTGTTTGCTGCCAGCGCCCAGGCTCGCTCGGTGCGCGTACTTCCAAAGTGGATCTGGGTCTTCCTCTGCGTATTTGTTACCCCAGTTGGTGGCATTCTTTACCTCGCTCTGGGACGCCCGCTAGGCACCGATGAGGCTCCCGCACCAAGCGCTAAGCCGCGTGGTCAGCGCGCCCCCGATGACGACCCCGAATTTTTGCGCAACCTAGCCCGCAGGCTTCGAGACGAAAAGGACGGCAAGTAGTTGTCGGCCAAGAAATCCGAATCGGTTCCTGCGCAGCAGTTCGCCTCCCACCTTCTGGCCCAGCTGGTTGCCAATGGTGTGGACCACATCTTTTTGGCCCCCGGGGCTAGGTCACAGGCGCTGGCAATTGCTGCCGGCCAGCTTGCCGAGGCCGGCCATGTTCAGCTTCACGTGCGCCTAGATGAACGTTCCCTTGGCTTCAATGCCCTGGGTGTTGGTTTGGCCAGTGGCTACCCAGCGGTTGTAATCACCACCTCTGGAACTGCCGTTGCCAACCTGCACCCTGCCGTTTTGGAGGCCAACCATGCCGGCATCCCAATGATTCTGCTCACAGCCGACCGCCCAGAAGAACTGCGCGGAGTTGGCGCCAACCAGACCACAAACCAGGTTGGCATCTTTGCCGATGCGGTTCGCAGTTGCACCGATGTGCCTGCGCCGGAAGCAAGTCAGTCAGATGCCCAACTGGCTGCGCTGGCAGCCGAACTTGTAGAGGCCGCGCTAACTCAGGCCGTTTCCGAATCCGGTCCGGTCCAGCTAAATCTTGCCTTCCGCGAGCCGCTAAGTGCGGTAACTCCAAACGCAGCGAAGGTATTTGATGCCCTCGCCGCGGCCCAGCTGGCTGCCTCCAACACTCAAGCCATCAGCATCATTAGTCCATCCGATGAATGCGGACCTGATTGCAGCCACGACCACGATCACTCGCCCGCTGGTCAGCCAGACAGCCTCATCGACCTAGCACTCAAGACCGTTGTTATTGCCGGCGATGCCGGTTACCTAGCTCGCTGGTACTGCAGCGGGCTGCCACTGCTAGCCGAGCCATCCTCCGGGGTGAGGCACCTGCCCGAATCGGTGCCTGGTTACCTCTGGATCCTGCGTGAGCACCCGCAACTGGTTGATCAGATTCAGCAGGTTTTGGTGTTTGGTAAGCCAACGCTCAGCCGCCAGGTGCAGGCACTGCTAAAACGCCCAAACATCAAGGTTTTTGCCGACCCAGGTCGTCACGGAGTTTTCAACCCGGCGCACAATGCTCAGGTTCTGGGCGATGACGTTGAGTTCTTGGGTGACCCAGATCCGCAGTGGCTGGCCACCTGGAAGCAGACCGGCGCCGATGCCTCCGCCAAAGTTGCAGACCGCGAGGTAAGCCACGCGATTACCCGCCGCGCTCTGGTGGAGACGGTTTTTGCCGGTGCCGGCAAGCAGAACCCGCTCATTCTTGGTGCCTCTCGCCTCATTCGCGAGGCCGACTACTGGGCCCCGGCCAAGGAGCGCAAGGTTTTCGCCAATCGTGGTTTGGCAGGCATCGATGGCACTTTGGCCACCGCAACCGGTATCGCGCTAACCCACCCCGGCAGCATGGTTCGGGTGCTTCTGGGGGACCTCACCCTGCTGCACGACGTTGGCTCACTGGCAATCGATCCGCTGGATGGCGACCTCAATATTCAGGTGATTGTGGGCAATGACCACGGCGGATCTATTTTTGAGGGTCTCGAAGTGGCACAGATTCTGGATGAGAGCAACTTTGACCGACTGTTCCGCACGCCTCAGAACGTGCAACTTGAGCCCCTGGCAAAGGCCTATGGCTGGCAGTACCTGTCGGTGCACTCTGTCAGCGCGCTGAAGCAGGCAATCAAGCAGACCGGTCGAGTTCTGATCGACGTAAAGCTGGGCTAGCGCCTAGCGCCCAGAGGGCTCTTGTGGTCTAGGCGCCTAGCGCCCAGACAGTGCCTGGCGAATCGGCTTGAACTTCAGGTCGGTCTCTGCCAACTCATCCGCGGGAATCGAACCAGCCACAATGCCGCAACCGGCAAAGGCTGTCAGCTTGCCGTTTGCAAGGTGGGCACCACGAAGGGCAATCGCCCATTCGCCATCGCCATCAGCACCAATCCAACCAACCGGACCGGCGTACCCGCCACGGTCGAACGGTTCGAGTTCGGAGATTAGCAACTGCGCTGCATCGGTGGGGGTACCGGCAACCGCTGCCGTTGGGTGCAGGGCGGCAGCCAGATCTAGTACCGAGCTCTGCTCGCTGATGATGCCCTGAACATCGCTGGCCAAGTGCCAGAGGTTTGGCAGAGCCAAGCTAAAGGGGGTTTCGTCGGCGACGATCTCGTCGCAGAAAGGCTCGAGGGCCTTCACCAGGCTCTCCACGGCAAGTTTGTGTTCGTGGGCATTCTTGGGGGAGTCCAACAAGGCAGCCGAAATCGCGCGGTCCACCTCTGGGTCGGTTCCGCGGCC
>JBDLVH010000028.1:0-3862 GCA_039804865.1 Actinomycetota bacterium | reverse complement strand
GCTTGGTGAGGCGATGCTGGGCCATCAGGTTTCGGGTGGTTTGGCTAACGGTGGCAATGCCATCGGCGCCATTTAGTGCCCAGCGCTGCGGCCAGTAACTGAGGTGATACAGGCGCCACATTAGGCGCACTGCGGCCGGCATCGATGGTGGCGGAGCCGGGTGGCGATAGTAGATGAGGTCGTGCAGGGTGAGTACCAGCCTGAAGCGGCGGCCCAGCGAGCCCATGGTTTGCATGGGTGAGTAAACAATCTTGGCACCCAGGCGGTTCAACTTCAGCGATGTGAACGGCTCCTGCCAAGAGGTGGGCCCGTGAATCTTGTGGTGCGCGATTCCTGCCGGCAAATACTCAAGTTGGCGGTCATCGCTGATGATGGCAACCACCTTGGTGAGGCGGGCCAGCGCATCGATGAGCCCCACCGAGAATCGGCTGATGCCGTCGTGGTGGTCTACCCGGATGTAGCGGGCGTCGAAGTAGATGGGCTCAGTCATCGGTGAGCGAAAACTCCCGAACCAATGTGGCGGCCTGCGATGGGGTTTCATAATGCACCAGGTGGCCCACTCCCCTAATGACCTCAAACTGCGCGTTTGGGAACAGGCGCAGCACGCGCTGCTGGTCGGCCAGCTTGGTGATGTCATCCAGCTCGCCCACGATGAGCAAAACGTCGTTTTGGATCTTTGGCGCGTAGGCAGCCACGCTGCGCGAGGTGCTGGCCAGGTAACCCTCCAGGGCCACGCGGCGCTCGGCAAACTCACTGAAGTTGGAGTTGTGCTGCTGGTGGATCCAGTTGCGCAGCTTCTTGTTCTTGGTCTTGGTGAGCACCTCGCTCATCAGGCGCACAAAGACCGGGTTCTTCAAAATGTAGTTGCCGCCCTTTTCGGGCAGTGCGCCACCAACTCCGTAGTAGATGTCGGTCAGCTGCTTGAGGGTTTGCTCTACTCCGGTGCGCTTGAAGCTGGAGACCGGGTTCACCAGCACCAGTCGGTTGGCCAGGCCCTTCGCGGCGGCCGCAGCAGTGATGATGGTGCCGAAGGAGTGCCCAAGGATGATGGCGTCTTGCAGCTGCAGCTTGGCAACCAATTCGGTGAGCCAGCCGGTGTAGGCAACGATGCTGTGGCGGTGCTTGAAGGGCGCAGACAGGCCAAATCCGGGCAGATCCGGGATGAGGACGTCGAAGTCTGGCAGGGCGCCAGCAATGGCCTCTAGGCCGTGGTGGTTGCCACGGTAGCCGTGGATGAACAAGATTGTGCCGCGGCTGGGCTGCTGGGCCGGATAGCGCCACAGAGCCGTATTGCCGGTGCTGAGAACAACGTCCTCCCGCAGCGCCCTGGCGGCAGCGGTTTCTGCCAGCAGCGGTGGGGTTGTTGCCATGTGGTTAATCCTTAAACCGAGAAGTACTTTGCCTCTGGGTGGTGAAGCACCATCGCATCGGTGGATTGCTCTGGGTGCAGCTGCAGTTCTTCCGAAAGGCTAACCCCGATTACCTCAGGCTTCAGCAGCTCCACGAGTTTGATTCTATCCTCGAGGTTTGGGCAGGCAGGATAGCCAAACGAATAGCGTGCGCCGCGGTAAGCCAGGTCGAAGAAGCCCTCGATGTTCTTAGGGTCTTCGTTGCCAAAGGCCAGTTCGTCGCGCACGCGGGCGTGCCAAAACTCGGCAAGTGCCTCGGTTAGCTGCACCGATAGGCCGTGAATCTCTAGGTAGTCGCGGTACTCGTTGGAAACGTAAAGCTTGTTGGCTTCTTCGCTGATGCGGTTACCCATGGTTACCAGCTGGAACGGAACCACGTCGATCTTGCCGGATTCCTTGCTGGCAACGAAGTCGCTTAGGCAGAGGTGACGGTCGCGGTTTTGACGTGGGAAGCTGAAGCGCAGGCGCTCGGTGCCTGGCTCGCCGCCGGATCCGCCATCGGTGGAATTCTCAGCATCGTGGTGCAAAATCACCAGGTCGTCGCCATCGCTGTAGGCCGGGAAGTAACCGTAGACCACGGCGGCTTCCAGCCAACCCTCGGTCTGGATGCGATCCAGCCACGAGCGCAGGCGCGGACGACCCTCGGTCTCCACAAGTTCTTCGTAGCTCTTGCCGTCTTCACCACGGCCAGGCTTGAGGCCCCACTGACCCATGAAGGTGGCGCGCTCGTCCAGGAACGAGGCGTAGTCGCGCAGCGGAATGCCCTTGATAACGCGGGTTCCCAGGAATGGAGCGGTTGGGATGCGGTTATCGGTGGCAACATCGCTGCGGGCAGGCATGTCTTCTGGCGCGGTCTGCTCCAGCAGGCTGGCTCGAGGGGTAACGCGTTTCTTGAGCGCAGGAAGCTCAACCTCTTCGCCACGCTTGAACTTGACCAGCGCGTCCATCAGACGCAGGCCCTCAAAGGCGTCGCGGGCGTAGCGAACTTCGCCCTCGTAGATTTCGGCCAGGTCTTGCTCCACAAACGAGCGGGTAAGGGCGGCACCACCGAGGATTACCGGCCAACGCGCGGCAACCGCACGCTGGTTCATTTCCTCGAGGTTTTCCTTCATGATCTGGGTGCTCTTTACCAGCAGGCCAGACATGCCGATTACGTCTACGTTGTGCTCTTCGGCAGCGGTGAGGATCTCGTTGATTGGCACCTTGATGCCAATGTTTACGGTCTCAAAACCGTTGTTGCTGAGAATGATGTCAACCAGGTTCTTACCGATGTCGTGCACGTCACCGCGAACGGTGGCCAGCAAGATACGACCCTTGCCTGAGTCTTCAGACTTCTCGATGAATGGCTCGAGGTGCGCAACAGCGGTCTTCATAACCTCGGCACTCTGCAGCACAAACGGCAGCTGCATTTCGCCCTTACCAAACAGCTCGCCAACAACCTGCATGCCCTTCAGCAGGTGGTCGTTGATGATCTGCAGTGCGGTCTTGCCCTCTGCCATTGCCTCGTCTAGGTCTGTTTCTAGACCCTTCTTTTCGCCATCGATGATGCGGCGCTCTAGGCGCTGATCCAGTGGCATTGCGGCCAGCTCTTCAGCGCGCGACTGACGAGCCGAGGCGCTGTCTACGCCTGAGAACACGTCAAGGTAGCGCGACAGCGGATCGAAGGTGATGTTGCCGTCGGCGTCGTAGGTGCGGCGGTCGTAGATGAGGTCTAGGGCCGCGTCTAGCTGTTCCTTCGGAATCTGGTTGAGCGGCATGATTCGAGCAGCGTGCACGATTGCGCTGGTGAGGCCGGCCTTTACCGCCTCAGACAGGTAAACCGAGTTGAGCACGTGACGGGCGGCCGGGCTAAGACCAAACGAGATGTTGCTGAGGCCAAGGGTGCTGCGCACGCCCGGGAAAGCCGCGTGAATGCGCTTGATGGCCTCGAGGGTCTCAATGCCGTCGCGGCGGGTCTCGTCCTGACCGGTGGCAATTGGGAACGCCAGGGTGTCAACCGTGATGTCCCAGATGTTCATGCCCCAGTTGCCGGTTAGGTCTTCAATCAGGCGCTTGGCAATAGCAAACTTGGTGTCGGCGGTTCGGGCCTGACCCTGCTCGTCGATGGTTAGGGCCACCACGGCGGCACCGTGTTCCTTGACCATTGGCATGATTCGGGCAAAACGCGAACCTGGGCCATCGCCCTCTTCGTAGTTCACCGAGTTGATCATGGCGCGACCACCGAGGGACTCTAGGCCGGCCTCGAGCACTGCTGGCTCGGTGCTGTCTAGAACCAGCGGCAAGGTGGTGGCGGTAGCCAAGCGGCTAACCAGTTCGCGGGCATCGGCAACGCCATCGCGGCCAACGTAGTCCACACAAACGTCTAGTGCGTGCGCGCCTTCGCGGGTCTGCGAACGGGCAATCTCGAGGCACTCTTCCCAGTTTTGGGCAAGCATGGCATCGCGGAACGCCTT
>JBDLVH010000027.1:0-77373 GCA_039804865.1 Actinomycetota bacterium | reverse complement strand
ACCGCAACACCAAGTTTTGGCAGGACGATCTAGACCGCCTGCGCAACTGCAAGAACCTGCAGGGCGTAATGCTGGCAAAGGCCGAATCGGCCAGCCACGTGGAAGACACCTATGCCGCCCTTGGTGGCCGCTTCCCAGTTCTTGCTCTGGTTGAAACCGCCCTCGGCATCGAAGAGGCTCGCGCCATTGCTTCAGCCCGCGGTACCTTCCGTTTGGCCTTCGGTAGCGGTGACTACCGCCGCGACACCGGCACCGCCATGCACGACATGGCCATGGCGTATCCACGCTCGCGCCTGGTGGTTGCCAGCCGCGTTGGCAACCTGCCCGGTCCCATCGATGGCCCAACCGTGGGAACCAGCCACGCCCTGCTGCGCGAGCAGTCTGAGTTGGCGGTTGCCCTCGGCCTTACCGGCAAACTCTGCCTTGATGTTTCGCAGCTGCCTGTTATCAACGAGGCAATCAGCCCAACCAAGTCTGACGTCACCTGGGCGGTTCAGTTCTTGGAGGAGTTTGAGGCCCGCAATCGAGTCATCCGCGATGGCTCGGACCTGCCACGCCTTGGCCGCGCCGAGAAGATCAAGAAGCTGGCGGATGCCTTTGGCATCGAGCCAGACTAAGCAACCTTTCGCCACAAATGACTGCTATCGGCCGGGGCTATTTATCGGTGTGGGCGCTGAGTCCTAGATTTTAGGTAAATACTCCTCAGAGAAGGAATCGGCATGGGACGCCTAGCGGGCAAAGTTGTTTTGATCACCGGTATCGGTGGTGGCATGGGTCGTGCTGCGGCTCTGCGATTTGCGGCCGAGGGCGCCAAGATTGTTGGCTGCGACCTGTTCCCAGATGGTGCCAACGAGACCGTGGCGCTTGTGAAGGCTGCCGGCGGCGAGATTACCAACTTTGCTCCCGTAAACCTGGCCGATGCCGCCGAAACCCAGGCCTGGGTTGACGCCGCGCTTGGGGTTTACGGCAAGGTAGACGTGCTCTACAACAACGCCTCCACCCCGCGCTTTGGCGAGGTTCAAGAACTCAGCATCGAAGACTGGGACTTCACCATCAACAACGAGCTCAACCTGGTGTTCTACGCCTGCAAGGCGATCTGGCCATACTTCATGAAGCACAAGGGCGTAATCGTCAACGTGGGCTCAATCGCGGGCACCCGCGGTGTGGAGTTCATGGCGCAGAACGCGCACGGAACCGCCAAGGGTGGCGTGATCTCGCTCACCCAGCAACTGGCCGCCGAGGGTGGCAAGTATGGCATCCGTGCAGTTTGCGTTAGCCCCGGATTCACGGTCACTCCATCCACCGCTTGGTTGGTTGAGGGCGGACCAAAGCCTTTCCTAGACAACATCGCACGTATTCCGCTTGGCCGCGTAGGCCAGCCGGACGACATCGTAAACGCAGCACTATTCCTGGCAAGCGACGAGGCTTCCTGGATTACCGGAATCAACCTTGTGGTTGATGGAGGAGGGTCAGTTCTCGGATGAGCAACTTTGATGGTTCACTGTTTTACCCAACCGACGCCGAGTTTGAAGAGGCGGCCATGGGGCGTATCTTCAACGGTCGTCGCCCATCGGATCGCCGTCCAAGCGCGGTGCTCTATGCCCAGTCTGAGAGTGACCTCAAGGCCGGTCTGCAGCTAGCCAAGGACAACGGCTGGAAGATTGCCCTGCGATCGGGCGGACACTCCTGGGCTGCCTGGAGCGTGCAGAACGGCAGTCTGCTAATCGACCTGAGCCGCATGCAGGACGTTTCATACGATGAGGCAACGGGCATCGCCTCGGCTCGCCCAGCGGTTCGCGGTGGCGAGGTGCTGGACCCGTACCTAACCGAACGCGGCCGCTTCTTCAACGGTGGGCACTGTCCATCGGTGGGCATCGGTGGCTTCCTGCTGCAGGGTGGCCAGGGCTGGTGTGCCCGCGGTTGGGGCTGGGCTGCCGAGAGCGTGGTGGCCGTTGATGTGCTCACCGCCGACGGCGAAATTGTGCGCTGTGACGCCAACCAGAACTCAGACCTCTACTGGGCCGCCCGCGGTGCCGGACCTTCGTTCCCTGGCATCGTCACCATGTTCCACCTGCAGACCCGCCCTCGCTTCAAGCACGTTGGCCACTCGGTGCAGATCTTCCACATGGAAGACTTTGCCGAGGTCATGAAGTGGATGTACTCGGTGCACGGCGCCATCTCCAAGGACGTAGAGATTGTCTGCGTCAGCATGACCCCACCGGCCGAGGACGGCCAAGAGGCCAAGCGCATCTTCCTGGTCTCGGGCGTCTCGCTCACCGATAGCGAAGAAGAGTCGCGCGCTGCTTTGGCTCCGTTCCAGACCAACCCGGTGATCGGTCGCGCCATCGTCAATCAGGCCTGCAAGACCTCAAGCCTGGCCGAGCAGCGCGTAGACCAGGAGCGCGCCAACCCTGAACACTGGCGCTACTTTGTAGACAACATTTGGGTTGACGGCGACACCGACGAGATCATCGAAAAGATTGAGCCGCTATTCCGCGACCTGCCAGAGCCTGCGGCCTTCACCATCTGGTTCTCGATGGGTCCGGTTCGTGAACTTCCAGACATGGCGTTCTCAATGCAGAGCCCGGCCTACATTGCCACCTACCTGCTCACCGAAGATGCCAGCCACGACTCGGCCAACCGCAACTGGCTGAACACCGCCATGGCTGCGGCCCAATCGGTGACCGTGGGGCAGTACCTGGGAGACTCGGACATGACCAACCGTCAGCTGAAGTTTATGTCTGACGAGAACTATGCCCGTCTGCAGGAAGTTATCTCGCAGCGCGACCCAGAAGATCTGTTTGTTCGTTACCTAGCCGCCGATGCAGCCAGCGTAAACAAGAACCACTGGATGCTCTAAACGCCTGGAACCACTCGGTAGGGGCGCTCGAGGTCTAGCTCTACAAAGCTGGCCTGGTTGGCGCAGTCGAAGTGCACGTTTGAGTTGACTCTGGCCATGCCTCGGTGCTGCAGCAAGAAGTTGTAGAGGCTCTCGGATTCAAACTCTGGAACGTAGCCCAGCACAACGCCGCCGGCGGTAACCGCTACCGCGTGATGGCTGTCTGGGTTGGCCGGCTCGGTTACCAGGGCGGCCTGAATCTCGAGCACGGTGCCATCGGAGACACCGGCGTATTGCAGCAGGTCTTCGAAGTTTTCGGCGTAGCGCGCTTCGCCCGCCAACCGCTGCTTGTACTCATCGTTGCCGGCCAGCGCGATGGCGGTCATGGTGGCCATACCAACCTCACTGGGCAGCTTGCCGTTAAAGGGCTTGGCGGCAAGTTGATTGCGGGTGTAAACCTTGGTTTTGCCCTGATACCAGTCGAGTGCAAACACAGCGGCACCTATGGCGAAGCCCACCAAGCCGGCGATTACGAGGGGAATGTCAAAGTAGACGCCCACCGCTAGGAACAGCGCTAGGACGCCCAAAAATTTGAGCAGACCCTTAGTCATTAATCACCATCTGAGCCAAATTTACTTGTGAGCGGCCACATTTTGCCGAGGTTGGGCGTCTGGGCTGTTGATAACTAATTGCAGGCGCATCTGAAATGTCTTATTTAGGCGGGTCTGTTCCAGCCCCCAAGCCAAGCCAGCGGCCAGTTACTTACGCAGGTTGCGCTGCTGGCTGAGGAAGTACGAGGCAAGGTTTGCGGTAACCACCGAGATCATGGCAACGCCACCAAGCATCAGAATCACAGCGATGAAGCGGCCCTCAGCCGAAACCGGGAAGTGGTCGCCGTAGCCCACGGTGAAGACTGTCTCCCAGGCCCACCAGAAACTGTCTGGGAAGTTGGTGAGGTTGGAGCCGGACACCGACCGTTCGGCCTCGTAGACGCCCAGGGCGCCGGCAAAGACCAGCATGGGCAGCACGATGGCGATGTACAGGTTTACGCGCGCCTGGAGCGACTGAACCACGCGGGTGAGCATGCCAACCGCCATCAGCACGCGCAGCATTCGCAGGAAGCGCAGCGCTGGAACCAGCAGCGCGATGATCTCAACCACGTTGCTACGCAGGAAGTTCTTGCGATCTTGGTGGTAGTAGAGGCGCACCAAGAAATCGCCGATGAAAATCACCCAGATGCTGAGGATCGCGCCTTCAAGCAGATTCCACTCAACGTCAGTGACGGGGGCCAAAACCTGCACGGCCCAGAGTGCTAAAAAGCCGATCGCAAGGATTGCAAGTGGCAGGGCTGTGTTGCGCTCCCAGTTGTTAACTGCACGCTCGCGCTTGGCCGCCAAATCGGGGTCAATGTGTTTTCTGCTCACAGCATAAGGCTACCCAAAATGGCTCGGTGACGGTTTAATTGAGAGGCAATGGCCAAACGAAACGATGATTTCAACCAGGATGTCGACGAAGCAATCGACTCCTGGGGTGCTGCTGCGCTCGGCATCGATCCGCTGCTGGCTTCGTTCACTTCGTTGCCGTACGCGCCGGTGCGCCCGCACGTTCCGTTCTATCGGTTCCTGCACTATCCAGACATCCTGGACCTACGTAAGGCCGGTTACGAGCTGGCCAAGTTCATCCCGCTGTTCGACCTGCTGGAAGACGCCCGCTACACCCAGGCGCTGCAGGTTCACTCCATGCTGCACCTGCACCAAGACAACCCAAACCCTATCTGGAACCCTCGTCGTGCTCGCGAAGTTGAGTTCAATGTGCGCGCTGCACTGCACCGATTTGGCGTGGGCGATTTACCAACCCTGTTGCGTCGCATGATGGGGCGTTCGTTCCCCGATGAGTCGATCAGCCACCTGTCTATCGACCTGCTCAACGTGTTCTTCTGGGCGGCGCTCGCCGAGGTTGCCCGCGACTTCGCCTGGCGCGATCCGCGCATGGAATTCTGGGCCGACTACCTGGCCTATCCGGTGCGCTCCATCGGCTTTACCCGCTGGAGCCGGGCCGAAGCCGCCTAAGGGTTTTCCGGCGGTTTCAAGGTGCCCTCGCGGTGTGCTGGCTGACCCTTTGTGGCGGCTTCCCAACCGACGATCTCCACAGCGGGCAGCCCGCTTTGCATACACTCTGAGTTTGAACCTTAATTTGGTGCCAAACTTTTGACCACAACTTGGCTCAAAACTTAAGGGCTAAAAATTGAGTCAAACTGCGAGTCACTTAGATTGTTAGCCGGTTCGAGGCCGGAAATGTTTGGGAAAAAGCAAACCCCGGCTGCCGTAGCAAAAACCGAGGTTCCAGAAAACTGTCCTTGCGGAGGATTCTCTGTTGCGTTTAAATGTTGCCACATAAATCAGCCAAAATGAAAAATGGCGCCGGCCTAAGCCGACGCCATTTCAAATGCCTGTATTTAGCCAAACAGCTCTGGGATGGTTTGGGTCCAGCCCTGGCGAAGCTCTGCCAGGTTGAAGTCCGCTACATCCTTGATGGCCAGGGTTGCGCCCTCGCCCTTCACATCGGTGACACCAATGCGAAGCACAGGAATGTTGCGAGCCTCGCAGAGACCAACAAACTTCACGTCGTCCTCGCGGCCAACCGAAACCAGCACGCGGCCGGTGGACTCGCTGAACAGAGCCGAGGTGGCGTCAACGCCGTCGCGCTCCATCAGTTCGCCAAGCCAGATGCGGGCACCGATGCCAAAGCGAAGCGAGGACTCAACAACTGCCTGAGCAAGGCCACCCTCGCTGAGGTCGTGAGCCGATTCCAGCAGACCCTGAAGCGAAGCGCCGTGCAGCAGCTCGGCAAGAGCCTTCTCGCCAGCCAAATCAACCACCGGAGGCTTGCCGCCCAGGTGCTGGTGGATTACCTCAGACCAAACCGAACCGTCAAGCTCGTCGCGGGTGGTACCAAGCAGGTAGATGTTGTTGCCCTGGTCCTGCCAGCCGCTAGGAACGCGACGGGCTACGTCGTCGATGACACCGAGCACACCAACCACTGGGGTTGGGTGAATGGCTACATCGCCGGTCTGGTTGTAGAACGAAACGTTTCCACCGGTAACTGGGATGCCCAGCTCGAGGCAGCCATCGGCCAGACCAGCAGTTGCCTGCTTGAACTGCCACATGACCTCTGGGTTCTCTGGCGAACCAAAGTTGAGGCAGTTGGTTACGGCCATTGGCACGGCACCACCGGTTGCAACGTTGCGGTAGGCCTCGGCCAGCGCAAGCTGTGCGCCCGCGTATGGGTCTAGCTGACCGTAGCGACCGTTGGCATCGGTGGCGATGGAAACGCCAAGGCCGGTTTCTTCCGAAACGCGAACCATGCCCGAGTCGTCCGGCTGCGATAGCGCGGTGTTGCCGCCAACGTAGTGGTCGTACTGGTCGGTGATCCAAGACTTGTCGGCCTGGTTAGGGCTGGTGACAACCTCAAGCAGCTGTGCGGCTAGGTCGGTTGCGCTCTCGGCGCGAGCCAGGCCGGCAGCGTTGACGCTGTTGGCGTTTAGGGCGTCGATCCAGGTTGGGTAGGCAACTGGGCGCTCGTAAACCGGGCCATCGTGGGCAACGGTACGAGGAGGAACGTTTACGATCTCTTCGCCGTGCCAGTTGATGTAGAGGCGGTCTTCGCCAATAACCTCACCGAGGATGGAGTACTCCACCTCCCACTTGTCGACGATGGCGGTGAAGGCCTTGAGGTCCTTCTTTGGCACGATACCCATCATGCGCTCCTGTGACTCCGACATCAGAATCTCTTCTGGGGTCAAAGACTCATCGCGCTTGAGAACCTTCTCTAGGTCAACGCGCATACCGGCGCCACCGTTGGAGGCAAGCTCGCTGGTTGCACACGAAATACCGGCGCCACCAAGGTCCTGGATACCGGCAACAACGCCAGCGTGGTAAAGCTCGAGGCAGCACTCAATGAGTACCTTCTCGGCAAATGGGTCTCCAACCTGAACCGCTGGACGGCGGCTTGGGCCGGTGGAATCGAAGGTCTCGGATGCAAGCACCGAAACACCACCGATGCCATCGGCGCCGGTGCGAGCACCGAACAGGATTACGAGGTCGCCAGGGTTTGAGGCCTTGGCAAGCTTTAGGTCTTCGTGGCGCAGCGCACCAACCGAGAGGGCGTTTACCAGTGGGTTGCCCTGGTAGACCTTGTCGAACACGGTTTCGCCACCGATGTTTGGCAGGCCAAGGCAGTTGCCGTAGAACGAGATGCCGTCAACAACGCCGTGCACAACGCGGGCGGTGTCTGGGTTCTCAACCGCACCGAAGCGCAGCTGGTCCATCACGGCGATTGGGCGGGCACCCATGGTGAGGATGTCGCGGACGATACCGCCAACACCGGTTGCGGCACCCTGGAAAGGCTCAATGTACGAAGGGTGGTTGTGGCTTTCTACCTTGAAGGTAACGGCCCAACCCTCACCGATGTCGACAACACCGGCGTTCTCGCCCATGCCCACCATGAGGTGAGTCTTCATCTCATCGGTGACCTTCTCGCCAAACTGGCGAAGGTAAATCTTGGAGCTCTTGTAGGAGCAGTGCTCAGACCACATAACCGAGTACATAGCCAGCTCGCCGCTGGTTGGACGGCGGCCAAGGATGTCCTTGATGCGGTTGTACTCGTCCTCCTTGAGGCCAAGCTCCTTCCAAGGCTGAGCCTTGTCTGGTGTGGCCGCTGCAACCGCGGTGGTGTCTACTACTTGGCTCATGCGTTTACAACCGCCTTCAGAACAGAGGTGAAGAATTTGAGGCCATCGATGCCAGACTTCATGGCAGCGTCGGTGTTAGGGCCAAAACCGGCCTCAACAGCGTGCTCAGGGTGTGGCATCAGGCCAACAACGTTGCCGCGCTCGTTGCGCAGACCGGCGATGTCGTTCATTGATCCGTTTGGGTTCATGTCTAGGTAGCGGAAGGCAACTAGGCCCTCGCCCTCCAGGCGCTTCAGGGTCTCGGCATCGGCGATGTAGCCGCCCTCACCGTTCTTTAGCGGAATGGTGATTTCCTGGTTGAGTTCAAACTGGTTGGTCCAGGCGGTGTCCACGTTCTCAACGCGCAGCTTTTGGTCGCGGCAGATGAAGTGCTGCTTCTCGTTGCGGATCAGGCCGCCAGGAAGCAGGTGGCTCTCTACAAGAACCTGGAAACCGTTGCAGATGCCCAGAACCGGTAGGCCACCGTTGGCAGCCTTGACGATTGCCTGGGTGATTGGAGCCTGTGCGGCGATGGCGCCACAGCGAAGGTAATCGCCGTAGCTGAATCCGCCAGGAAGCACTACTGCGTCAACCTTCTGCAGGTTGTCGTCGGCGTGCCAGAGGTTTACTACTTCGGCGCCTGCGATGCGAACCGCGCGAGCAGCGTCGCGGTCGTCGAGGGTGCCAGGGAAGGTGACTACACCGATCTTCATGCGGCCGGCCCCTAGTCTTCTACGTGAATGTTGACTACGTCTTCGATGACGCCGTTGCTTAGGAAGCTGTCTGCGATTTCGCGAGCGCCCTGCAGGTCTTCTTCGGTTGGAGCGGCGGCTAGGTGGATCTCGATGCGCTTACCGATTCGCACGTTCTGGATCTTGCCGTAACCCTGGCGGTGCAGGGCGTTTGCCACTGCCTTGCCCTGAGGGTCTAGTAGGTCGGCCTTAGGCATTACCTCAACGATGATTTTTGGCACAGGTGGCTCCCGATAATTGGGCCCGGAAAGCGGGCGATTATGCGCTCAGCGACAGCGGCGAACACGTCTATTTTAGCGGACTTCGCCGCCAGTGGCTAAAGGGTAAAAAGGGCAGGATCGCCAACGCGGGTCAGCCCGCCAACCTCGGTTGGTCGAAGCACCGAAACACCGGCTTCCTCGGCGATGAGTGCGGCTGCAGCCCAGTCGTGTTCCTTGATGTCGCGCTCGTAGTAGGCATCCAGCACACCCTCGGCCACGTGGCACATGTCGATGGCGGCGGCGCCGTTGCGTCGGAGGTCTTGGAACGCCGGCATGATCTTGGCAAGTTCTTCAAACTGACCCACGCGGAAATCGGGGGAGTAGGAGAAGCCGGTGGCCATGATCTTGCTGGCGCGGTCTGCTGGCGGGCCATAGAGGCGGGTCTGCTGGTCGCCGTGCTGCACGAAGGCACCGCCACCGCGCTTGGCAAACCAGATGGTGTTTAGCTCGGGGGCAACCACGGCGCCAACCAACCACTCGCCGGTCTCTAGGCTCTGGGCACCGACGCTGGTGGCATAGAACGGCAGGCGACGCATGTAGTTGATGGTGCCATCCAGCGGGTCGATGCTCCAACGCACCTTGGCGTGAGCGTTGACCTCGGTTTCCAGTTCTTCGCCCGAGATGTTGTCGGTTGGGCGGTTGGTGCGAATCAGTTCGCGCACGGCACGCTCACTGGCCAGGTCTGCCTCGGTCACAAAGTTGTTGATGTCGCCCTTGGTGTCGAAGCTTAGGGTCTTGGAGCGGTACTCCTTGAGGATGTTGGCGCCGGTGTTGGCGGCCAGCACTGCAACGTCTAGCAGGTCATCGAGGTTTAGCGACATGGTGATTCTTTCTCTGGTTGGTCTGTGGGCCGGCGCGCTGGGCGCTCGCCGGCTAGCGGGAGCGAAGTTCTACGTTGGGTAGGTCTGGTGCGGGAATCCAGCCACCAACGTGGTCTGGGAAGGTGGCGCCAAAGCGATCGTGGCTGGCCATAACCTGGGCGGTGTCGTCCGAGCCGCGGGCGTTCCAGAGTTGGCGCATCTCAACCACCTCGGCGTGACTGCGACCAATGAAGTTCCACCACATCACCAGGCGCTCGTCAAAGGGCTTGCCGCCAATGAAGATGGCCTGGGTTCCGGCTCGGTGGGCACTGATGGTGACCCCGGCATCGCCGGCTGGCAGGAAGATCATGTTGCCGGTCTCAACGTGGCGGCCGTCTACCTCAAGAGATCCGGTGAGGGCAACGATGGCGTGTTCAAACTCTGGGTGCAGCGGAATCATGACGGGTTCGAGGCCATCGATGCTCAGCTGCGCACCAACCATTGGCCAGTGAATGGTTGCCGGCGACTTGGCGCCTTCAAACTCGCCCACAAAAACCTTGGCGCTGAAGCCACGGGCGGCAACGGTTGGCAGGTTGCCGTGGTGCTCAAAACTTGGTTCCATGTGGCGCACCGAATCTGGCAGTGCGATCCAAAACTGAATGGCGTGCATCTGACGGTTTGGTTCCACGCCCAGCTCGCTGTGGGCGATGCCGCGGCCGGCGGTCATCAGGTTGAGCTCGCCCGGTTCGAGGTTCTGAACCGTGCCGATCGAGTCGGCGTGCTCAACCTTGCCCTCAAGCAGCCAGGTTGCGGTCTGTAGTCCGGTGTGCGGGTGGGCGGCAACAACCATAGCGTCTTCGGCGATGGTTGGGCCAAAGTGATCCAGGAAGCACCAGGCGCTTACCTTGCGAAAGCCGGCCTGCGGAAACAGGCGCTGCACCGTGACTCCGGTTCTTGTTGTGAGCCGGATTGGCCTTGGGCCAACGATGACAGCGTCTGGATGTTGCAATCTGCTACGCCACCTCGGTGGTTAGGCGTTCAACCAACTCGGCGTACTTGGCGGCAGTTTGGTTGACCACCTCGGCTGGCAACTCTGGTGGGGTGCCCTGCTGGTTCCAGTTCTCGGCCAGCCAGTTGCGCACAATCTGCTTGTCGAAGCTTTCCTTGCGCTCGCCGCGGTCCCAGGCGGCACGGCTCCAGAAGCGCGAAGAGTCTGGGGTCAGCACTTCGTCGCCGAGAGTGATTTCGCCGGTTTCAGGGTTCACACCAAATTCAAACTTGGTGTCGGCCAAAATAAGTCCCGCGTGCTCGGCTAGCGCAGATGCGCGGGCGAAAACCTCAAGCGAGAGGCTGCGCAGGGCGGCGGCGTTTTCCTCGCCAACCAACTCAACGCACTTCTCGTAGGTGATGTTTTCGTCGTGCTCGCCCATCGGTGCCTTGTAGGCGGGGGTGAAGATTGGCTCTGGCAGCTTGCCACCGAAGTGGAGCCCGGCCGGAAGCGCGATGCCACAGACGGTGCCGTTGGTCTCGTATTCCTTCCAGCCGCTGCCGCTGATGTAGCCGCGAACCACACACTCGATGGGGAACATCTCAAGCTTCTTGCATACGGTGCCGCGACCGGCAACCTCAACCGGAACCTCAACCTCGTGCGAAACGTGGTTTGGAACATCCAGGCGGTCAAACCACCAGTTGGTGAGCTGGGTTAGGTACTTGCCCTTGCTTGGAATGGCAGGCTCAAGCACGCAGTCGAAGGCGCTAACGCGGTCGCTGGCAACCACAAGGATTAGGTGGGCAAGCTTTGGATCGGTGCTTTCGTAGAGGTCTCGCACCTTGCCCGAATAGACGTGGCGCCAACCCGCGATGGCCATTGCGTTCATTAGTTGGCTACCTTCTTGGCGATGTCGGTGCGGTAGTGCGAACCCTCAAGGCGAATCTCTGCGATTGCCTCGTAGGCGTGCTTGCGAGCGTGGTGGAAGTCCTTGCCCATGGCAACAACCGAGAGCACGCGGCCGCCGGTGGCGGTCAAATGCTCGGCAACCATCTTGGTGGCAGCATGGCACACTTCAACGCCCTCAACCTCGGCGGCCTTGTGCAGGCCGTGGATTGGGCGGTCTGGTGCGGCGGTGTCTGGGTAGCCCTCGCTGGCCAGCACCACAGTGATGGCAACGTCCTTGGAGAACTGTGGCTCTGGGGCGGTCTCGAGGTCTCCGGTGGCGGCCGAGTGCAGAAGCAGCGCCAGCGGAGTGATGAGGCGGCGCAGCACAACCTGGGTCTCTGGGTCGCCAAAGCGTGCGTTGAATTCGATGACGCGGATGCCGCGCTTGGTGACGATTAGGCCGCAGTAGAGCAGGCCAACGAATGGTTCGCCTAGGCGGGCCATCTCGTCAACGGTTGGCTGGGCAACGGTGCGCTGAACCTCTTCAACGAAGCCTGCTGGCAGCCAAGGAAGTGGGCTGTAGGCGCCCATTCCGCCGGTGTTAGGACCCTTGTCGCCATCGTAGGCGCGCTTGAAATCTTGGGCTGGGGTAAGCGGAACCACGGTGCGGCCATCGGCGAGGAAGAACAGCGAAACCTCTTCGCCGTCTAGGAACTCCTCAACCAGGATGCCCATGTCGATGAACTTGCGGGCGTGCTCGAGGGCGGCCTCGCGGTCTGAGGTGACGATTACACCCTTGCCGGCGGCCAGGCCATCGGCCTTTACAACATAAGGAGCACCGAAGTCGTCAAGCGCGGCGGCAACTTCCTCCATGGTGGTGCACTCGTGCGCCATGCCGGTAGGCACGTCGGCGGCAGCCATGATTTCCTTGGCGAAAGACTTGGAACCCTCTAGGGCAGCGGCCTTCTGTGATGGACCGAAGACTGGGATTCCGGCTGCGCGTAAGGCATCGGATACGCCGGCAACCAGCGGTGCCTCTGGGCCGATGATGGCAAGTTCAATCTTGTTGCCGGTGGCAAAGTCGGTGACAACCTTTGGGTCGTTGGCATCCATTGCCACGCACTGAACTTCTTGAGCCATGCCAGCGTTGCCGGGAGCAACGATGATGTTGGCCACCGGGGTGCCGGTGCGGATCAGTGCTTTTACGATGGCGTGTTCGCGGGCGCCAGACCCAAGGACCAGAATCTTCACAGGTCAAGTTTAAGGCAACGCGGGTGACGCGGTTATTGCCAAGTGGAAGCCGGCACTATTTCACTGCTGGAAGGCGCAGTTCGAATACAGCGCCACCGATGACCGAATCGTTCTCCAGGCACCGCAATGAACCACCTTGGGCGGTTGCAAGGGCCTGAGAAATAGCAAGACCTAAACCGGAACCGCCACGGCTGCGAGCGCGGTTGGTGTCTAGGCGCACGAAGCGGCCAAAGATGTTCTCGCGCTGATCGGCCGGAACGCCTGGGCCGTCATCGGTGACACGAAGTACCCAGAACTTGCCGTCTCTGGCTGCCGAAATCAAAATCTTGGACTCGGCCCAGTGGCTGGCGTTGCTCAGCAGATTGTTGATGATCTGCTGCAGGCGGTCTGGGTCTGCATTGACGAAGGTTTCGCCGGCCCCATTTGTCAGCAGAATCTCGAAGTCGGAGTGCAGCTGGGCATTTGCCACGGTTTCGCGCAGCAGCTCGCTCGCCTCAAGGCGAACCGGTAGCACCTCGTGCTGGGCAAGCTCTGCCACGTCAAGCTGAGCAGCCAAAGTTAGGTCGCCCACAATTCGGCTGGCTCGGCGGCCATCGCGCACCACAGCCATGGAGGTCTCCTCCGCAAGGTTGCGGATTGCCGCAGGCTTGCGACCACCAAGGCTGATCTCGCGCATCAGGTTGTCGGCTGCCGCCACCATGCTGCTGATTGGGCTGCGCAGTTCGTGGGCCACGTCGGCGCAAAGTTGGCGCAATCTGGCCTCGGCCGCCTGAGCTCGGTGCAGCGATTCCTCCAGGGCGTCCAGCATCTTGTCGAATGCAACTGCGGTACGGCCAAGTTCGGTGTTTGGATCGGTCACCTCAAGGCGACCACCCAGTTCACCCTCGGCAATCTGGGTGGCAAGCGTGGTCATGTCATCCAGCGGGCGCAGCGCAACCCTCATGGCCAGTGCAATTGCCAGGCCCAGAATGAGCATCACGCCAATCAGGGTTGGAACCCCGATGGAAAGCAACTGGCCCAGAACGCCATAGGTGTCGAAGGAGAGCGTGGCAACTGTAACGGTGACACCGGTAACCGGAAGCGAGGCCTGAACCGTGAGGTACTTGCTGTCGTAGTCCGAACTGGAAATCACATAGTTGCCAGACTTGGTGGGAACGTAGTTTTTGCCCTTGGACGTGATCACCACCGAGTAGCCTGGGCGGCTGAGGCGGTCTGCTAGCTGGTCAACGCGCACCTTGCCCTCGAGGGCTATTGCCTTGTTCAAAATCAGGTGTAGCTCGCGGTCCTGGCTGGCGCGTGCAGTGGGTCCAATCATCAGCGCCAGCGTTGCCAAAATGAGCACCGAACTGACAGCCACGGCGGCAAGCGCGGTGGCTATAACTCGGGCGCGAAGGGAAGCTAGCACCATTAGAGGCTACTCATAAGGGTGCGCCCCAGCCAAGGGTTACTTGACCAGATAGCCCACACCGCGCTTGGTGGTGATTAGGTCGTGCAGGCCGGCGGCAGCCAGCTTCTTGCGCAGACCCGAGACGTGCACCTCAACCAGGTTTGGCTCGAAGGCGTCGTAGCCCCACACCTGGGTGAGCAGGAAGTTCTTGCTTAGGCCACGGCCGCGGGCATTTACCAGCTCTGCCAAAATACGGAACTCGGTCTTGGTGAGTCCCACATCCTTGCCGGCGTTTACGGCGCTGTTGTCCTCTTCGTCCAACACCAGGGTGCCCACCTGCATCGGAACACTGAGGGCTCCGGTGCGGCGCAGCACGGCACGCACGCGCAAAAGTAGTTCGCCGATGAGGATTGGCTTGGTCACGTAGTCGTCGGCGCCCATGTTTAGGCCGGTTAGCTTGTTCTCAAGTGAGTCCAGCGCGGTCATAAAGATGACCGGAACGCCCAACTCGTTGATGGCGGTGCGGCCGATGGTAAGGCCGTCCACGCCAGGAAGCATGATGTCTAGCAAGACAAGCTCTGGCTTGGTGGCCTGAATCATCTTGAGCGCAGCGGTACCCTCGGTTTCAACGCGGGTGCTGTAACCGGCTGCGCGCAACGCAACGGCGATCTCAGTGGCAAGCCCAACCTCGTCATCCACAATGAGGATGCGAGGCTTTGGCTTGCTGCTGTTGGAACTGTTAGGCATCGATACTGCTCTTAATCTGGTCTCGGCGGCTAATTGCAAGGTAACTCACACTGGCCAAAATGGCCACTAGGAAGATAATGCTGGTGCCGGTGGTGCCCACTCCCAGGCCGCCGTCCTTCGGTGCCTGTGCCAAGAGGTCTCCGATGGAAGCACCCAGCGGACGGGTGAGGATGTAGACGGCCCAGAAGGCTGCAATCTCGGTGACGATGCGTGCCTTCCAAAGGCCGGCAATCAGAGCGATGACCGCGGCAAAGATAACTGCCGAGAGGGCAAAGCCAAGGCTGAGTGCGTCGCCCAGGTAGTCGCCGGTGGCGGTTCCCATGGCAAAGGTAAGCAGAATGGCCAGCCAGTAGAACAGCTCGCGTTCGCGGGTCTTGATGCTCTTCATTGCAAGGGTGCCTTCGCGGCGGTACCACCAGATAAATGTTGCGGTTAGCAGGACGCCAAAAATGATCATGCTGTACAGCAGCGGGAAGCCCAGGCCATCGGTGAGGTTATCGGTGATGAGGGTACCGGTGATGCTGACAAGAACGATGTTTACCCAGTAGAGCCATGGGCGGTACTTGGTTCCACGAATCTGGAAGGCAAGTGCCACGATCAGAATCACTGACATAATCCAAGTGGTGTTGATTAGGCCAAAACCGAGGGTGGTGTTGATCCAGTCGGAGAAGGTTTCGCCAACGGTGGTGGCCAGAACCTTGATGATCCAGAAGAAGGCGGTGACGGCTGGAACCTTGACGGCCAGCTCTTTGGTTAGAAAAGTCATGCTGACAATTACAGGAGCGTTGTCTGAGGGTTTCCTTAAGGCGGTTGGCGCCTGTGGATACTCACAGCAAACGTACAGTTGATACATGGCAAAACGCAGAATCCCGGTTGGGGACGGACTAGACGCGATCGCAAAGCTTCGCTCTGAGCCGGCGCTGCGCGAGGGTGAGACCGCCGTTGGTAACCCAGTATTAGCCACCGCAGTGCGATTCTTGCTGGAGGACTTGGCCCAGCGCCTGCCGGGCAACTCGGTGGAGGTTCGCGTGCCGTTATTCGGTGCTGTTCAGTGCGTTGCTGGCCCCGATCACCGACGCGGAACCCCGCCAAATGTGGTGGAGATGAACGCCCAGACCTGGTTGGCGCTGGCCCTTGGCGAGGCGAAGGTTGATGAGGCGCTCGCGGCCGGAAGCCTACTTGCCAGCGGCACCCGCGCGCTCGAGTTTGCGGCCGTGCTGCCACTTGTTCGTTAATTGATTCATGGCAACCAATCAGAAGAGCAACTCCAGCGAGGCCGTCGAGCTTCGTCGTGCACCAAAGTATTTCCCGTTCCTAATCACCGGTGCGGGCCTGGGTCTAGTGCTTGCCCTGTTCCTGTTCCTTGCCACCGGCCAGATGCAAACTGCCGACGCCCTATCGGTGCTGGGCATCCTGATTCTTGTGCTCACCCTGGTTGGCGCATTCGCCGGCGTGATTGCCGCATACCTAATGGACAGGCGCTCGCTTAATGCGGCCCGAACCACCGAGGCCACCCGCGAGCACCTCTAGGCTGACAAACCTTTGCGAACTTGGTTTGAAGAGTTTGTGAAGCCTTGAACCCAGCTTTTTAGTGGGTTACACCTGTATCAACCACCCGGTTGAAAAACAGTAAGGACTACCGCTAATGAACATCTCAAAGAGCAAATTGATTTCAACTTCCACCGCCGCTGGCATTGCGATTGTTGCCATCTTCGGTGGCGGTCTCATGGCTCGTGCACTTTCGGGCGGCACCGCTCCAGCGGCCGTAACCGCAACCACCGATTCGCCAACTGCCAGCCCAACCCCTACCGCCACCGATTCGGCCAGCCCAACCGCTGCTCCGGTAGTGGCACCAGCTCCAACCTTTGCCAACAGCGACGACGATGGCACCGAGGTTGACTCGCAGGATTCGGCCGATGACCAGGGCGAGCAGAGCGACGACCAGGGCGACAATGATTCGCAGTCGACCAGTCAGGGCAGTCAGAGCCAGAGCGATGACTCGCAGGGCGACGACTAAGTCCAGAATCAGCTTCAAAATCGAGGGATGTCTTTTGGGCATCCCTCGGTTTATTTAAGGGGTAAAGATTAAGGCTGCAACGGGTAAACTTATCTGGTAAAGCCACTCAAACTCCCGACCCCACTCGGGCCTGAATAGAGAATGGGGATGCCGTGCTGCGAGGCGATGGACTTCTAAATCACGATCTGCTACCTGACGAAAAGGGTCCTCAGGATCAGTGCGGCGTATTTGGAGTTTGGGCACCGGGCGAAGAGGTAGCCAAGCTGGCCTTCTTTGCGCTTTATTCGCTTCAGCACCGCGGTCAAGAATCCGCCGGTATTGCTACCTCCGATGGCTCCAAAATTTTGGTTTACAAAGACATGGGTCTGGTTTCCCAGGTCTTCTCCGAGAGCGCACTTGAGTCGCTCGTTGGTCACATCGCCATCGGCCACAACCGTTACAGCACCACCGGTTCGTCATCGTGGCGCAATGCCCAGCCAACCCTGGGTCGCACTTCAAGCGGCACCGTGGCGCTGGCCCACAACGGTAACCTCACCAACACCGCAGACCTGCTAGATCTGCTCAAAGAGCGCTACCCAGGCCAGGAGAGCAACGAGATCACCGGTGGTAACACCACCGACACCGCTGTTCTTACCGCACTGATGGCCGGCGACCTGGACCACACCCTCGAGGCAACCGCCCTCGAACTACTTCCTCGCGTAAAGGGCGCCTTCTGCTTGGCGTTCATGGACGAGACCACTCTCTATGCAGCACGAGACCCACAGGGCGTTCGTCCGCTGGTTCTTGGTCGCCTCGAGCGCGGCTGGGTAGTTGCATCCGAGACCGCTGCCCTCGACATCGTGGGTGCTTCGTTCGTTCGCGAAGTTGAGCCAGGCGAGCTAATCGCCATCGATGAAAACGGTCTACGCTCGCAGCGCTTCGCAGAGGCCAAGCGCGCCGGTTGCGTATTTGAGTACGTTTACCTGGCCCGCCCAGACACCACCATCAACGGCCGCGGCGTATACGAATCGCGCGTTGAAATGGGTCGTCAGTTGGCTCGCGAGTATCCGGTTGACGCCGACCTCGTAATTCCAACCCCAGAGTCTGGCACTCCAGCCGCCATCGGTTTCTCGCAGCAGTCGGGTATTCCATTTGGCCACGGCCTGGTGAAGAACGCCTACGTTGGCCGCACCTTCATTCAGCCATCGCAGACCATTCGTCAGCGTGGTATCCGCCTAAAGCTCAACCCGCTGAAGGACGTAATCCGCGGCAAGAAGATTGTGGTCGTCGACGACTCCATCGTTCGTGGCAACACCCAGCGTGCGCTGGTGCAGATGCTGCGCGAGGCCGGAGCCGCCGAGATCCACATCCGCATTTCTTCGCCTCCAATCACCTGGCCGTGCTTCTACGGAATCGACTTCGCCACTCGCGCCGAGCTAATCGCCACCGGCCTCGGTGTTGAAGACGTCTGCAAGAGCATCGGTGCCGACACCCTTGGCTACATCAGCAAGGACGGCATGATTGCCGCAACCCAGCAGCAGGAGAGCGAGCTTTGCACCGCCTGCTTCACCGGAACCTACCCAATCGAGCTGCCAACCGCAGACCGCCTGGGCAAGAACCTGCTGGAGCGCGATGCCGAGGCCTGCAACCCTGGCCCAGACAGCGAAACCGACGCCCTGCTTCGTGCGCAGTCTGAAACCCTAAACGACTAAGACTTTCAAACTTCCATAACCAGATAGGCCAACATGAGCAACGCTTACGCTGCCAGCGGTGTAGACACCGAAGCCGGAGACCTCGCAGTCGAACTGATGAAGAAGGCCGTCTCGGCAACCCACAACAATCTGGTTGTCGGTGGCCTTGGTGGCTTCGCCGGCATGATGGACGTCTCGTTCCTCAAGAGCTACGAGCGCCCGCTGTTGGCAACCAGCACCGATGGCGTTGGCACCAAGGTGGCCATCGCTCAGGCCATCGATAAGCACGACACCATTGGCCAAGACCTAGTGGGCATGGTTGTCGACGACATCATCGTCACCGGTGCCCGCAGCCTATTCATGACCGACTACATTGCCTGCGGCAAGGTTGTGCCACAGCGCATCGCAGACATCGTTCGCGGCATCGCCGAGGCTTGCAGCGCAGTTGACGTTGCCCTCGTTGGTGGCGAGACCGCCGAGCACCCTGGGCTTCTTGGCCCAGGCGAGTACGACGTTGCCGGTGCCGCCACCGGTGTGGTTGATGCCTCCAAGCTGCTTTCAGCCGGTCGCGTTCAGACCGGAGACGTTGTCCTTGGTCTTGAGGCCTCTGGCTTCCACAGCAACGGCTACTCGCTGGTGCGCAAGATTGTTTCGGACAAGGGCTTCAGCTACACCCAGACCGTTGATGAGTTCGGTTCGGCCCACTCGCTGGGTGAGGTTCTGCTTACCCCAACCCGTCTCTACACCGGTGTCCTAAACCGCCTGGTTGAGGGCGAGCTGGGCCAATACGTGCACGCCATGAGTCACATCACCGGCGGTGGCATTGCTGCCAACCTTTCGCGCATTCTGCCTGAGTACGTGACCCTCGATGTTGAGCGTTCCACCTGGAAGCCGCTGGACATGTTCTCGGTGGTTGCGGGCTGGGGCGGCTACGACCTCAAGGATCTGGAGAGCACCTGGAACTTGGGCCTCGGCTTTGCCGTTGTGGTCAAGGGTTCGGCCGCGGAGGCCATCAGTGCACAGCTAAACGCCGAGGGCATTCGCACCTGGCAGCTGGGCATCATCGAGAGCACCGCTTGCGATCTAGACGCAATGGGCTACACCTACGAAGCCAAGGGCGTTCGTGGTGGCGGCGTGCGTCTGGTTGGCAACTATGCCCAATAAGGCGCAAGATACCGCGTCCACTGAAAAAGAATCGACGCACAACGTGACTGACCACAAACTTCCACGCGAATCAAAAACCATCATCGCGGTTCTCTTGGTGGCGTCCTTCGTCACCTTCCTAAACGAGACCATCCTTGGTGTTGCGCTGCCAGACATCATGAAGCAGTTGAGGATTGAGCCCTCCACCGGTCAGTGGCTGACCACCGCATTTATGCTGACCATGGCGGTTGTGATTCCAACCACCGGCTGGATCATGCAGCGTCTATCCACCCGCATGGTTTACATCCTTGCCCTCACGCTGTTCTCGCTGGGCACCCTGATGGCCGCAGTTTCGGGCAACTTCGAACTGCTACTACTTGGCCGAGTTCTGCAGGCCTGCGGAACTGCAATCATGATGCCGCTGACCATGACCACCATCATGCAGGTGGTCCCAGAACACAGCCGCGGCAAGATCATGGGAACCGTCTCCATCGTGATGTCACTTGCGCCGGCCCTGGGCCCAACCATCTCCGGTCTCGTGCTCAGCTTCGCCGACTGGCGAGCCATCTTCTGGTTGGTACTTCCAATCGCGGTGGGCGCGCTCGTAATCGGCGGCTCCAAGATTCATAACCACACCGATAGCCAGCGAATCAGCCTGGACTTCGTGTCGGTGGCACTTGCTGCGCTTGCCTTCGGTGGCACCATCTATGGCCTAAGCGACTTCGGTGATGCTGCCCGTGGCACCGCCCCAATCGCTCCGGGTATTCCGCTAACTGCCGGCCTGGTGATGATGGAGCTTTTCATCTGGCGCCAAATTGTTTTGCAGAAGACCGATTCGGCTCTGCTAGACCTGCGCGTGTTCCTGGCACCGCACTTTGCCCAGATTCAGACCATCTTCGTTTTGGCCATGGTCAGCATGTTTGGTGTGGTGATCCTGCTTCCTATCTACATGCAGAACGTGCTGGGCGTTACTCCGCTGGTAACCGGTTTGTTCCTGCTGCCTGGTGGCCTGCTGATGGGTTTCCTTGGCCCCATCACCGGTCGTTACTACGACAGCCACGGCCCACGCTTCCTCATCATCCCTGGCGCAATCATCACCAGCACCTCGCTGTGGATTATGGCTACCTTTGGGCAGAACACTCCACTGTGGCTGGTGCCGGCTGCACACATCATCATGAGCGTAGGTCTGGCCCTGCTGTTCACCCCGATGTTCACGCTCTCGCTGAGCGCTGTGCCGGCCAAGCTTTACGGCCACGCCTCGGCAATTCTGGGAACCATGCAGCAGATCGCCGGTGCCGCGGGCACCGCGCTGTTTGTCACCCTGCTAACTCAGGTGTCGGTTGCCCAGATCTCGCAGGGCTCAAGCGACACCGCTGCCGCCGCGGCGGGCATGCACATCGCATTCTTGGCTGGCGCAATAATGTCGCTCATCGCCGTGGTGCTGGTGTTCTGGGTAAAGGCACCCCAGAACGTTGAAGGCGCTGCACCAACCGCGCCGGCGATGCACTAGTTCTTGCAACAAAAAATGGAGGCATCCGCAACGGTTGCCTCCATTTTCATTGTCCTCATTATTGCAGGAAGAACACCTGATCAAGGCGCTTGAAGCCTTCATCTGGGCGCTGACCCTCAAGTTCTTCAAAGTATGGGCCCATAAAGGCCTGCCACTTTTCGTTGATTTCGGTGGCGGCCATACCATCCAAGGCGGCCTGCAAATCTGGGGTTTCAAAGTACCCAAAGAGGCTTGCGTCATCGCGGTCTAGGAACAGCGAGTAGTTAGTCCAGCCGGTGGCACTCAGTGCGGCCAGCATCTCGGGCCAAACGTTCTTGTGGTGCTCAACGTACTCGTCCAGTAGGTGAGCCTTTAGTTTCAGTCGAAAACCGATTCGTTCCATTTACTTATCTTTCTTAAAAAAGTGCTGCGGTGGGAGAACCCACCGCAGCACTCGCGAATTTCTTTTTAGGCCGATAGAGGCTTAGTAGATCTTCTTGAAGGTTGCAATGTTCGACTTGTCGAAGACGTATGGGTCACCAAGGTAAGCAATGCCACCCTTGACTACCTTGTACGACTTGGTGCCAGCCTTGAACGAGCTGCCAACCTTGCCGGTGAACGACTTGGCGTTTGCAAGGCCTGCAGCGTAAACAGCTACGTAACCTAGGTCGATTGGGTTCCAAAGGCCAACCTGCTCAACGGTTCCATCCTCAATGTATGGAGCCATGTCGCTAGGAAGACCAAGACCGGTCACCTTTACGGTGGCGTGCTTTGCCTTCTTCTCGATAGCTGCAGCAAGTACACCAACGGTGGTTGGCGAGATGATGCCGGCTACGTCTGGGTACTGAGCCAAGATGGCGTCGAACTGAGCGGTCGACTTGGTTGCATCGTCGTCACCGTAGAAGGTGCTCTTAGCAACGGTGCCGCCAACCCATGACATGCCTGGGTACTTCGAGGTTAGGTATGGACCCATTGCAGCAATCCAGGTGTTCTGGTTTGCAGCGGTTGCAGCAGCGCTTAGAACGGCGATCTTGCCCTTGCCGCCAGTTGCCTTTGCGATCCAGTCAACTTCAGCGGTACCAATGCGGTCTGCTGCCGATGGAAGGATTGCAACGGTGCGAGCCGATGCGTCAGCTACGTCTGCGTCCGAGGTAACTACGGTGATGCCAGCTGCGCGAGCCTTCTTCAACGAAGGAACGATTGCGTTCTGGTCAGCTGCCGAGATTACTAGTACGTTGTAGTGCTGCTGAATGATCTTGTTGATGAACTGAACCTGTGCTGGACCGGTTGCTTCGGTTGGGCCAACGTAAGTACAAGTTGCCTTGATTTCCTTACAAGCCTTCTGGGCACCCTGGTTCCAAGCGGTGAAGTAACCAATGTTAACGGCCTTCGGCATGATCGCAATCTTTAGGCCGGCCTTGATGCCGGTCGAAGCTGCGGTCGATGGAGTTGCGGTTGCCAGCAGTCCACCCACCACTGCGAGAGCGAGTGCAGCGCGTGCAATCTTCTTCTGCATGTTTTCTCCTGTTTTTGTTGTTGGTTTTAGTTGCTTGATTTGGCTTTTTGGCCTGCTCGAATCATTTCGTTGGCTCTTGGGAAGACCACCGAAATGAGTAGGAGCGCACCGCTGACGATCAGCAGGGCATTCGCGGAGAAGTTGCTCAGCTGAAGAACGGAGCGTACAACTCCGAGCACCAGCACGGAAGCCAGAACACCCCATAGTGTTCCAACACCGCCCGCGATTGAAACTCCACCGAACAGCACAGCAGCGATGACAGCTAGTTCATAGCCAACCGCTCCGTCCGGGGAAGCACTAGCGAAACGCAGTGTGTAAACCACACCGGCAACGCCAGACATAAGTCCTGTGGCCGCGAACAAAGCCATCTTGGTTCGCGCAACAGGAATACCACTGAATTTGGCTGCCTCGGGATTGATACCAATCGCGATTACGCGGCGGCCAAATGGGGTGTAGTGCAGCACGATCCAGAAGAACGCACCGAACACCACCAAAAGGATTGTGACGTAGGGGAAGAATGTGCCCGGAATGTTGGAGTAGCCCAACGAGGTCCAGGAGTCTGGCATCTGGTTTACCGGGTTGTTGCCAAGCAAGGCGTAGCAGAGGCCGCGGTAGAGGGCGAGGGTACCGATCGTGACGGCTAAAGATTGCAGACCGACCACAGTGACCAGGAAGCCGTTGATGAGGCCGCAGATCAGACCGGTCAGCAGACCGCCAACAATGGCCCAGCCAAATGGCACACCGTTCTTGAACAGCACGCCGATGGTCGCAGATGACAGGTTGAGAGCGGAAGCCACCGACAGGTCAATCTCGCCGGCGATGATCAGGTAGGTCATTGCGTAGGCAATCAGAGCGATCTCACCGATGTCCTGCAGGATGAAGCTGATGTTGTCGGTGGAGCCAAAGTATGGAACTCCAAAGCTGCCCAGCAGCGTGACGGCGATTAGGAGGAGGGCAACGCCCTTGTCCCAGGTTAGCGAGAAGCGGTTCATGCGTTTACCCTCATGATCTGGGTTGGCTTGACGCGTGACGATAGGTACCGGTCCAGCGAAATAGCGGAGATTAGGAGGATGCCGTTTACGGCCTGCTGCCAGAACTGAGGGACGCCAAGGGCTCCCAGTGCCAGGGTGATTGCCTGCAATAGCACCGCGCCGATGACTGCACCATATGGAGTTCCGAGGCCTCCTGCGATGGCCACGCCACCAACCACGCAGGCTGCAACAACGTTGAGTTCAAGTCCGGCGCCGGAGTTAGCGGCGGCGGTGTTGAAACGCGCTAGAAGAACTGCACCGGCAAGGCCGCTGATTGCGCCAGTGATCACAAAGGCGGTGAAGGTGCGACGAGCCACTGGGATGCCAACCAGAGCGGATGCCGGCGGGTTTGAACCGATGGCGTATAGGTCGCGGGCCCAGCGAAGGTGGCGCATTACCAGGCCACCGATGATCATCAGTACGAAGGCGACAATGAACAAGTAGGGGATTCCGAGAACGTAGTTACGTCCGAGGAAGCTGATGAATGAAGGCACATCCGTGTTGGTGATTGTGGTTCCGCCGGCAATCTCGTTGAAGATACCGCGCACGATGTAGAGCGATGAAAGCGTGACCACCAGGCTTGGCAGCTTTAGGTAGGCAACCAGGAAGCCATTAAGTACTCCAACGCCAAGACCCAGCAGCAGACCAGCGGTTAGACACCACCACAGCGGCGCTCCCTTGGAAGACTGCTCGCCAATAAGGAAGGCCGAGAAACCGATGGTGGAGCCCACCGATAGATCGATGTGGCGCATCACAATCACGAATGACTGAGCAACAGCCAAAATTGCGATTACTGCCACTCCCAGGGTTATGTCCTGAACGCCGGAGATGCTAAAGAAGCGAGGGTTGGCCACGCCTGTGATGATAATCACCAGAACGAGCGCCAAAAATACCGGCACCTCTCGTACCTTGAATGCGCGCTGAATCATGGAAATCATAGAACTTTGATCGATCCTGTTGCGGTGGAAATAACGTTCTCTGGGTTGGCCTCGCCACGGTTGTATTCGCCCACCATTAGGCCTTCGCGCATGACCAAAACGCGGTCTGCCATACCAAGAACTTCTGGAAGTTCGGAGGAAACCATGATGATCGCCATGCCCTTTGCTGCCTCCTGCGAAAGCAGGCGGTGCACCTCAGACTTGGTGCCCACATCGATGCCTCGAGTTGGCTCGTCAACGATGAGAAGCTTTGGTTCGGTGGCCAGCCACTTGGCCAGAACAACCTTCTGCTGGTTTCCTCCGCTTAGACGGTCTACTGAGTCGTGGATGTCTGCGTACTTCAGCTGCAGGGTCTTGCCCCACTTGGAAGCAGTGGCAACTTCGCTTGCCTTGCGCAGAAGGCCGCCGCGGGTGAGGCGGTTGAGGATGGTGATGGAGGAGTTCTTGGCGATCGAGGCACTCATGAAGAGACCCTGAAGCCGGCGGTCTTCTGGGACCAGCGCCATTCCGGCCTTCATTGCCTTGGCAGAGTTGCCCGATTCCAACTTGATTCCATTGAGGGTGACGCCACCCTCGTCAAATTTGTCAACTCCGAAGATTGCACGAACCACTTCGGAACGACCGGCACCAACTAGGCCAGAGAGGGCGACAATCTCGCCGGCACGAACGTCGAATGTGATGCCCTTAAACTGGCCCTCTCGGCCAAGGTTCTTCACTGAAAGCACCACGTCACCTGGGGTGACATCGATCTTTGGGAACAGGTCCGAAATCTCGCGACCAACCATCATCTTGATGAGTGCTGGTTCGTCTAGTTCGGTAACGGTGCCCGAGCCAACGGTTGCGCCATCGCGCATAACGGTAATCCGGTCGCAAAGCGCGTATACCTCATCGAGACGGTGGCTCACGAACACAACTGCACAGCCCTGGTCGCGTAGGTTGCGGGCCACGGTGAAGAGGCGGTCAACCTCCTTGGAAGATAGGGCTGCGGTTGGTTCGTCCATGACGATGACCTTGGCGTTGATTGAGAGCGCCTTGGCAATCTCGACAATCTGCTGGTCTGCGATGGAAAGGCCGCGAGCGCGAGTGTGAGGGCTGAGGGTCACGCCAAGCTGCTGGAAGAGGCGGTTGGACTCGGCCTCCATGTAAGACCAGTCGATTCGACGGCCTTTCAATGGCTGACGACCGACAAAAACGTTCTCGGCAAGCGAGAGATCTGGGAAGAGGCTTGGCTCCTGGTAAATAACTGCGATGCCCTGCTCGCGGGCCAGTTTGGTGCTGCCCTGAACGAAGTCGTTGCCAAGCAAAGTGATGTTGCCCGAGTCTGCCTTGTGAACGCCGGCCAGGGTCTTTAGAAGAGTGGATTTGCCGGCTCCGTTTTCACCCATGAGGGCGTGGATTTCGCCGGCATTGAGGGTAAGGCTGGCACCCTGAAGCGCCTTGACACCACCGAAAGACTTGACGATATCTTTCAGTTCGAGGACCGGGGAACCGGCGGCAGCTACATTGCTAATTTTTGTTTCCTTCACTCAATGAAACGTTTCAAACATTTCACTTCATCAGGCTATTGCATGCACTGGGTGTGCGAAATAGCAGTAGTGACGTTTGTGATTGAAACGTTATAAGGAAGGTGGCCGGAATCGCCCCGCTTGTTATGCGGACTGTTTTCGGCCCCAAACATCAAAAGTTTGAGTTTCGGGGTGTTCGTCGCTCCTAGCGAAGCCAGGGGCCTATCAAAAAGGTGATTTTATGCTCCTTAGTAAGTAATCACCGCAGCATCAGTTACCGTGAGTAGGTACTTGCCGTAGGTCAAAGTCAGGGACGATCCAATCTCAACGCCATTGCATCGCACTACCGAGTGTCCTTGTGCAGGCAGTTGAACCTCCGCCTTCGCTCCAAATGGAACGTCCAAGTTCACAATCAGCTTTTGATCGGGATCGAGCTTCCAGTCGATTGCCCATTTACCAAGCGCGGACTTGATCTCAGCCTTGGCAAACGTAAGACCATTTGCTGGCTTTGGCTCAATAACTGCAGTTTGGTATCCAGGTCCGTCTAGGCTTGGCGCAATTCCGGCAACATTCCGGTAAATCCAATCCACTACCGCTCCGTAGGCGTAGTGATTAAAGCTGATCATCGAAGAGTCATCTTGGCCATCAGGCTCGGTGTCCATTGCTCCCGTGTGAATGGAGCCGTCCTCGCGGATTGCGTCCCAACGTTCCCAAATCGATGTGGCGCCCTTGTCGATTGCGTATAGCCACGAACGGAAATCGCGCCTCATAAGCATTGCGTAAGCGGCATCCGCATGGCCATTTTTTGATAGGGCGTGCAGCACCAATGGAGTTGCCAAGAAGCCGGTGGTTATCATGCCTTCATCGTTCTTGACCATGTCGGCCAGGTGCTGTGCCAGGGCAGTTCGCTGTTCGGCAGGAGCAATATCGAATTCGAGGGCAATCGAACATCCTGCCGTAGTCAATCGTGCGGCTTCGCCCATCTGATGCCAAATGTCAGCCTTTAGAGCTCGTGAAAGCGATTCGAAGGATTCTGCAGCCGTTTTCTCTCCAACCAGTCGCTCGGCTCTTGCAAGCAAATCGAGAGAGTGTGCAAAGAACGAATTGGCCACATAGTCTGCGGAAACCTTGGCCTCCCATGGTCTGTCGCCTGGTGCATCGGGGTCGCACCAGTCGCCGAATTGGAACTGTGTAGGCAAGAACTTTTCATTGCCTCGACGGGTTAGGAGTGCCCCCACCCATTTGCGCATACTTTCAAGCTGAGCGCTTAGAACTTGTTCATCAGCAAAGTATTCGTAGAGCGAAAGGGGAATGATGGTCGCTGCGTCAGCCCATCCGGCTCGGCCCTCCATAATCCACCCGTCAATGGCCTGGCCTTCGCCAGTCTTGAAAATATCTGGCACGATTGCCGTTACATCACCATTCTCAAATTGCTCCAAAGCCAGGTCCTGAAGCCAGCTGTTCCAGAATGCGTTGGTGTTGAAGAGCGTGTTTGAGGTGGATGCGAAGGCCTGGGCGTCGCCAGTCCAACCGAGACGTTCATCTCTCTGCGGGCAATCCGTCGGCACCGAAACAAAGTTGTCGAGCTGAGACCACACTACGTTTTCGTGAAGGCGATTCAGATGGTAGTCGGAGGATTCGAACCAGCTGCGGCGATCATTGTCAGAACTGATTGCAACTGCCACCGCGGAAACAATCTCGGCCTCGGTCACAACATCTGCATGCTGAAAACCGTGGAAGGTAAATCTAGGTTCAAGCACGTGCCTGCCGTCGGTTTGGAGGATGTAGGTGTCGGTAGCCTTGGCGCTTCTAAGAGCCTTGGTGTGCAGTTTGTCACCTGGCTCGAGAACCTCGGCGTGCCTTACGACCACCGTTTGGCCGGCTTTACCGTCAACAACCAAGCGCACCCAGCCGCTTATGTTTTGAGTGCCGCGAAGAAGTGAGCGGTCTGCTTGGGGTTCAACCTTCAAAGCGAATTCCCCGACCTTACGGACGGGGTTGGTGCTTCGAGGCGCGAGAATGTGCTTGTTGCAGGCAACGATGGAAGTGTTTTGCCAGTCAGAGGCGTCAAACCCTGGCTGCTTCCAACCCGGCTTTGCATTTCTGAAATCAATTGTTGAGCCATCGTAGATCGAGCTAAAAACGATCTCTGCATTGGAGCTGACCCAGTCAGTGTCAGTGGAAAAGGTCTCGGAACTTCCGTCAGAGTAGGCGACTTCTAGTTGGGCGAATAGGCCAATCTCGTTGCCATAAAGCGCAGATTCATTCATGAATCCCAACTTGCCTCGCCACCAGCCATCGCTGATTTCGGCGCCTAGCGCATTCACTCCCTCATGCAGAAGGTGCGTTACATCATGGGTTTCTACAAGGAGTCGGTGGCGGTATGCGGTCCAACCAGGGTTTAGGAAGGTGTTGCTGGTGTCGATCCCATTGATGTAGAAGTGGTTTAGGCCCAAAGAAGTGACGTAAAGCCGAGCTTTGGTAGGTGCGTTGGAAAGGATGACTTCCTTCCTGAGGATGGGGGACGGCGAGAACTTCGGGCTCGAGTCACCGATGAAAACGGCCAGGTAGTCAGATGCATCTAGCAGTCCAAACTCGACAGTGAGCGACTCGCTCCAGTCAGTCCACCCATACTCGGTTTGGATTTTGACTCGGTAGTAACGAATCTCGCGCGAATATGCAACGAGCTTTGGCGTGCGAACGGATACCTGTTTAGGTGAATCAACTACACCGGTAGCCGCAAGCACCGATGTGAAGTTGCTATCTGCGGACGCCTCAATCTCATATGAAAGTTGGGCAGCATCAATCCGATCACTGGAGATTGCCCAACTCAGGGCAATCTCGACGTCGGGCAAGCCAATCAGAGTTTTCGGAAATTGGCTCTTTAGCGCTGCGACTCGGGTCTGCCTGTCGATTGGGACGGGTGCGTGGCTCATTCTTGCCTATCTTGTGTGTTCTACTCCACAATGACCACTCGGTCATTTCTTGTTTCTAAATCGCAACTAGTTTGTCACTAATTCAATGTGGAATGTTCTACACAAATAATGCTCAAAATCTACACAAAATGGCGAACATCCCCGTAAAAGCCTGTCAGGACAAGGTTTTAACTGAAAACGATTACATCCATAGTTACACAACTGTTACACGTTTCAACTTGCAAACAGGGTCGATAGGCTATTACCTTGAACCTAGCCTTGAAACGGTTCAAGGATTAGGTGGGGTAGTTCCCAGCCTTAAAAGACGAAAGGAAAAGGGAGCAATGCTTAGTAGTTCTCTAAAGCGCGGCGTCTTCGCAGTCGCCGCTTGCGCAACCTTGTTTGCAACTGTTGGTGCTGTAGCACCAGCACATGCAGCAACTACCACCATCACCTGGTTGACCCAGAACGGCCCAACTGCCCTCAAGAAGGCTGACTCGGTTGTGAAGGCCTTCGAGGCGGCAAACCCATCGATCCACGTTGAGGTCCACGGCCGTCCTGGCGGTGCCGATGGCGACAACCTAATCAAGACCAAGCTTGCAACCGGAAACATGGAAGATGTTTTCGACTACAACACCGGTGCACTGCTAATCGCACTTAACCCAGCTAAGACTCTGGTTCCTGTTACCAAGGAGAAGTTCCAGAAGAACGTCTACAGCTCGTTCCAGACCGCAGTTACCGTTAGCAAGCAGGTTTACGGTGCTCCATACGACGTTGCCAGCGGTGGCGGTATTTACTACAACACCGACGTATTCAAGGCTGCCGGCATCAAGAGCAACCCAAAGACTTGGGCTGAGTTTGTAACTGACGCTAAGAAGATCAAGGCTTCGGGCGTTGACGCAGTTTGTGGCACCAACGGTGACTCGTGGACTGCCCAGCTGCTTGTTCTGGCTGACTTCTACAACGTGCACGCCGCAATGCCAGACTTCGTTGCTAAGTACAACGCCAACAAGGCAAAGTACGCAAAGGTTCCAGCTGCACTAGCTGGTTTCCAGCACATCGAAGAGCTTGCAAAGGCTGGTCTCTACAACGCAGACGCAGCAACCGCAAAGTACAACGATGCAATCACCCGTATCTCCAATGGCAAGTGTGGCATGTACCCAATGGGTACCTGGTTCACCTCGAGCCTAACTGGCGATGCACTTAACAAGGTTGGCTTCTTTGCACTTCCAGGTAAGGACCCTAAGAACGTAGGTCTAACCACCTGGATGCCAAGCGGTCTATACATTGCTAAGACCACCACCCACCTTGCAGAGACCAAGAAGTTCCTTGCTTTTGTTGCAAGCAAGGCTGGTACCGATGCATTCGTAGCCGGTGTTGGTTACCAGGGTCCATTCGTTACCAAGGACCAGAGCAAGGCTCCAGCTGATGCAGCTCTTGCAACCCGTAACCTCGCTGCCCTAGTTTCATCCGGCAAGACCTTCCCTGCTCTAGAGTTCCTCTCGGCAATCAAGGGTCCAAACCTTCCAGGCATCTGTGTTCAGGTAGCTACCGGACAGGTTACCGCTGCTGCAGGTGCAGCACTCTACGATCAGGATGTTGTAGCTCAGGCTCAGCAGCTTGGTCTAGCTGGCTGGTAAAACACAATAAGTAACAAGGTATTGGGGGTTCGGTTTATCCGAACCCCCAATACCACTAGCACATAGAAGGCTATGAAAAATGAGTAAAGTATCCAGCTTGATGAAGAACCGCCTCAAGTCATACCCGCTTTGGTTTGCCATCCCTACAGCGGTGATCTTCCTTACCCTCTATGTCGCTCCGACCATCACCTCGTTTTACTATGCGATGCAGCGCTGGACACTCTTCAACACTGTGTTCATTGGTTTCGACAACTACAAACTCTTCTTCCAGGATCCATTTCTACAAGGTGGTGTGGTCCACACCTTCATCTACGCTTTCCTAACTTCTGGCGTCAAAGTTGTCCTGGGCATGTTCTTCGGTGTTGTACTCATCAGCAACATCAAATTCCGCAACTTCCTACGCAATGTTGTATTTTTCCCAGTTCTTGTTTCCACCATCGGTGTTGGCGTAACATTCCAAGAGCTCTTCAAACCAAATGTTGGCCTAATTGCCGAGGCCCTAAAGGTGTTTGGCATCCCGCCTGAAGGCCTTCTTGGAAATGTCAATACCGCGCTTTACGCCGTAGCCGCCGTCGACATCTGGAAGGGTGTTGGCCTAGCAACCGTAATCTTTATTGCAGGTATGGCTGCAATTCCTCAGGAATACTATGAGGCCGCCAAGATGGATGGCGTCACCACCTTCCAGAACTTTAGACACATCATTTTCCCGCTGCTCCGCCCAGCTACCAATACCGTGATCATCCTCTCCCTTATCGGTGGATTGAGGAGCTTCGATCTGATTTGGGCCATGACAGGCGGTGGCCCAGGCTTCGCTTCCGACGTGCTTGCGTCGCTTGTCTACAAGAAGTACCAGGCCGGTTTCTACGGTTTGTCCACTGCTGGCAACGTAATCATGTTCCTGCTGATTTTGGTGCTAATCCTTCCACTGCAGCGATTCCTGCAGAAGAAAGAACAGGAGATCGAGTAATGACTCGCGAAAAAACTAAGGCTTGGATTTGGGGTTCTGTCGCACTCGTTATTGCAGTTGCGGTCTTCTTTGTCCCATTCGCATTTATTTTCCTAACCGCGTCTAAGGACGCACAGGACTCGCTGCTCTTGCAGTTCAGCCTGCCAAAGCACTGGCAGATCTGGCAGAACATTGTTGATGTGGTTCAGGCAAACCACTTCATGCTTCCTAGAGCATTCTTCAACTCGATTTTGCTCTCGGTTTGTTCTGTGACCATTCTTGTCTTCCTCTGCTCGATGGCCGCTTACATCATTGTTCGTCGCCCAGGGCGGGTTACCAAGGTAGCCAATGGAATGCTACTGGCCGGTCTAATGATTCCGCCTGCAGTGGTTCCAACCATCTTCATCATGCAGGGGCTGCATATCTATGGCTCGTTCCCAGGAATGATCCTGATTGAGGTTGCATACAACTCTGCGTTTACCGTGATGATCTTCCGAGCCTTCATTTCAACCATCCCAAAGGAATTGGATGAAGCGGCAATCATCGACGGAGCCGGCCCATTCCGTCTGTACTTCTCTGTTATCTTCCCGCTACTCCGATCAGTAACGGTTACCGCCATTATTTTGAACTCGGTGAACGTATTCAACGACTTCACTCAGCCGCTGTATTACTTGAATGGTCCAGGCTCCGAAACTGTTCAGCTCACACTTTTCAACTTCACCAGCCAGTTCAACTCAAGCTACAACCTGCTGTTCATGGACATCCTGCTAGTGACCGTGCCTATGGTCATTATGTTTGCTTTCTTCAACAAGCGCATTGTGGCTGGAATGACTGCGGGAGCGGTCAAGGGCTAAAGCATGGTCGACTTCCGTGACCCTTCTTTGCCAATCCAGGATCGAGTAGAAGCACTCCTTGGGCAAATGACCCTCTCCGAAAAGGTGGGGCAGATGCTACAACTAGATGCCCGACGCGGACTAGAAGACCTCATCGACAAGTTTGAGGTAGGTTCGGTTTTGCACACCTCGCCAGAACAGTTGGCTAGGTCGCAGGAATATGTTGCAAAGACGAGGTTGCAAATTCCTCTTCTGGTTGCCGATGACGCAATCCACGGGCACTCTTTCTGGGAGGGCGCAACAATCTATCCAACTCAGTTGGGCATGGCCTGCAGTTGGGACGCTCCCCTTATTGAGAGGGCTGCAAGAGAAACGGCCAAGGAAATTGCTGCCACTGGCATTCACTGGACCTTTTCGCCTGTGCTTTGCATCACCCGCGACCTCCGTTGGGGTCGCGTTGGTGAGACCTTCGGCGAGGACCCATTCCTAATCGGCGAGTTGGGCTCGGCTATGGTGCGGGGTTATCAGGGAAGCGGACTATCGGACCAGACCGCGGTCCTGGCTACTGCAAAGCACTTTGCCGGATACTCGGAAACTCAGGGTGGACGAGATGCCAGTGAAGCGGACTTGAGCCCTAGAAAGCTGCGCAGCTGGTTCCTGCCACCGTTTGAACGCGTGGCCAAAGAAGGCTGTCGTACTTTCATGCTTGGGTACCAGGCCATCGATGGCGTTCCGATCACTGCCAATAAGTGGTTGCTAAACGACGTCCTCAAGAAAGAGTGGGGATTTACCGGGACTTTGGTAACAGACTGGGACAACGTTGGCCGGATGGTCTGGGAACAAAAGACCTCACCATCATTCGTTCATGCAGCGGCAGTTGCCGTCAAGGCAGGAAACGACCTAGTAATGACCACGTGGCAGTTCTATGAAGCTGCCCAGGAGGCGGTTGCCAATGGCGACATTGACGAAGCGGAGATCGATGCCGCGGTTCGACGAATCCTGACTCTGAAGTTTGAATTGGGCCTATTCGAAAACCCGCGTCTCCCAAGCGTGGAGATGCAGGAGCAGGTGATTGGCTCCGAGGAACACACCCAGACAAACCTTGAACTAGCAAGGGCCGGCGTGGTCTTGTTGGCAAATGACGGGCTCCTGCCGTTGCCTTCCAAGAAGGCCACAAAGATCGCTGTTATCGGCCCAAATGCAGACGATGCGCAGAACCAACTTGGCGACTGGGCGGGCAATTCCGGGCAAATCAACTGGATGCCTGAGGGGCAGCCTCGTGAGCAAATTGTCACCGTTCTAGACGGTCTAAAGGGTTTAGTTCCCGGCGACTGGGAAGTCTCTTACGCCCGTGGAGCAAACATCGCTTCACTTGAGGATGATCCAAATGGCGGAGAACTTATTGATGGCCAACCACGTCCAAAGATTGTTGTTCCTGCACCTTCTGATCCAGAACTCCTGAAGGAAGCCATCGATGTAGCTTCCAACTCTGACATCATCGTTGCTGTTGTTGGCGACTCTGTTCCTCTCGCAGGTGAACTCAGGTCAACTGCAACTTTGGAGCTAATCGGCGGCCAACTTGAGCTGCTCGAACACCTAGCTAACTTGGGTAAGCCACTCGTGGTGGTTGTTTTGTCGACAAAGCCACTTGTTCTTCCCGAGTCTGCCTTGCGCGCAAATGCGCTAATCCAAACATTCAGTCCCGGTATGCAGGGAGGTAGGGCCATTGCCGAAGTACTCCTGGGTAAGGTCGAACCAAGCGGGCGCCTACCTCTCTCCATACCCATCCACGTTGGCCAGCAGCCAACCTATTACAACCAAGTGCGAGGCCAGCATGGCTATCGCTATGCAGATCTAACCCAAGAACCAGCCTTCGTTTTTGGCCATGGACTTTCGTTCACAAAAGTCGAGTATTCAGGTCTGCAAATCGTTGGCGATGAGTTCAAGCTTGGGTCAGAAGTAACGGCAACTGTATGGCTAGAAAATCTAGGCGACAGGGACTGTATCGAAACCGTACAGGTTTATATTCAGGACTATGTGACTTCGGTAACCTGGGCCTCAAAAGAACTTAAGGGCTTCAAAAAGGTGCACGTTGCAGCGGGACAGAAGCTCCAGGTTGAACTGAAACTGAAGGTGGACGATCTCTCGTTAGTCGATGCCTCTGGCACTCGAATTGTTGAACCGGGAACTTTTGGCCTTGCAGTGGGACCAAACTCTAGCGACAGCCAGCTTTTGGTGGCAGATTTCACGGTTGTGGCGTAGTTTCCCTAACAATCATCTTTGGCATCACACTTACATGGCTAGCCGTTTCGCGTTCGCCGGAAATGCGCTCTAGCAGCAGTTCGGTGGCAGTCTTTCCCAGCTGCTCACCAAACTGACGAACCGTGGTCAACCCAATAAGAGGGTGTGCCGCAAGTTTGGTGTCGTCGTAGCCGATAAGTGCAACATCCTTGGTGGTAAGTCCTAGTTCAGTGAGGGACCCAAGAACTTCGAGGGCCAATTCGTCGTGTCCAGCAAATATTGCGGTTGGCTTTGGCTCGTTCTCAAATAGTTCACGAACCTCATCGGTAAGCCCTGACGAACCAAAATTGTGAATCAAAACCTGACTCTTGAGCCCATGCGACTGCATGAAAGTTTCATAGGCTAACAGACGCACTGAGTGTGGATTCTTGGCATCGGAACGATCGAAGGTTGGCTTCAAAGTTACGTGAACTATTTGGCGATGGCCCTGATCGTAAAGGTATTGCAAGGCCAATTTCGTGCCTTCAAAATCGTCACTAAAAACCGAGTCGTATTCGTGCGAAGAGTCATGGCGGCCGATAACCACAATGGGAGTTTCGCGAGAGATTTTGAGAATCTCTTCAGGTGGCACCTCAAGAGCTACTGCAAGAATGCCGTCAACTTGGTGGTCAACGAGCGCCTCCAGGGTGTTGTGGCCGTTGTTTGGGCGACCCGGTACCGCAATAACAATTTCGAATTCGGTGCCGGCAAGGCGCGCCTGTATACCGTCGATGATTTGTGTGAAAAAGTCATTTCCAAAATTTGGAACCTGCACACCAATTAATTGGCTTTTGCCACGCATGGCCCGTGCTCCTGGGCGGGGGCGGTATCCCAATTTCTTGATTGCATTTTCAACTGTTGCCCGCATCAACGGGCTAACACCATAGGCATCACGCAATACCTTGGAAACTGCCGAGGTCGACACTCCCGCCATCGCGGCAACGTCGGAAATGGAAGGGCGCTTAGTGGGCCCGTCTTTTCCTGGCAATTTCGACATTATTTCACCTTGATGTTTTCTCCTAGCCTACCGCCGGTATGCGCTGGACCAAGGGTTTAAAGGGCGCCGTATAGTCAGCATATGGGTAACAAAATCGCCCCGAATCTATGAGGAAATTCGGGGCGATTTTGAGAGCTAGTTTTAGCGCTTCTCGGTGAGGCGCTCCAGGATCTTGACGTGGTCGGCGTTTAGCTCATCAAGTGAGTTGACGCCCAGCAGCTTCATGGTGCGAACGATCTCGCTGCGCAGGATCTCGATGGTGCGGTCAACGCCTTCGCGGCCACCGGCCATTAGGCCGTAAAGGTAAGCGCGGCCAATCAGGGTGAAGGTTGCACCCTTGGCAATACAGGCCACGATGTCCTGGCCGTGCATTATGCCTGTGTCTACCCAAACCTCGGCATCCTTGCCAACCTGCTTGACGGTTTCTGGCAGCAGGTGGAATGGAATCGGTGCGCGGTCTAGCTGGCGGCCACCGTGGTTAGAAAGCAGCACCGCGTCGGCGCCAGAACTGACGGCGCGCTTGGCGTCCTCAACGTTCTGGATGCCCTTTACAACTAGTTTGCCCTTCCACTGCTCGCGAATCCACTGCAGGTCCTCGAAGGTGACGGTTGGGTCAAACATCTTGTCCAGCAGCTCGCCAACGGTGCCGTTCCACTGGCCCAGCGAAGCGAACTTCAGTGGGTCGGTGGTTAGGAAGTTGATCCACCACTCTGGGCGAGGCAGGGCATCGATGACGGTACCCAGGGTTAGCTGTGGCGGAATAGTCATGCCATTGCGCTTGTCGCGCAGGCGGGCACCTGCAACCGGCACGTCAACGGTTAGCTGCAGGGTCTCGAAGCCGGCCTTCCAAGCGCGGTCAACCAGCTCCATGCTGCGGTCGCGGTCCTTCCACATGTAAAGCTGGAACATGTTGCGGCCGTTTGGTGCAAACTCGGCAACCTCTTCGATGCTGCGAGTGCCCATGGTGCTGAGTGAGAATGGAATTCCCGCGGCCTCGGCGGCTTGTGCGCCCGCCTGCTCGCCCTCGGAGTGCATCATGCGGGTAAAGCCGGTTGGGGCGATTCCAAACGGAAGTGCCGAACGCTGGCCCAATACCTCGATGGAGGTGTCGGCATCTGCAACGTTGCGAAGAATCGATGGGTTCCACTCGATGTCTTCAAACGCCTGGCGGGCGCGGGTGAGCGAGATCTCCTGGTCGGCCGAACCATCGGTGTAGTCGAACGGCGCGGTTGGGGTGCGCTTCTTGGCGATGTCGCGAAGTTCGTAGATGGTGTGAGCCTGCTTCAGGCGAGCCTCACGGCCAAACTGAGGAGTCTTGAAGACCATCAGCTCGGCGAGGTCCTTTGGGTTTGGGAAGCGACGTTTGATGTTGCCCATTATTTTCCTATCGTGCAATCAACGGGTTGTTGACGGTGAACTTGTAGCTGCCGTGACCAAACGGCTGGCCCTTCTTTACGCGGGCGCCATTAACCAGCAGGATGCTGTTGGCGCTCAGGCGCAGGTCAAACTTTGCCTCCACGCCAAACGGAACGGTCAGCTGGCCAACTAGGTTGCTGTCCGAAATCTCCCAGGTCAGTGCGAGGTCGCCGTAGCCGGTGGTCAGCTTGGTGTCGCAGCTGGTTACGTGGGTGTGCGGGCGCGGGGCGATGGTTACCTTCTGGTAGCCCGGTGCTGCTGGCGCGATGCCACCGATGTTGCGGTACATCCAGTCGACCACCGCACCGTAGGCGTAGTGGTTGAAGCTAAGCATGCCGGAACCCGAGCCATCGGCAGGGTTGTCCAGGCCGCCGTCGGAGATACTGCCGTCCTCGCGGATGGCCTCCCAACGTTCCCAGATGGTGGTGGCACCCATGGTGATTGGGTATAGCCAAGAACGCACCTTGGTGCGCAGCAGCATCTCGAAGGCTTCGTCGTAGTGACCGGACTTGCTAAGCGCATCCATGATGATTGGGGTGCCCAGGAAGCCGGTCTGGATACGGCCCTCGGCTGCGCGCGAGTTTGCCGCCAGTTCAGCTGCGATGGCGGTGCGCTCGGTGGCTGGTGCCAGCTCAAACTCAAGCAGGGTTGCCATGCCGGTTGGGGTCTTGCGGGCATCGGCTGCTAGGTCACGCCAGATTGCATCGCGGGTGCCCTCAAATAGCTGGTGGAAGTGCTTTGCCATTGCGGCAGTTCCAACCAGCTTCTCCATGCGGCTAAGCAGTAGTGCGCTCCAGGCCAGGTAAGAGTTTGCCATGAACTGACCCGAGACCTTGGCGGCCCAAGGTGCGCCCTCAGGGGCGTCTGGGTCTAGCCAGTCGCCAAGCTGCATGATTGGCGGAATCAGATCTGCCCCATCGCGCAGTTCGGCGAAGCGGTTTACCCACTTGCGCATCGAATCCAACTGTGAAGCCAATACCTCGGTGTCGCCGAAGCGGCTGTAGAGCGACCAAGGAACTACGGTGGCGGCGTCGGCCCAGCCGGCTGCAGGGAACTCGGTGAACTTGCTGCCCTGTGGGTTCTGGATGGTGAGGATATCCGGAACCACAACCGGCACGTCGCCGTTGGCATACTGGTCGTGCTTCAGGTCTACCAGCCAGCTCTTGAAGAACTGGTAGTCATCAACCAGGGTGTGTGCGGTGTAGCTGAAGGCCTGGGCGTCGCCGGTCCAGCCCATGCGCTCATCACGCTGCGGGCAGTCGGTTGGAATGCTGATGAAGTTATCGCGCAAGCTCCAGAAGGTGTTGCTCTCCAGTTTGTTCAGCAGCTCGTGCGAAGACTTGAAGTGACCACGCACCTCGATGTCGCTGCTGATGGCAATGGCGGTTACCTCAAGGACCTCAACTGCGCCACCGCTGGTTGCGATGTCGGCGTACTGGAAGCCGTGGAAGGTGAACCGAGGCTCGAGGGTGATCTCGCCCTCGTTGGCCAAGATGTAGGTGTCGGTGGCTTTGGCGCTTCGCAGCGCGGCGGTGTGCAGCTTGCCGTCTCGCTCTAGCACTTCGGCGTGACGCACCACGATCTGTGCACCGGCAACTCCGCGAACGCGGATCTTTAGCCAGCCGGCAATGTTCTGACCAACGTTGATGCGAAGGGCATCCTCGCGGTGCACCCACTCGCAAGGGGTTTCTGCGATCACGCGAACCGGTGCCACGGTCTGTGGCTCCAAGCCGCTGCGGTCGATTGGTCGAACCTTTACCGAGGCCCAGTCCTTGTCGTCGTAGGCCGAAGTCTTCCAGCCCGACTTCTCCTGGTTGAAGTCCAGGGTGGTGCCGTCGTAGATGCTGGCGGTCTGGGTCTCGCCGCTGGCGGTCTTCCAGTTTGGCTTGGTGCTGAAAACTTGGGTGGTGCCATCGGTGTAGGTGACCTCAAGCTGACCAAGGTAGGCGGTCTCGGCGCCGTAGTTGTTGCTCTGGCTTACAAAGCCGAAACGGCCGCGGTACCATCCATCACCCAGCTCAACACCCCAGGCATTCTTGCCCTCAACCAGCAGGTTGGTGACGTCCTTGGTGATAACCGAAACGCGGTTCCAGTAGCTGGTCCAGCCCGGGTTGAGGATGTCCTCGGCAACTGCCTCGCCGTTTAGGTACTGATCAAAAACACCCAGCGCGGTGGCGTAGAGGCGGGCCGAAGCAACCGGCTTAGAGATCTCAAAGGTGGTGCGCAGCAGGTCAGTTGGGCCCTCGGCAAGTGATACTGCACCGATGGCGTGACCCGCCCAATCGCTTGCCTGCAGCAGGCCAGCTTCGTAGCGCAGGGTGTCAGACCAGCCGGTCCAGCCGTGGTTGGTCTCGATGCGCACACGGTAGTAGCGAACCTCTCGACTGGAGAGCTCTCCACCCGGGGCAACGATGAACTGACTCGCGGCGCTCGCGGTTGCGTCGGCTGCCAGCGGCTTCTTGAAGGCTGGTTCGTGGGCTGCCTGAAGCTCGTAACCAATCTGAATGGCATCAGCCTTCTTGCTGGTTACCTTCCAGCTCAGCAGGGGAGCCTTGCCAGGCAGGCCAATCAGGCTCTCGTCGTATTCACTGAAGAGCGAGCTGATTACGGTTTGCTTGTCCATTGATGCGTCCTTGCGTCAGTGTTTGGTTTGGCTCGGTGTAAACAGGCTAGGTGAAAAGTGGGCACGAATCAGCGCGCGCTGTCCGTCTAGATCATGTGGAGCCGCACTGTGGGCTCCGGCCTGGGACACCAGGTTGCCGAGTGCGGTAGCCTCAACCGGGCCGGCCAGCACGGGCACGTCGGCGGCATCCGCGGTTAGTTGCGCCAAAAGCTGGTTCAGGCTGCCGCCGCCAACCACATTTAGTTGCTTCACGGTGATGCCGGTGATTGCCTGCATTTCCTTGATGGCAACCGCGTAGGCGTCGGCTAGCGAGTCTAGGATGCAGCGCACAATCTCAGCGCGGGTTTGGGGAGCAGGGAAACCGCCGGCAACGCAGGCGGCAACAATCTTGGCTGGCATGTCGCCCGGGCTGACAAAGGCCGGCCCGTTCACATCGATGCGGGTGGCGGAGTTGACGCCGGCTGCCTCGGCCAAAAGTTCTGGCAGGGTCACGCTGGCGTCTTCCTGCTGCCACTCCAGCATCGACTGCTGCAGCAACCAAAGGCCACTCAGGTTTTTTAGGAAGCGGGTGCGATTGTGGGCACCGAGTTCGTTGGTGAAGTTTGCGGCGCGACCGGCTTCAGTAACAACTGGCTGCTCAAGTTCGAATCCAAGCAGGCTCCAGGTTCCGCTGCTGAGGTAGGCCGAGTTTTGGGCGGCCAACGGGCTGCCAACCACTGCGGCCGCGGTGTCATGCGAAGGGACCACGGTGACCACGGTGTTTACCAGAGCAGGGTGGGAAGCGTGCTGCGGAAGCAGTTTTCCGAGTACCTCGCCCGAATCGACCAGGCGAGTAAACAGGCTGCGCTTGAAGCCCAACTTGTCAATCAGTTCCCAGTCCCACTCGTGGCTGGTTACCGATAGCAGTCCGGTGGTGGAGGCGTTGGTGCGTTCGGTGTAAACCTCACCGGTGAGCCAGTTTCCCAGCAGGTCTGGAATGAGCAGCATGGTCTGGGCGGCATCCCACTGGGCTGGGTCTTGGTGCTTGTTGGCCCAAAGCTGATAAAGGGTGTTGAACGGCAAGAACTGGAGGCCGTTACGGCGGTACTGTTCCTCCGCGGAAACCACCTTGGCAACCTCGGCCGCAGCCAATGGATTGCGCTCATCGCGGTACATGCGAGGGCGTGCCAGCAACTTGCCATCGGCGCCAAGCAAACCGTAGTCAACCGCCCAGGTGTCGATTCCCAGACTTGTTACCTCCAGGCCAAGGCCGGCAGCGTGGTCTGCTAGCTTGCCAATGCCCACCGAGATATCGTGCTGAAGCGCGGCAAAGTCCCAAAAGATATTGCCGTCTTCTTGCTGCGGCACATTGGCAAATCGGTGGATCTCGGTCAGCTCCAACTTGCCGTCACCGATCAAGCCAGCGATGACTCGCCCCGAGGATGCCCCGAGGTCAATCGCGCCAAATAGCTTCACTGCTCTGAGCCCTTGGTTCTAGCGCAGGAAGGCGGCAGCCACACCGGCGTCCACCGGAATGTGCAAGCCAGTGGTGTGGGTTAGCTCGCCACCGGTGATTGCAATCACCGCGTTGGCAACGTGGTCTGGCAGCACTTCGCGCTTTAGCAGAGTGCGCTGGGCGTAGTAGGCGCCCAGGTTCTCTTCCTTCACGCCGTAAACCGCGGCACGCGAAGCACCCCAGCCGCCGGCAAAGATGCCCGAGCCACGAACCACGCCATCAGGGTTGATGCCGTTGACGCGAATCTGGTGTTCGCCCAGTTCGGCTGCAAGCAGTCGAACCTGGTGGGCCTGGTCTGCCTTGGTGGCCGAGTATGCGATGTTGTTTGGCCCGGCGAATACCGAGTTCTTGCTGGCGATGTAGATGATGTCGCCGCCCATGCCCTGCTCGATCATGATGCGAGCAGATTCACGTGCTACTAGGAACGAACCGCGAGCCATCACGTTGTGCTGCAGGTCCCAGTCCTTCTGAGTGGTCTCCAGCAGCGGCTTGCTCAGCGATAGGCCGGCGTTGTTGACAATGAGGTCAACACCGCCAAACTCAACAACGGCTGCATTCAGGGCAGCGATGATTGCCTCTTCGCTGGTGACATCGATGGCCAGGGCAAGCGCGTGATCGCGGCCGCCAAGTTCGGTGGCAACTTCCTGAGCTGCCTCAAGGTTTAGGTCTGCGATTACAACGCAACCGCCTTCGGCAACAATGCGGGTGGCGATGGCCTTGCCGATACCACTGCCGGCACCGGTGACAAATGCCACGCGGGTGGCCAGCGGCTTTGGCTTTGGCATGCGCTGCAGCTTGGCCTCTTCGAGGCTCCAGTACTCGATGTTGAACTTCTCGGCGTCTGAGATCGGCTGGTACTTGCTGATGGTCTCGGCTCCGCGCATCACGTTGATGGCGTTTAGGTAGAACTCACCGGCAACGCGGGCGGTCTGCTTGTTGGCACCGAACGAGAACATGCCAACGCCTGGAATCAGCACGATGGCTGGGTCGGCTCCGCGCATCGCTGGCGATGCATCGGTAGCGTGGGCGTCGTAGTAAGCCTGGTAGTCGGCGCGGTAGGCCTCGTGCAGTTCGCGCAGGCGAGCCTTGGCGGTGTCGATGTCGGCATCGGCAGGCAGGTCAAGTACCATTGGCTTTACCTTGGTGCGAAGGAAGTGGTCTGGGCAGCTGGTGCCAAGGGCGGCCAGCTCGGTTAACTTGGCGCGCGATAGGAAATCAAGTACCTCAGGGGCGTCGTTGAAGTGACCAACCATCGGCTTGTCGTAGGAAGCTAGGCCACGGATAAGTGGAGCCAAGGCAGCGGCACGAGCCTTACGCTCTTCCGGGGCCATGGCACCGAAGCCGGCAACCAGCGGGCCGAATGGCTCGGCGTTGGCGTGGCCATCGATGTAGGCCTGTGCGGTTTCAATGATCCAGAGCGAGTTCTTCTCGCACTCATCACTGGTGGCGCCCCAGGCGGTGATGCCGTGACCACCCAAGATGCAGCCGATGGCCTGAGGGTTGGCAGCCTTGATTGCCTCGATGTCTAGACCCAACTGGAAGCCAGGGCGACGCCATGGAACCCAAACCACCTTGTCGCCAAAGATCTCGCCGGTGAGGCGCTCGCCGTCCACCGAGGTGGCGATGGCGATTCCGCTGTCTGGGTGCAGGTGATCGATGTGGGCCGCGTCAACCAAAGCGTGCATCGCGGTGTCGATGGATGGAGCAGCGCCGCCACGGCCGTGAAGGCAGAAGTCGAAGGCCGCAACCATGTCGTCTTCGGTGTCTACGCCCTGGTAAACGTTCTTAAGTGCACGAACGCGCTCCAGCTGCAGGACGGCAAGGCCGGCTTCCTTTAGGGTGCCCAGGTCTCCGCCAGAACCCTTAACCCAAACCAGCTCGATGTCCTTGCCGGTTGCAGGGTCTAGACCCAAGCCCTTGGCGCTGGTGTTGCCACCGGCGTAGTTGGTGTTCTTTGGGTCTGAGCCCAGACGGTTAGAACGGGCCAGAAGTTCTGCTGCGGTCTTGTTCATTACGATCCTGTTTTGAGTGGTCTAGATAAAAGGAGTGTGGTCTGGGATTGTGACAGCGCGGTTGCGAGCCCGGAAACAGACGGAGCGCTTAGGCGCCCCAGCCCGCCTGCACTCCGCCAACGCGATCTGCTGCAATCTGCTTTAGGTAACCCGAGTCGGCGAATGCCTTGATTGGGTTGGCAGGAAGGCCCTTGCCCTCGCGCCACTCCGAAAGCAGCGGACGAACATCGGCGTAGAAGGCGTCCATGAAGATGTCGTTGGCGCCAAGCACGTCGCCGGCACGCTGAGCCGCATCTAGTGCAACGCGGTCAACCAGCAGGGCGCGGGCGGTCATAGCCTGCACGTTAAGTACTGAGCGAATCTGACCAGGGATCTTGTCCTCGATGTTGTGGCACTGGTCCAGCATGAAGGCAACCGGGCTCTGCGGGCCGTAGCCACCGCCGCGGATTACCTCGTACATGATGCGGAAGAGTTGGAATGGGTCGGCTGCACCAACGATTAGGTCGTCGTCGGCGTAGAAGCGGCTGTTGAAGTCGAACGAACCAAGCTTGCCAAGGCGAAGCAGTTGCATCACGATGAACTCGATGTTGGTTCCCGGAGCGTGGTGTCCGGTGTCTAGGCAAACCATTGCCTTCTCACCGAGGGCGGCCACCTGAGCGTAGCTGGTACCCCAGTCTGGAATGTCGGTGTGGTAGAAAGCTGGCTCAAAGAACTTGTACTCAAGCACCATGCGCTGGTTGTCACCGAGAGCTGCGTAGATCTGCTGCAGGCTGTCGGCTAAGCGGTCTTGGCGGCCGCGCATGTCGTCCTGGCCTGGGTAGTTGGTGCCGTCGGCTAGCCAAATCTTGAGGTCCTGCGAACCGGTCTGGTGCATGATTTCGATGCACTCAAGGTGGTGGTCGATTGCCTTCTGGCGGGTTGCAGGGTTGCTGTGGGTGATGGAACCCAGCTTGTAGTCCTCGTCCTGGAAGGTGTTGGAGTTTACGGTTCCAAGCTTGATGCCGTTGTCTTCGGCGTGCTTGCGCAAGTCTGCGTAGTCGCTCTTGTCCCATGGAATGTGTAGCGCAACGGTTGGCGCGATGCCGGTGTACTTGTGCACCTGAGCGGCGTCGGCAATCTTCTCGTAGGGGTCGCGCGGGGTTCCGGCCGAACCGAATACTCGGAAGCGGGTGCCCGAGTTTCCAAATGCCCAGGACGGTAGCTCGATGGCCTGGTGATCTAGTTGGGCAAAGACGGCTGCTTTGGCGTCGTTGGAAAGCATGGTGCGCGACCTCTCAGTATTGAATCGTTTCAAAAGACTATTGCCTTTTTGGCCTCATTCGCAACTTGATTTGATAACGGCTTGGTAAAGTCGCCAAATGTCAGGCATCGTTCAGGGCTATGCCATTATTGAAACGATTTCAATAGATTTCAATAAACCGCTCATTAAGGTGCAACCATGGCAGCAAATAATCGCCCCAGTGTTCAAGACGTTGCTCGTCTTGCTGGGGTTGCCATTGGCACCGTCTCTAATGTTCTCAACAACCCCGACAAGGTGCGGTCCGAGACCATAGAGAAGGTCAACGCGGCTATTGCCCAACTTGGCTTTGTGCGCAATGACGCGGCCCGTCAACTCAAGGCTGGCAAGAGCCAGACCGTGGGCCTAGTGGTTCTCGACAGCACCAACCCGTTCTTCGGTCAGTTGGCTCGCGGTGCCGAAGACTTTGCCATGGAGCAGGGTTACTCTCTGATTCTTGGAAACTCTGGCAACGATGAGTTGCGTGAGCGCAAATACCTCAATCTCTTTGAGCAGCAGCGCATGGCCGGTGTTCTGGTTTCACCCGTAGGTGAGCCTGGCCCGCTGGTGACCGAACTGCAGGGCAAGGGGCTCAATGTGGTTTTGGTGGATGCGCAGGCCGAGGAAGCGCTCTGTTGCTCTGTTGGTGTTGACGACGTATCAGGTGGCCGAGCCGCGGCCAACCACCTGCTGCAGCAGGGTCGACGACGTTTGGCTTTTGTTGGCGGCCCACTTTCCACCAAGCAGGTTGCCGAGCGACTTCACGGTGCCAAGGAAGCTGTTTCCGGATACGCCGATGTAACTTTGAACGTGATGCAGACCACGGCCATGACCGTGCTCGCTGGCCGTGCAATCGGTGAAGAGATTCTGGCGCTGCCAAATGCGCAACGTCCAGACGCCATCTTTGCGGCCAATGATCTGCTGGCGGTTGGCCTGCTTCAGGCCCTGGTCTATAAGAATCAGGTTCAGGTCCCTGGTGAGATTGCCATCATCGGCTACGACGATATCGACTTTGCCGAAACCGCCATTGTGCCGCTCAGTTCCATTCGCCAGCCTGCCGAGGCCATCGGTGCCACCGCACTGCAGTTGCTGGTAGATGAGATCGACAACACTACGACCCATGCCCACAGGCACGTGATGTTCCAGCCTGAGCTTGTAGTTCGCGCCAGCACTTTGGCGCCAACTAACTAAGAACGGCGCGAGGCCGTTCAATTCGAACTAGGCCGCGTTATTGGCGATGTACTCGGCGATCATGGGTTCGTTGACCTTGCGCTTGGCAAGCACCAGCTCCCAGGCACTTGGCTTCAGCACCTCTTTATAGAAATCGGTGTGATAGTCCAAGAGTTGGATGCTGCGGTCAAGTAGCCACTGCACCTGCATGCCGTCCGAGAGGGCAATTAGTTTGCGGGCTAGAGCCTCGCAGGTTTCCTTGGACTTTAGGTGTCCTTCTCGTCGCAGGCACTCAAAAGACTTGAGCAGGCGCTGGTAAACCATTACATAGCGATCTTTGAAGTACTCGTGTGCCGGGTGGGCCTCCGAGGTGGCCTCAGCTGCAAGCACGGTGAAGAGCTCCACGATGCCTGGGTGGTTGTAGTTGTACTCCGCGATGTCTAGCCAGATGGCCGAAAAGTCGATTCCGTTGTCGTCGTCGAAGATCAGGGTGTTATCCAGATCATCGCGACGAGTTAGAACGGCAAGCATCAACTCGCGCTTGCTGCCAAAGTGGTGCACGATGGCGGCATCGGTGATGCCCACAATCTCGGCAACCTGAGCCAGCGACGAACCGTTGTAGCCGAAGCGCCCAAAGACCTCAAAGGCGGCCTCAACGATGGCCCTGCGACGAGCCTCGGTGGCCTCGCGATTTCCCTTGGGACGTGCCATTTGCGTTATGCCTTCGTTAGAAAAATTAGGTAATGAGTCTATTTGTAGTCGTTGTAAACGCTTACTTATGTGAACGATAACAAATGGGTATCAATTCGTTATTTATTTAGTGTGCACTTAGTTTATTTCGGATAACTTATGTTTTAGCACGAAACACAGTTGTGATTTGGTGTCAGCAAAGAAGCACATACAAATAATCCCTTACCCAGGAGAACTACATGTCAAAGATCAAGTCTTTGGTTGCAGTTGCAGCAGCAGCAGGTCTACTAATGACCGGCATTGCTCCAAGCCACGCAGCCGGCAAGACCCTCACCCTTGGTTCTGTTTCCGACGTAGTTAACTACGCCGCATCGCAGGGCGAGTACGGAAACCGCGTCTGGTTCTACCAGGCTGTATACGACACTCTTCTACGCAAGAAGGCCGACGACACCCTTATCCCTGGTCTAGCTACCAGCTGGAGCTACGACAAGGCTCAGACCACTCTGACCCTAAAGATCCGCGCAGGCCAGAAGTTCACCGATGGCACCCCAGAAGACGCAGCAGCAGTTGTTAAGAACATCGTTGCTAACCGCGACAGCAAGGGTCCAGCAGCAAACTACCTAGCTTCGGTTGACACCGCTACCGCTCCAAACGCAACCACCGTTGTTCTAAAGCTAAACCAGGTTGACCCAGCCGTTCTAGAGAACCTTGCAGAGACCGCTGGTCTTATCGAGGCCCCTTCGCAGATCGGTGCAGCAAACGAGAAGACCGTTCCAGTTGGTGCTGGTCCATACACTCTCGACGCAGCTAACAGCAAGTTTGGCGACCACTACACCTTCCAGAAGAACCCAAGCTTCTGGGGTGCAAAGGACGTAACCTACGACACCGTAACCATCAAGTACATCCAGGACGCAACCGCTATGGTTAACGCCCTTGAGACTGGTGCGGTTCAGGGTGCAAACGTTGCAACCAACTCGGCCATTGCTGGTCTAAAGGCTGCTGGCCTAAAGACCGTATCGGCTTACCTTGACTGCCTAGGTATCTACTTCAGCGACCGTTTCGGCAAGCAGGTTAAGGCACTGAAGGACGTACGCGTTCGTCAGGCAATGAACATGGCGTTCGACCGCAAGGCAATGCTTCAGGCAATCGATGGCGGTGCCGGTAAGGTAACCGAGCAGTACTACCCATCGCAGTCGAAGGCTTACATCCCAGGTCTGAACAACACCTACAAGTACGACATCGCAGGCGCTAAGAAGCTTATGGCTGCAGCAGGCTACGCAAAGGGCTTCACCCTTCCAATGCCTACTCTTGCCTTCTACTTCGGTCAGAGCACCTACGACATCATCGCTGCACAGCTTGCCAAGATCAACATCAAGGTAGACGGCCAGCCACAGACCGGCGCAACCTTCATCACCGACCTACAGGCTCCAAAGTGGCCAGCAAGCCTGATGCAGTTCGAGCGCGCCATCAACGGTTGGAAGATGCTGAACTTCATGGTTACCCCTAACTCGCTGTTCAACAACGACCACTACACCGACAAGACTTCGGCAGCACTTCTGAAGCAGATCCAGTCTGCAAAGAACGACGCTCAGAGCATCGAGCTGCAGAAGAAGCTAAACACCTACATGGTGAAGAACGCTTGGTTCCTTCCGTTCTACGAGAAGCAGGCTAACTTCGCATTCAAGGGCATCAACGTTGCATCGGCTCAGGCCGGTAACGTAATCCCTTACCTGTACAACATCAAGTAGTACTAGGCATTACGCCACACGAGGAGGGGGTTGCGGGTTCATCCCGCAGCCCCTAACTCTTCGAAATATCACAAGTCCCCACTCGGACGAAATCGGATAGACGATGCTGAACTTCACTCTAAAGAGAGTCCTAAACGGACTCATCATGCTGGTCACGGTAAGTGCACTAGCCTTCATTCTTCTTCACCTGGGTGCCGGTAACGTAGCCCGTCAGATTCTGGGTGTACAGGCAAGCAACGCCGACGTGCTGGCTAAGAACCACGACCTTGGCCTAGACAAGCCAATCCTCGAGCAGTTCTGGATGTGGGCGCAAAACCTACTTCAGGGCAACCTCGGTGCCGCTTGGGCCAGCCCAATGCCGGTTGCACAAGACCTCGCAACCCGCCTTCCAATTACTTTGACCCTGGTCACCTGGACCACCCTGTTCGCCGCAATCATCTCGGTGCTACTGGGCGTAACCGCCGCAGTGCGCGGTGGTTGGGTAGACCGCTTCGTTCAGTTCATCGGCCTCATCGGTTTTGCAATCCCGGGCTTCCTGGTTGCGTTCTTCCTCGTAACCGTATTCGCAGTGAAGCTCCACATCTTTAACGCAGTGGGTTGGATCGCCTTCAGCGACGACCCTGCTGGCTTCTTCAAGTCGGCAACCCTACCAATCTTTGCTCTGGCCCTCAGCTCTATCGCTGCGCTGGCTCAGCAGATTCGCGGAGCAGTTTCCGACGCGCTTAGTGCCGACTACGTTCGCACCCTGCGTGCTCGTGGCCTCTCGTTCAACCGCGTGGTCTACAAGCACGTTCTCCGCAACGCCGGTGGCCCAGCACTATCGCTCCTCGGTGTGCAGTTCGTAGGCATGATGGGTGGAGCCGTAATCGTTGAGCAGATCTTCAACATTCCAGGCCTAGGCCCATACGCTGTGCACTCCACCGGAACCAGCGACATCCCGGCAACCATGGGAATCGTGGTTATGACCGCGGTAATCGTAATCATCGTCAACCTAGTTATCGACCTACTGTCGGCGGCTCTGAACCCTAAGGTGCGCCTATCATGACAACCACCACCATTGTGACCATGCCGGTCACCAAGCAGGAGAGCCTGTTCAAGCGCATCATCACCAACCCGAGTGGAATCTTCTCCATCGGTATCGTGCTTGCCATCATCCTGTTCGGAATCATCGTTCCGATCCTCAGCCCTTACAAGGCAAACGAGCCAGACGTTTACGCACTGACTGCAATGCCTTCGCTGAAGCACTTCTTTGGCACCGACACCGCCGGACGTGACATCTTCACAGTGCTGGCAGCCGCAACCAACTACAGCCTCGAGGCTGCAGCGCTGGCAGTGGTTATCGCCATCGCAATCGGTGTGGTTTCGGGTCTGATTGCCGGTTACTTCGGTGGCTGGTTCGACAACGTGGCCAGCTGGTTCAGCTCGGTGCTCATGGCTCTTCCAGGTCTAGTTGTGCTTCTTGCTGCCGCCGCAGTAATGGGCCCATCGATGTGGACCTCGATGGAGCTCTTCGGTGTGCTGCTTTCGCCTGCCTACTACCGCTTGGTTTACACCACCGTTCGCGGTGTGCGCGGCGAGCTCTACGTTGACGCAGCTCGTGTATCTGGTCTTGGAGATGTGACCATCATCGGTCGTCACATCCTGGGCGTGGTTCGCACCCCGATCATCATCCAGACTGCCATCGTGGGTGCAATCGCAATTGCTATCCAGGTTGGTCTTGCCTTCCTAGGGCTTGGTGACACCAGCCAGGTCAGCTGGGGTTCGATGCTTCAGGACGCATTCAGCCGCATCTACAACAGCCCACAGCTGCTGATCTGGCCAAGCGCATTCATTGCACTCATTACCCTTGCTCTGGTTATCTTCGCGAACACTCTTCGCGACGAACTAGAGCGCACCGGTCCTAAGAACCTTCGCGTTAAGAAGGATGCAGCCGAGAACGCCTCAAAGCGTGCAGCTCAGATGGAGCAGTCGCCAGTAGTTACTCACCCAGCGCCAGATCGCAAGGGCGAGCAAGTGCTGCGCGTAGACAACGTTGTCATCGGTTACCCAGACGGCCAGGGCGGTCTTCGCCAGGTTGTTCACGGTGTATCGCTAGACATCAACCGCGGTGAAGTGGTTGGCCTCATCGGTGAGAGTGGTTCGGGTAAGACCCAGACCGCGTTCTCGGTGCTAGGTCTGCTTCCAAAGGGTGGTCGTATCCTCTCGGGCAACATTCAGTTTGCCGGCGAAGAGCTTGTTGGCTCGGCTGCCAAGGTCTACGACAGCATCCGTGGTGCCAAGATTGCCTACATCCCGCAGGAGCCAATGAGCAACCTGGACCCATCGTTCACAATTGGCACCCAGCTGATGGAACCGATGCAGAAGGTGCTTGGCCTAAGCAAGGCTGATGCAAAGAAGAAGGCAATCGCACTTCTTACCCGCGTAGGTATTCCTAACCCTGAGCTAACCCTCAAGAAGTACCCACACGAGATCTCGGGTGGTCAGGCTCAGCGCGTGCTAATTGCCGGTGCTGTTTCCTGCGACCCAGACCTCATCATCGCTGATGAGCCAACCACCGCTCTGGACGTAACCGTTCAGGCCGAAGTTCTAGACCTGCTGCGCGAGCTGCAGAAGGAAACCAACACTGCACTGCTGTTGGTTACCCACAACTTCGGTGTGGTTGCAGACCTCTGTGACTACATCAACGTGATGCAGAACGGTCGAATCATCGAGCGTGGCCCAGTTCGCGACATCTTCAAGAACGCCCAGCACTCATACACCCAGTCGCTACTTGACTCCATCCTCGAGGGTGGACCAGCTCGTGGCGCCTACGAAGCACCGAAAGGCAACTAATCATGACTGAGTTGCTAAATATCGACAACGTCGAAGTTACCTACAAGGGCAAGGGCCTCAAGAAGGACTTCAAGGCTCTGAAGGGCGTTTCGCTAGACATCCGCGCTGGCGAGTGCGTTGGCCTAGTTGGTGAGTCTGGCTCCGGCAAGACCACCCTCGGTCGTGCAGTTCTTGGCCTGGCTCCGGTCACCGGTGGTTCAATCAAGCTGGAGGGCAAGGAGATTGCTCACGCTTCGCGTTCGGAGCGTAAGGAAATCTCGAAGGACGTCCAGGTTGTGTTCCAAGACCCTTACTCCTCGCTGAACCCAGCCATGAGCATCGAGCAGATCCTCACCGAGCCAATGCTGGTTCGTAACTGGACCAAGGCGGATGCAAACATGCGCGTTCGCGAACTGCTGGACTCGGTGGGCCTTCCAACCGACGCAGCAGACCGTCGTCCGCGCGAGTTCTCGGGCGGCCAGCGTCAGCGTATCGCCATTGCTCGTGCGCTAGCTCTAGAGCCAAAGCTGATCGTCTGTGACGAGCCAGTTTCGGCCCTCGACCTAACCACTCAGTCGCGCGTTCTAGACCTCTTCCTAGAGATCCAGCAGCGCACCGGCGTTGCCTACCTGTTCATCAGTCACGACCTAGCTGTGGTTCGCCACCTCAGCCACCGTGTTGCAGTGATGTACCAGGGCGAGATTGTGGAGTGGGGTGACGGCGAGCAGGTTACCTCTAACCCGCAGCACCCTTACACCAAGCGACTAATGATGGCCGCTCCGGTTCCAAACCCAGACGAGCAGGCAATCCGTCGCGAAGAGCGTCGTGCGCTTCTCGCTGCCGGCGCCATCTAAAACAACAAATTATTAGAAGCCAGACCACCCGGAATCATCCCCGGGTGGGCCTTGGCCTAAGTTTCCCAAAGAAGGTAAACAACAAATGACCGACCTAAACGCAAAAGCAGTTGAGCTAACCGCCAAGCTTTCGCTAGAGCAAAAGGTGGCTCTGCTCACCGGACGCGACTTCTGGAACACCGTTGCAAACGATGAGATTGGCCTTCGCAATATGCTGCTCTCGGACGGCCCTGCTGGTGTGCGTGGTGAGTTCTGGGATGAGCGCGACAACTCGCTGAACCTTCCATCGGGAAGCGCGCTTGGTTCCACCTGGAGCCGCGACATTGCTCACGAGTACGGCGTTGTGCTGGGTGCCGAAGCTGCCCGCAAGGGCGTTGACGTTGTGCTTGGCCCAACCATCAACCTTCACCGCTCGCCACTTGGTGGTCGTCACTTTGAGTGCCTCAGCGAGGACCCAATGCTCACCGGTGCCTTGGCCTCCAGTTACACCATCGGTCTGCAGAGCACCGGAAAGGGCGCCTGCCCTAAGCACTACATCGCCAACGACTTCGAGACCAACCGCTTCCAGGCCAACGTAAACGTTGACGAGCGCACCCTGAACGAGCTTTACCTTCGCCCGTTCGAAGACGCAGTGGTCGACGGTGGCGCCTGGACCATCATGAGTTCTTACAACTCAATCAATGGTGTTACTGCAACCGAGAGCGAGCTGCTCAACAACCCACTTCGCACCGAATGGGGCTTTGATGGCGTTGTAATCAGCGACTGGACCGCGGTTCGTTCGTTGAACTCGGCCAAGGCTGAGCAAGACCTTGAGATGCCTGGCCCAACCGAGTTCTGGAGCCAGAACCTAATCAATGCCGTTCGCAACGGCGAGATTGCTGAAGAAGTGGTTGACCGCAAGGTTGTTCGCATCCTCACCCTGGCGCAGCGCGTTGGCGCCATTGGCATCGATGGCAAGACCCCGGCCGCACCTACCCGTCACAACAACATTGCCGAGTCTGGTCGTGCCTTTGCACGCCGCGTGGCTTCGGAGGGTTCGGTCCTTCTTAGCAACGATGGTGCACTGCCAATGGACCTCAAGAAGGTTGGCAAGGTGGCCCTGATCGGCCACAACGCAACCGCGGCTCGCACTCAGGGTGGTGGCTCGGCAACCGTTCACCCACTTACCGTCAGCACCCCATTCGATGCTCTATCGGAGCTGCTGGGGCAGGACATGACCTACTCGATTGGTGCCGTTGTCCAGCCTGGAATCGGCGAACTTAGCCGCAAGGAGCTGACCAACCCGGTAACCGGCAAGCCTGGAGTTCGTGCCGAGTTCTTCGGCGCTGACGGTAGCCAGATCTTCACCGAGGACCGTCTGGCTAGCAACCTAATCTGGCTGGGAGCAGCTGATGTGCCAGTGGTACAGACCGCTCGTCTGGTGTTCACCACCACCTACACCCCAACCAAGACCGGCACCGAACTGTTCGGTTTTGCCAGCGTTCAGCCAACCAAGATCACCATCAACGGTCAGGTGCACATTGACACCCACCTGCCGGTGCACACCGACGACCCATTCATGTCGCTGATGGAGCCACCTCACACCAGCAAGGCCTACCACTTCGAGGCTGGCCAGAGCTACGAAATCCTGATTGAAACTGACCAGACCGGTCGCGTTGGTCTGGGTGCAGTAGCAATGGGCTTCGTCTTCGGCATCGAGGCAGATGCTTCTAAGGGCGACGCCCTGATTGCCGAGGCAGTGGCAAACGCCAAAGCCGCAGAGCTCGCCATCGTTGTGGTTGGTACCAACGCCCAGGTTGAATCCGAGGGCTTTGACCGCAAGGATCTGAAGCTTCCAGGTCGCCAGGATGAGCTGGTTGAGGCAGTAGTTGCCGCCAACCCAAACACCATCGTGGTTCTAAACAGCGGTTCGCCAGTTCTGCTACCTTGGCGCGACAAGGTTCGCGCCGTTCTGCTCACCTACTTCGGTGGTCAGGAGATGGGTCTGGCTCTGGTTGACATGCTCACCGGTGCCGCCGAGCCAGGCGGACGCCTGCCTACCACTTGGGCCGCAGCCCAGGCGGATGTTCCTGTTATCAACTGCCAGCACGACGAAGATCTTCAGGTTTACTACACCGAGGGTCTGCACATCGGTTACCGCGCCTGGTTGAAGGCCGGCGCCAAGCCTGCCTACTCGTTCGGTCACGGCCTGGGTTACACCAGCTTCGAAATGTCCGAGCTTTCGGCGCCTGCCACCACCGTAGCCGGCGAGAACTTCGAGGTCTCGGTGAAGGTGACCAACACCGGTAGCCGCGCTGGAAAGCACGTGGTGCAGGTTTACGCTTCCCGCTCGGCCAGTGCCATCGAACGCCCTGCAACCTGGCTGGCCGGCTTCGCCGATGTTCGACTGGCAGCAGGCGAGTCGCGCGTTGTTTCGGTGCCGGTAAAGGGCCGCGAGTTTGCCAACTGGGATGGCTCCTGGAAGTACGAAAAGGGCGAGTTCCAGCTTGAGGTGGGTTCGGCCCTCGACAAGCTAGCCCTGTCCGCAACAGTAGAAGTTAAGTAGTCTCAAAAAAGTAATGCACCGATGGCGGTCTCGACCGCCATCGGTGTCTCAAAGAAGAGGTAAAAGTGTCCCTGCCAAACCCGCTAATCGCTGGATTCAACCCAGACCCATCCATTTTGCGAGTTGGTGAGGATTACTACCTCGTCACCTCCACCTTTGAGTACCTGCCGGGTCTACCTATATACCACTCGCGCAACCTAACCGACTGGACCCTGGTCAACCACGTGGTCACCCGTCAGGGCCAGCTGCAGCTGGATGGCGTGTTCACCGGCGGTAGCGCCTGGGCTCCAACCATCCGCTTCCACGACGGCGTCTACTACGTTGTGGTCACCGACGCCGGTGGCCGCGGCACCCTGATCTTCACCGCAACCGACCCTCTGGGCGAGTGGAGCGACGGTCTGCTCACCGACGTTGAGGGAATCGACCCTGACATCGCCTGGGACGAGGAGGGCAACTGCTACTTCACCTTCTCGGGCCTTATCCTCAGCGGCGATCACATCGGCACCCACCTGGGAATCCAGCAGGCCAAGATCGATGTCACCACCGGAAAGATGCTCGAGGCTCCTCGCAGCATTTGGAGCGGCACCGGCCTGATGTTCCCAGAGGCACCACACCTGTACCACATCGGTGACTGGTGGTACCTGATGATTGCAGAGGGTGGCACCGAGCGCGGCCACGGTATCAGCATCGCCCGCAGCAAGTCTCCAGAGGGCCCGTTCGAGGGTGCTCCAAACAACCCAATCCTCAGTGCGCGAAGCACCATTCGCCCAATCCAGAACACCGGCCACGGCGACCTGGTTCAGACCCCAGACGGCAAGTGGTACGTAATCTGCCTGGGTGTTCGCACCCGCGGTGGCGTTCGCGCATTCTCGTCGCACGGTCGCGAGACCTACATCACCACCGTTGAGTGGGTAGATGGCTGGCCAAAGATGGAACCAATCCACGTTGACGAGGCCAACTCGCACCGTGACTTCGTTGCAGACTTCAGTGGCGTAAAGGCTGGCGAATTCCCAGCCGACTTCTCGGGTGAGTTCATCTCGATCCGTCGCATGCCACAGCAGTACCTGGAGCCAGTAAACGGCGGCCTCCGTCTAACCGGCGACGGCGAGGGCATGTTCAGCCCTAACCCAGCGTTCGTTGGTCGTCGTCAGTGCCGCTTCGACGCCCGTGTGGTTGCAGACCTCACCGTCGATGGTGTTGGCGGTCTAACCCTGCGCTACGACGAGACCTTCCACTACGACATTGAGGTTTCGAAGCACGAGATTCTGGTGCGTTTTGCCGTCAATGGACTAAACCACGAGACCAAGTTTGTTGCCCCAGCTGGTGTGAAGCAGTACTTCATGCAGAGCATCGCTGCTGTGCCTGGCTTCAACGCCGAGGGCATGACTAGCGACTGGATTCAGATTGGCTACATTGCAGCCGATGGCACCGATGTGGTGCTGGAGCGCTTCGATGGCCGCTTCCTCAGCTCTGAGGTTTGCTGCTCGTTCACCGGTCGCGTCTACGGCGTCTACGCCAAGACCGGCACCGTCACCATCCACGGCTACTCCGAAACCGCAACGAAGGCAAACTAATGATCGACACCTGGCCAATCGAATCCATTCCGGCGCGTGCTCGCGTCATCATCGACAACGACTTTGGCGGCGACCCAGACGGCATCCTGCAGTTGGCTCACCACCTGCTGAGCCCAAGCGTCGAGATCCGTGCCATCATCGGAACTCATCTGCGCCTTGGCGACCCATGGAACGCCAACCGCGACACCGTTGCCGAGGCCGTGAAGGCCGCCAACAAGATCGTAGACCTCTGTGGCATGACCGGTCAGGTTCCGGTTCTGGCCGGCGCACCAGCCGCCATCGTTGACGTGAACACCCCGCAGGAGTCTGAGGGTATTCGATTCATCATCGAGGAGGCAATGCGCACCGATGTTGATACCCCGCTTTACATTGCCTGTGGTGCCAGCCTCACCGAGATTGCCAGTGCCTACCTGATCGAGCCTCGCATCGCCGAGAAGCTGACCCTGGTTTGGATTGGTGGCCGCGAGCACGAGGGCCTAGCCGAGCAGGCGCCTGGCGCACCTGACCTCGAGTACAACCTGCACCAGGACGTGCTGGCTGGCCAGGTCATCTTCAACAAGAGTGATATCAACCTGTGGCAGGTGCCACGCGATTCGTACCGTTCTTGCCTGGCATCGCGCTCCGAAATGAAGCTGCGCATGCTTGGCTCGGGTCCACTGGGTCAGTGGCTCTACGATGAGCTGGCTCGCGTCTCCAAGTGGGTTGGCACCATGGGCGGCAACTCTGGCGAGGCCTACGTTCTAGGCGACAGCCCGCTGGTTCTGCTCACCGTGCTTCAGACCGCCTTCGAGCCAGACACCGCAAGCAGCGTGTGGAAGACCATTCCGTGCCCAACCCTGTTTGAAGACGGCAACTACCAGGCCAACCCAGAGGGTCGACACATCCGTGTCTATGGTCTGCTAGACAACCGACTGATGTTTGAAGACATGTACGCCAAGTTTGCCTTGCTGGCAGCAGGCGACCGCTAGGCCTTAGCTGGTTATCGCTTTATCCAGACTTCGCCTTAACCTGCGAAGTCTGGGCCGTTCAGACGGCTGATGACCACGTCCACCAACTCCTGCGGCACCGGTAACTCCGGGCCCAGGAGCGGGCGGGTTACCACCTGTGCGCCACTGGCCTCAAGCTTGGTCTGGAAGTAGCCGTCTGCAAGCAGGTAACTGCTTACGGCCACGCGCTTGCGTGGGTTTTGGAACTTCAACTTGGGGATGACGTCCTTCACGCGCGGTTCGGTTGCGCTGAGGTAGGCCAACTGCACTTCGTGGCCCAGGCGCTGCTCCAACATGGCATGCACTAACTCGCTCTGCTGCTGGGCGGCCGGGTCGCTAGAGCCCGCAACCGCCAAAATCACCAGATCCTGCGCGGTGGCGCCGGCCTCTTCAAGCCGTCGAGCCAAGACCTCCACTAGACGTTCATCTGGGCCCAGAGCGGGCACAATTCGAACCTTTGTGCCCTGTTCTTCCGCCTCTTCGGCCGCCTCGGTGAGGTCTTTTCTAACGTGATAACCGGTGGCCAGCAGCAGGGGAGCGATTGTGACCGGAGCCACTTCCGAACCCTCAGTCGCCGGCGCTCCGGCACTCGAATCGGCCGCAATATCGCCCGCCGCGGTGTTCAAAACCGTCGGCACATCGGGGCTTTGCACATCGATGAACGACTCATAAATGCGCCAATCTGGAAGGGCCGCCGCAACCGCCGAAACCAACGCCGCGATGGCGGCAGCACCGGGTTGGCTATCGGTGCCGTGGGAGGCTAAAATTGCGGTATTCAATGGGGGTCCTTCGGTTGGCTAAAGCCTAACAAAAGCCGGTCAATCTCGGTTTACCAAGTTGCCCTAAATCCCTGCAAAGACGCGGTTTTCTAGCATTACGGAATGTTTCCGGCGGGCTTGGGATTTAACCCTCTATTGGCGAGAATTTTGACTAGAGAACTTTAATCACTTTTGAGACGAGGACCGATGACCGAGAAGCCGGAGCGCCCAGTACGCGACGCACGCCCAAACGGCCAGTGGAAGGTTGACGGCAAAGAGCCGCTAAACCCTAACGAGGTCTGGAAGCAGGCCGACCCTGGTCTCAACGTGCGCGAGCGCGTGGAGAAGTACTACGCCAAGCACGGCTTCGACAGCATCTTCCCAACCGACAAGAACGGTCGTCTGCGTTGGTGGGGTCTCTACACCCAACGCAAGCCAGGCATCGAGGGTGGCCGCACCGCCCAGCTTGAAGACTCCGACCTCGAAGACAAGTACTTCATGATGCGCGTGCGCATCGATGGCGGCCAGCTCACCACCCACCAGCTTCGCACCATCGCCGACATCTCCATCAAGCACGGCCGCGGCACCGCTGACATCTCAGACCGCCAGAACATCCAGATGCACTGGATTGACATCCGCGATGTGCCAACCATCTGGAACCGCCTCGAGGAAATCGGTCTAGATTCCACCGATGCCTGCGGCGACGTGCCGCGCATCATCCTGGGTTCGCCGGTTGCCGGCCTGGCCAAGGACGAGCTCATCGATGTGAGCCCAATCATCGCCGACATCAAGCAGCGCTTCATCGGCGACCCAGCCCTTCAGAACCTGCCTCGCAAGTTCAAGAGCGCCATCACTGGCCACCCAAGCCAGGACGTGGTTCACGAGATCAACGATGTTTCGTTTGTTGCCGTGGAACACCCTGAGTTTGGCGTTGGCTTCGACCTCTGGGTTGGTGGCGGTCTAAGCACCAACCCGCACCTGGCCGAGCGCCTTGGCGTCTGGGTTTCCCCAGACCGCGTGGCCGAAACCTGGCACGGTGTTTGCCAGGTCTTCCGCGACTACGGCTACCGTCGTCAGCGAAACAAGGCCCGCCTAAAGTTCTTGGTCATGGACTGGGGTGTAGAGAAGTTCCGTTCGGTGCTAGAAACCGAGTACCTCTCGTCGCCACTTCCAGACGGTCCTGCCGCGCCACAGCCAAAGACCGTGGGAGACCACATCGGTGTGCACGAGCAGAAGGACGGCAAGTTCTACATCGGCGCAGCTCCAAAGGTTGGCCGCATCAGTGGCGAAATCCTTTTGGGCCTAGCAGACCTGCTGGAGGCAAACGGCTCTGGCCGCCTTGCCTTCACCGCACACCAGAAGTTGGTTGTGCTGGACGTGCCTGCAGAGAACGTGGCAACCGTGGTTGCCGGCCTCAAGGCTCTTGGCCTCGAGAGCGAGCCGGGCAACTTCCGTCGCTCCACCATGGCCTGCACCGGTATCGAGTTCTGCAAGCTGGCCATCGTTGAGACCAAGGGTGTGGCCTCGGCTGCCATCGATGCCCTGGATGAGTCCACCAAGGACCTCAACCTCGAGCGCCCAATCACCCTAAACATCAACGGCTGCCCAAACAGCTGTGCCCGCATCCAGATCGCAGACATCGGCCTCAAGGGCATGCTGCTTCCAGACGGCAACGGCGGCCAGGAGCCTGGCTTCCAGGTACACCTTGGCGGAGGCCTTGCCAGCAAGGACCGCGATGAGGCCGGCCTGGGTCGTACCGTTCGTGGCCTAAAGGTGACCGCAGCTAACCTCACCGAATACGTTGAGCGCGTAACCCGCAGCTACGTATCCGACAAGACCGGCGAAGAGACCTTTGCCGAGTGGGCTCACCGTGCAGACGAGGAGAAGCTAAAGTGACCGTCGCATTAGAACAGAAGCGTTCCGTAGCAGAGCTAAAGGCGCTCGCCGAGGCCGGTGCAGCCGAGCTCAACTCGCTGCGCGCTGCTAACCCAGATGCCCCTGAGGCAACCTACCAGGCCGTAATCGCCTGGGTGGCAGAGCACTTTGGCACCGATGCGGTTGCCGTGGCCTGCTCGATGGCCGATTCGGTGTTGCCAGCAGTTGTTGCCGAGCAGATTCCAAACGTAGAGGTGCTGTTCCTCGACACCGGTTACCACTTTGCCGAGACCCACGCCACCCGCGATGAGGTTGCCCGCGCCCTGCCGGTTCGCATCCTGGACATCAAGCCAAAGCAGACCGTGGCTCAGCAGGACGCCGAGTACGGTGCCAAGCTCTACGAGCGCGACCCAAACCTCTGCTGCCAGCTGCGCAAGGTAGACCCGCTAACCAACAGCCTCAAGAACTTTGAGCTTTGGTTCACCGGCGTTCGCCGCGATGAGGCTGAGACTCGCACCTTCACCCCGCTGGTTCAGTGGGACGAGAAGAATGGTCTGGTTAAGGTAAACCCGCTAGCCGCCTGGACCTTCGATGAGCTGATCGACTACGCCACCGAGCACAAGGTGCCGGTAAACCTATTGCTTTCAAACGGCTACCCATCCATCGGATGCGAGCCTTGCACCAAGCCGGTTGCCCCCGGCGAAGACCCTCGTTCTGGCCGCTGGGCCGGAGCAAACAAAGTGGAATGTGGCCTACACCTATGAGTAACAAAACTGACGCCCAGCAGCATCTGGGTCTTCTAGACACGCTCGAGAGCGAGTCGATCCACATCATCCGTGAGGTCGTCGCCGAGTTCGAGCGCCCTGTGCTTTTGTTCTCGGGTGGTAAAGACTCAGTTGTTGTGCTGCACCTTGCAGCCAAGGCCTTCTACCCAGGCAAGGTTCCATTCCCGCTGTTGCACGTAGACACCGGTCACAACTTCCCTGAGGTTCTCGAGTTCCGCGACCGCACCGCCGAGAAGCTTGGCGCCAAGCTCATCGTTGCCAAGGTGCAGGACTACATCGACAAGGGCATTCTGCAGGAGCGCCCAGACGGCACCCGCAACCCGCTGCAGACCCTTCCGCTGCTTGATGCCATCACCGAGGGCAAGTTCGACGCCGTATTCGGCGGCGCTCGCCGCGACGAGGACAAGGCCCGCGCCAAGGAACGCATCATCAGCCTGCGCGACGAATTTGGTCAGTGGGATCCACGCAACCAGCGTCCAGAACTCTGGAACCTTTACAACGGTCGTCACCTGCCGGGCCAGCACGTTCGTGCCTTCCCAATCAGCAACTGGACCGAGCTGGACATCTGGCGCTACATCGAGCGCGAGGGCATTGAGTTGCCACCGCTATACCTGGCGCACGAGCGCGAGGTCTACCGCCGCGACGGCATGTGGCGTGCGGTTGGACCGGTTTCCATGCCAGAGCCAAACGAGGTTGTTGAGAAGCGCCTGGTTCGCTACCGCACCGTGGGCGACATGTCTTGCACCGGCGCTGTTGAGTCCAACGCAGTCAACATCAGCGATGTTGTGCTTGAGGTTGCCGCCAGCACCATCACCGAACGTGGCGCCACTCGCGCAGACGACCGCATCAGCGAAGCCGCGATGGAAGACCGTAAGAAGGAGGGCTACTTCTAATGGCTCAGACATCATCAGCCGCTATCAGCGGCACCCTTGAGGCTGCCCGCGGTCTATTCCGTTTTGCAACTGCCGGTTCGGTTGACGACGGCAAGTCCACCCTGGTTGGCCGCCTACTGCACGACAGCAAGAGCATTTTGGTAGACCAGCTCGAGTCTGTTGCTCGCACCTCGGCCGAGCGTGGCTTTGGTGGCGAGGGTGGCGGTCTTGACCTGGCTCTGCTCACCGATGGCCTTCGTGCCGAGCGCGAACAGGGCATCACCATCGATGTGGCCTACCGCTACTTCTCTACCGCCCAGCGCAGCTTCATCCTGGCCGACTGCCCAGGACACGTTCAGTACACCCGCAACATGGTTACCGGCGCGGCCACCGCAGACGCAGTGATCGTGCTCATCGATGCCCGCCTGGGTGTGCTGGAGCAGACCCGCCGCCACCTCAGCGTGGTGCACCTGCTTCGCGTACCAAACGTCATCGTGGCCGTAAACAAGATCGACCTGGTTGACTTCAGCCAAGAGGTCTTCGACGGCATTCTGGCGCAGCTTGCCAGCGTCACCCGCGACCTTGGCATCACCAATGTTCACGCCATCCCGGTTTCGGCTCTTGCCGGCGACAACGTGGTTGAGGCTAGCACCAAGACCCCTTGGTACAACGGCCCAACCCTGATGCAGCTGCTTGAGACCCTGCCATCGGTGGACGAGATTCAGAACACCAACGACCCATTCCGTCTGCCGGTTCAGTACGTGCTTCGCCCTCAGGGTGCGCTTGCCACCGACCTAGCCGACAAGGCCGATGAGTTCCGCGACTACCGTGGCTACCTGGGTCAGATTTCGTCAGGTTCGGTTTCGGTTGGAGATGCAGTTGAGCTTCACCCGGGTGGTTTCAAGACCACCGTCACCGGCCTGGCCATCGCAGACCGCGAGGTGCAGACCGCGTTTGCCCCGCAGAGCATTGCGCTGCAGCTGGCGGACCAGTTCGACCTGGCTCGCGGTGCCGTAATCGCCGCTGCCGGCACCCTGCCAGAGCCGGTCAACAACATTTCGGGCGAGCTCTTCTGGCTAGACCCACGTCCGCTAGTTGCCGGTCAGCGCCTGCTGCTGAAGACCGGAACCGTCACCACTCAGGTTATGGTCTCGGCCATCGAGGGTCGTCGCAACCTAGACACCCTGGCAATCGACCCAGCCGACAAGCTGGAGATCAACGACATCGGTCACGCTAGCCTGCGTCTGGCAACTGCCATCGCCATCGATGACTACGCCCAGAACCGCCGCGCCGGTGCCTTCCTGCTGATTCACCCGCAGGACGGTGCAACCATGGCCGCCGGTATCCACACCAAGCAAACCGAGTGGGCCATCTAACTAATGTCCATCTATCCGCTGGGCCTGCGCATTGCGGGCAAACCCACCCTCGTGGTGGGCGGCGGAGCCGTGGGCACGCGCCGAGTGATTGGCCTGCTTCAGGCCGAGGCCTTGGTGCGAGTGATTTCTCCAGCGGTAACCGCCGAGTTGGCCACCCTGGCCCAAACCGGCCAGATTGAGTGGCTGCAGCGCGAGTTTGCAACCGGAGACACCGAGGGTGCCTGGCTAGTTCACACCGCAACCGGTGTTGCAGCCGTTGACGCCCTGGTTTCGTCCGAGTGCGAAGCCAGCCGAACCCTCTGTGTGAATGCCGCCACCGCCGAGGAATCCACCGCGTGGGTTCCGGCTGTCACCCGCCACGATGGCCTAACCGTTGCCAGCTTTGGTGGCGGCGACCCTCGTCGTGGCATGGCCCTTCGAGATGCCATCCGTGATCTGTTGGAGTCTGGCGAACTCGCCCCAGAGCGCAGTCGCAACTCTAAACTGGGCAGCGATGGAGTGACTGGCAAACTCCAAGTTTCGGGAACCGTAGCCCTGGTTGGTGGTGGCCCTGGTCACCCAGGTCTAATCACCGCTCTCGGACTGCAGCTCTTGAAGCAGGCAGACGTGGTGGTCACCGATCGACTCGGCCCAACTTCACTGCTGGACGACCTGGCACCAACCGCGTTGGTCATCAACGTTGGCAAGATGCCAGACCACCACCCAATCCCGCAGGAAGAGATCAACCAGATTCTGGTGGACCAGGCCAAGGCCGGCAAAAAGGTGGTTCGCCTCAAGGGCGGAGACCCTTACGTGCTTGGTCGCGGCGGCGAAGAGCTCAAGTTCTGTGCGCAGCACGGCGTCTCGGTAGAGGTTGTTCCTGGCGTAACCAGCGCCATCAGTGTTCCGGCAGCCGTTGGCATCCCGGTTACTCACAGGGGAGTGGCCACCGCCTTCACCGTCATCACCGGTCACGAGGCTCTTGCGCCTATCGCAGGCGGTCGCGATCACACCGTGGTAATCCTCATGGGTGTCAGCACCCTCGCGGAGTCGGCTCAGGCTCTTGCCGCTGGTCAGCGCGGAGGAGATTGCCCGGTGGCAATCATCGAAGACGGCTTCGGCCCAAACCAGCGAGTGACCTTTGGCACCCTGGCCACCATTTCAGAACTTGCCGCCTCGCGTGCGGTTAAATCGCCAGCCATCATCGTGGTTGGTGACGTTGTTTTACAAAGCGAATTTGCCCCAGCCCAGCTGGTAGGCGAAATTAGTTTGAGCAAATAAGAAAGAACAAAGACTTCATGAGCAAAGCAATTCGCGTGGCCATTTTTGGCGCGGGCCCTGCCGGTATCTACGCAGGTAACATCCTCGCCAACGCCTACCCAGACGTGACCATCGACCTGTTTGACCAGCTACCTGCGCCTTACGGCCTGATTCGCTACGGTGTGGCACCAGACCACCCTCGCATCAAGGGCATCGTCAATTCGCTGCACGAGATGCTCAACTCGGGCAACATCAGTTTCTTCGGCAACGTTCGCTTTGGCAAGGACATCACCATCGAGGATGTGCGCAAGCACTACCACGCCGTGATCTTTGCAACCGGCGCTATCCACGACGCCCAGCTGAGCATCCCAGGCATCGACCTCGACGGCTCGTTCGGTGCCGCCGACTTCGTTAGCTGGTACGACGGCCACCCAGACGTTGCTCGCACCTGGCCATTGACTGCCCAGAAGGTTGCGGTTCTAGGTAACGGCAACGTGGCCCTAGACGTGGCCCGCATGTTGGCCAAGCAGGCAGACGACCTGCTCAGCACCGACATCCCTGCCAACGTCTACGAGGGTCTCAAGGCATCGCCGGTCACCGACGTTCACGTCTTTGGTCGCCGTGGTCCAGCCTCCATCAAGTTCTCCCCAATCGAGCTGCGCGAGTTGGGTGAGGTCAACGACCTCGACATCGTGCTCTACGACGAAGACTTCCCTGAGGGCTGGTTCGACGAGGACGCCGAGGGCGTTACCAACCAGCACCGCGTAATGGCCCGAGTCATGGAATCCTGGCGCGAGCGCGAGCAGACTGGCGCCAAGCGTCGTTTGCACCTGCACTTCTGGAGCAAGCCAGTTGCCATCACCGGCACCGATGGCAAGGTCAGCGGCATGCAGTTTGAGCGCACCGCCGCAGCCGCCGACGGCAAGATCGTCGGTACCGGCGAGATTCGCAACTACGACCTCCAGGCCATCTACCGCGCAATCGGTTACTGGGGCTCCGAGCTGCCAGAGGTTCCGTTCAACCACGAGTACGGCGTGATCCGCAACATCGGTGGCCGCGTTGTAAACGGCGACGACAGCCAGGTTCAGGGCATCTACGCCACCGGTTGGATCAAGCGTGGTCCGGTTGGCCTCATCGGCCACACCAAGAGCGACGCCATGGAGACCATCGAGAACCTAGTTGCCGATGTAGACAAGCTTGCAGACCCAGCCGTTACCAGCACCGATGAGCTGCTGGCACTGCTGGAGCAGCGCGGAGTGGCCTACACCAACTGGAAGGGCTGGAACGCTCTGGATGCCCACGAGCTTGGCCTGGGCGCCAAGTTTGGCAGCATCAAGGTGCGCAAGCACGGCGAGACCGAGGGCACCGAAGTGCCTCGCGAGCGCGTGAAGGTTGTAGACCGCAACGAGCAGATCGCAATCAGCCGCGCAGCTCAGTAATCAGTCTTAATAATCGGGCGGTCGGGTTTACCTGGCTGCCCGATTATTCAATTGGGTAGGAAACAAACGCAAAGCGTGTGCCGTCTGGCGCCCAGCTGTTGACGTTGACGGTGCCCTGACCACCAAAGAAGCTGTACTCCGCAATTGGCTTTTGCCAGTCATCGGCTACCACCTTAATTGCCACCGGCAGATTGGCCGGGTGTCCCTTGGTTCCCGGCGGAAATGCCAGGTAGACCGCGTGCTTGCCATCGGCGGCAAAGTGAGGGAACCAGTTAACGTTCGCATCGAAGGTTAGCTGCTCTAGCGGCCCACCCGCTGCCGGCATCCGGCAGATCTGGGCGTTACCGCGCTGGCCCGAGAAGTGCTCGGAGTTGAGGTAAATCCACTCGCCATCGGGGGTGTATTCGGGGCCATCAACACCACCGATGGTTTCGGTGATTTGAGCAGCTGGCCCACCGGCGGTTGGCACCGTGAAGACCTCGTTGATGTCTAGGGGAGTGGTAAAACTTGGCGGCTCATTCCAGCCCAGCGCCACAAACGCCAGGGTCTGGTTGTCGGGGCTAACGCCGTGCAAAAAGTGCATGAAGTACTTGGCGTGCTCGGTGTCGTCCTCGGTGATCTTTCGCGCCGGCTGGCTACCATCCAACTTGGCCTCATAGATGTGGAAGTCGTTGGCAGAGGCGTAGACGTAGTTTGGGTCCGGCGACAGCACGTGGTCGTTGTTGACCGGAGGCAGACCTGCAATTTCCAGTTTGGTCAGCTGGCCGCCGGTTGCCGGCAGGGTCCAGAGGAGGCCGTCGCCGTTCAGCAGCAGGTCTCCGGTCACCGGATGCCAGTTCGGCGCCTCCAGCAGAATATCGGTGGTTGTGTAAATCTCCTCGGCGGGGCGGCCATCGGTGTAGCCAATGTTCACCACGCAGCGCTGACCGGGCAAGAGCTGGCGTTCCATTTTGATTTCTTTTTCAGCCATTTTGCCCTCATCTGATTTTGCGTGGTGGAGAATAATGTTACCGTTCACTCGGTTGGTATTTGCATTCGCACAATCCACATTTAGACAAGGGAAACTAATGACACAAAAGCTGCGCTGGGCAATGGTTGGCACCGGTTTCATGGCCGATCTGATTGTTCCCGACTTCAAGTTTGTTGAGAACGCCCAGCTGGTAGCGATGGTCACCCGCAGTGCCGTTGGTATCGAAGCCAAGATGGAGAAGTGGGGCGTCAATGTTGACGTGATCGAGTCTCTGGAAGAGGCAATCGCCAACCCAGACATCGATCTTATCTACATCGCGTCCCCGCACTCCGAGCACTTCCGTCAGGCCAAGCAGGCCATCGAGGGCGGCAAGCACGTCTTGGTTGAGAAGGCTATGACCATGGATGCGGCCGAGGCGCGAGAGCTGAAGCGCCTGGCAGAACAGCACGGCGTCTTCCTCATGGAGGAGATGTGGTCCAAGTACAACCCACTGCTACTTGAGGTGAAGCGTCGCGTGGATGCCGGAGACATCGGCCAGCTGCGATTCATCGAAACTGACTTCGGTTTCAACGCCCCGTACAACGCTGAGCACCGCCTGTTCAAGGCAGCGTTGGGTGGCGGTTCTGCCCTTGATCAGGGTGTTTACACCACCACCATCGCAACCCTGTTTGCGGGCTCGGAAATCACCAAGGTTGAAGCCAAGGGCCACCTATTCCCAGATGGCGCCGATGCCAGCTGCCTGATCACCCTTACCTATGCCAACGGCGTGATTGCCAACGCATACTCCACCCTCAACATGATGCTTGGAATGGGCGGCCGCGTTGTTGGCACCGCAGGCCGCATCGAGATTGAAGATCCGATCTTCAACCCAGACACCGCAACCGTGGTCAAGTACGAGAACCCGATGGAACCAACCCGCGAGAAGATCCACATCGCCAAGGTGGGCACCGGTTACACCCACATGATCACTGCGGTGAGCCAGGCCGTTCTAGACGGCAAGCTTGGCACCGATGTGCACCCGATGGATGCCACCATTCGAATCATGGAGGTATTGGACGAGGCTCGCGCCCAGATCAATGCTGCCGCAGTGGCCAGCTAACGAACTACAAAAAAGTGCCCGCAATCATCGCGATTGCGGGCACTTTTGTTTGAGGCTTAGGTCTAGCGAACCAGACCGCGGTTGCGCAGGGTGTAGTTGCGCAGCGGGCTGAACACCAGGCGCTCGATTAGAACACCCACGATCATGATCACCAAGATGCTGCCGATAACCAGAGACATGTCACCAAGCTGGCGACCGGTGTCTAGCATCTGGCCAAGGCCCGGGCCAAGCGCGGGGTTGATGGCGATGAGCTCGGCGGCCATCAGTGAACGCCAGGCGAAGGCCCAGCCTTGCTCTAGACCGGCCAGGAAGCCAGGCCAGCTAGCAGGGATCACGATGTCCTTGATGTAGGCAAAGCCCTTGGCACCAAGCACCTTGCCGGCACGCAGATAGATGGTTGGAATCTGGTCGATTCCGGAAATCAACCCGTTGGCAATCGATGGGGTTGCGCCAAGCAAAACCACGGCAAAGATGGTGGTGTCGCTGAGGCCAAACCAGATGATGGCGGCAGGAACCCAAGCCACCGATGGCAGCTGCTGCAGACCGGTAAGCAGTGGGCGAATGATGAGGCGTAGGTTCTTGTTGAGACCTAGGGCAACGCCCACCGGAGTTCCGATGGCCAGAGCGATTAGGAAGCCCTCGATGCCCTTGCGCAAGCTGTTGCCAGCCGAGGCCCAGAGCAAACCAGACTGAGCCTGACCAGCCAGCGCCTGGAACACTGATGCGGGCGACGGGATGATCCAAATTGGCGCCAGCTTTAGCCAGGCAACAATCTGCCAAATGACAAGAACCGCAACTGCGGCCAGCAGGGGAGCGAAGCCCTTGCTAATGCGACGCAGCCAGTTTGGCTTTTCGCTGGTGGAAACTTCGAGGGCGTCTAGGCCGGCGGCCAGTTCACCAATCTCGGCAAATGCCTGTTCCTTCGAGGTGTTAGTGACCATGACGCTTGATCTCCTTACGAAGTTCCTCGGTGATGATGGTGGAAAGCTCGCCCACCGCGTGAGATTCGATTCGTCTAGGCTCCTCGAAGGCAACCTGCCACTCGTGGATGATGCGACCAGGGCGCGATGACATAAGGATTACGCGCTGACCAAGGCGAACGGCCTCGCGCACGTTGTGGGTTACAAAGAGAACGGTCAGGCCGGTCTCTTCCCAGATGCTAATCAGCTCGTCGTGGAGCAGATCGCGGGTGATGGCGTCTAGAGCTGCAAATGGCTCGTCCATCAGAAGGAACTTGCGACCCTGAGCCAGAGCACGAGCGATAGCCACGCGCTGGCGCATACCGCCCGAGAGCTCATGTGGGCGCAGCTTGTAGGCGTGAGGCAGGTGAACCAGCTCAAGCAACTGCTGGGCGCGGGCCTTGCGCTCTGCCTTTGGATAGTCCACCAGCTTGAGTGCCAGTTCGATATTCTTACCGGCGGTGAGCCAAGGAAGCAGTGCGTGCTCCTGGAACATCAGTGACGGCTGAGCGTTTAGCTCTACCGATCCGCTGGAGAGCACGTCTAGTCCGCTGAGGATGTTGAGCAGGGTGCTCTTGCCACAACCACTCGCACCCACCAGTGACACAAACTCTCCCGGTTTGATGGTGAGGTTTAGGTTGTCAATGATCAGCGGGCCATCGGCCTTGAATCGCTTGCTGAGGCCCTTGATCTCAAGGACCGGCGCCTGCGATTGCGCTGGGCTGGCGGGTGCGGTAGTTGTGGCCATTGTTACTTTCCGGACTTAGCCTGGTTGAGCCAGGTTAGGTTGACGATGCCCTTGAAGGCGCTGGTGCTCTTGGTTGGAAGGAATCCAAGCGCTGCCGAGTTTACGAAGTTCTGCTTCACCGAAAGGGTTAGCGGGTTCGAATCGAAGTTCAAGGACTTCCAGGCTTCGGCGATAACCGAGTCGCTTAGCTTCTTGCCGGTTGCGGCAAGTAGTTCTGCCTGCACCTGGTTTTGAGCGTCGGCAACGTTTGCCTTGTTGTTTAGGTAGTTTATTGCAGATTGGTTAGCCTTCAGCAGGCCAACAACCGAGGCAGGGTACTTGCTGGAGAAGGTCTTGCTTACGGCCAGTACGGTGGTGCTGAACTTACCCTTTGGCCAGAGGCTTGCTTCGTCCACAAACACCTTTGCCTTGCCCTCTTGGATCAGGCGAGTGGCCCAAGGCTCAGGAACCCAGGCACCGTCAACTCGTCCCTGCTGGAACTCGGTGAGGGTGTCGGCGTTTGCCAGGCCAATGATGTTTGCCTTCGACTGACCGTTGACAAACAGTGCATTCTTCTTCAGGTAGGTCTTCAGTGCGATGTCCTGGGTGCCGCCAAGGCCTGGGTCGGCAATGTTCTTACCGGCTAGGCCAGCAATCTCGGCCTTGGTTGGCTTGCCTTCGGTGGCAATCAGCGATGGCTTGACCACAAACTTGGCGCCGCCGTTGGTGACACCCGAAACAATGTTGAGCAGCTGACCCTGGGTGGTTACATATCCACTCAGTGCCGGGCCTGGGCCAACGTAGGCTGCGTCTAGTGCGCCGCCCTTGAGGGCCTCGATCTCGGCGGTGCCAACACTGAATACGGTGTACTCAATCTTGACTCCTGGCAGGTTGGTCTCAAACAACTTCTGCTGCTTGGCAACCAGTGCCGGAGCGTGAGTTAGGTTAGCGAAGTAACCGATACGAATGGTGGTGGCGGTGGCGCCATTGGATGCTGCCGAGGCCGCCGAAGGAGCCATGAATGCAGCCGCGATGAGGGCGGCGATTCCTGCTCCTGCGCTTAGCTTGCGAATGTTCATGATTGCTCCTTTGGATCATTTCTACTATTCCTAGCGGTTTACTAGGGATAGTGATTACAACGATAGGCGAGAATCAATCCAGATGCAAATTGTTGCCAGAGTAATGTGACGCACTGTTGCGCAAACGGGCGTAATCCAACGTCGCCAACTTGCCCCTAACCAGCGCCGCTGCTTGAATGGATTCATGCAGGTTTCAGCCAAGGTCGATTACGGCATTCGTGCTCTCTTGGTGTTGGCTCAGGCATACCAGGCGGGCGAGACCAAGCTGCTGAAAAGCGAAGAGGTTGCCACCAGCCAAGAGATTCCCTTCAAGTTCTTGGAGGCCATCCTCACCGAATTGCGTCACGCCGGTTTTGTGATTTCACAGCGTGGTGCCGTTGGTGGATATCGCCTAAGTCGCAGCCCTAAAAACATCGCCCTGGCCGATGTCATTCGTGTTCTTGATGGACCGCTTGCAGCGGTGCGCGGCCTTCGCCCAGAAGTGGTTTCCTATCAGGGCCCTGCCGAGAACCTCACCGATGTTTGGTTGGCTGTTCGAGTGGCTCTTCGTCAGGTTCTGGAAACGCTAACCCTGGCCGACATCTTGGATCACACCTACTCGGCCGAAGTGATCGATCTTCTCAAGCGCCCAGACGCTAACGTCTCGCGCCCCATGTTTAGCGCCGAATAGTTCCTAGTCGGCTGCAGCTACCAAGAGGCTTGCCCAAACAAAAAACGCTCCCCAGGGGAGCGTTTAGCGTTTAAGGCTGTGGCGATTGACTACTTCTCGTCCTCTTCGCCGTCTTCGTCTTCATCCTCGGCATAGAGGTCTGCCCACTTATCTTCGTAGTCCGGCTCGGCGCCTGGCTCAACGTGGCCAAGTTCCTTTTCGAGCGCAGTCAAATCGGTGTCCGGGCTAAAGTACTTTAGCTCGCGAGCCACCTTGGTGTGCTTAGCTTTTTGACGGCCACGACCCATGTCGAGACCCCCTCTGTGATCTGGTTTGCGCTGCCAGGCGCAAAAAGTGAGTGTGTATAAAACCTGCGGCTATTTTAGCAGAGTGCTACCCAGTATGAGACCTGCGATGGCCGCCAGCACTGGAAAAGCCAAGTTGAGCGCGAAGTTATAAAAGCCCGCACGCTGTTGACCAGAACCCATGAGGTGAATGGTCTGCGCCGCCCAAGAGCTAAAGGTGCTGAGTCCGCCGGCAAACCCAGTTGCCAAAACCGTGCCCCAAAAGTACGACCCGGCCAAGCCATTTGCGGTGGCGAACAGGGTCTGGGTGAATCCGGCAGAGGCGGTGAAGCCCACCACGAAGGAAGCGGCGGTGTTGCCGGCGAGGATGCCCCAGGGAAGACGACCGTGCCAGTGCGAGAGCATTAGGCGAACGGCCGAGCCCAAGCCGCCCATCACGGCCACACCGAGAATTGTGATCAGAACGCTAGGCATTTGGCCACGCTCCACTTCCGGCGCGGAAGGCGGAGGCGTAAACCACAACTCCGAAGAATAGTTGGGCAACCAGATACACGGCGGCGAGGGTTGCGGTGGCAGATCCGGCTAGAACCACGAAGGCAAAGGCTAGGCCACTCATCGTAGTGAAGCCACCGGCAAAGCCAGCACCCCAGAACACCTTGGAACCAGCCGAGGCGAAGCGCTTCTTGGGGCCCAGGGCAGAGCCGTTGACCCAGCCCAAAAACGCCGTGCCCAAGAGGTTGACCACGATGAGGGTGGTTAGGTTGTCAAAGGTCTCGCCAACCAGCAAACGCAGCACAGATCCCAGGGCTCCGCCGGCAAAGGCAATCCCGATCGATCTGAGCGGTGGGTTCATCTACTCGTGTTCTTCTGGGTTCTTGGTAGACGAGAAGCGTGCCACGCGGTTTCCACCGCGGGTGCTGCGACGACGAGCCGGGCGAACGGTGTCTCCACGACGGGAGTCACCTGGAAGCGGACGACGCTCGAACAGGTTTACGTTGTCCGCGCTCTCGAGGCGCCAAGGAACCAGGGTCACCATAACGCCGCGAACGTACATCAGCTGCTTGCGGATGCGGTTGGCGCGGTGGTTGTGGAAGATGTGCTCCCACCAGTGGCCAACCACAAACTTTGGAAGGTAAACCGAGATGCGCTCAGAACCATTCTGCTCGCGGTGCTTGGTGAGGTACTCAATAAGCGGTGCAGCAAACTCGCGGTATGGGCTCTCGATGATTCGAAGCGGAACCTCGATGCCGTAGGCCTTCCACTCCTTCTCGAAGGCGATGGCGCGCTCTGGATCAACCGCAATGTGCACGGCTTCCATTTCGGTGTGGCGGCTACTGAGTGCGTAGTCGAGGGCCTTGAGCTGTGGCTTGTTGAGCTTGTCCATCATCACAACGGCGTAGTCGCCCTTGCTGCCGAAGACGGTCTTCTCGTCGAGGGCAATTTCCTTGTCAACCTCGTTGTAGTAACGCTTGGTGTTGTACATCACCCAGTAGAGCACCGGCATGATGATGAATACCAGCCAGGCACCGTGGGTGAACTTGGTGATGGTAACGATGACCAAAACGGTGGCGGTTAGGAATGCGCCAAGGCCGTTGATAGCCAAACCGCTGTTGGCATTTGAGACGCTGATGCTGCCGTCGGCTTTGCCGCGGCGCCAGTGCTTGATCATGCCCCACTGGCCAACGGTGAACGAGGTAAATACGCCGAGGATGTAGAGCTGGATTAGGCCAGTTACGGATGCCTGATAGACCACGATGAGAACCAGCGCGGCGGCCATCAGCGAGAACATGCCGTTGGAGTAAACCAATCGGTCACCTCGGGTCAGCAGTGCCTTAGGGGCAAAGCCATCCTTGGCAAGAACGCTGGAAAGCAGCGGGAAGCCATTGAATGCGGTGTTGGCGGCAAGCAATAGAACTGCAGCGGTTCCGGCCTGAATCAGGTAGAACATGAAGCTGTTATTGCCAAATACTGCAACCGCAATCTGTGCGATAGCCGACTGCTGGGGGCCATTGGCTGAGGTCCAGCCAACCAGCTGAGCCGCAGGGTCTTCGGCGTAGTGAACCTTGGAAATAAGTGCCAGCGCAGTAACACCGATGAACATGACCACAGCGGCCGAGCCCATCAGCATCATGGTCTTCTGGGCGTTCTTAACCTTTGGTACGCGGAACGCAGGCACACCGTTGGCGATGGCCTCGATACCGGTTAGAGCCGAACAGCCCGAGGCAAAGGCGCGTAGCAGAAGCATGATGAATGCCAGGCTGCCAACGCTGCCCAGCTGGTTTTCGATGTTCACCACGTAGTGAGCCGATGGTGCAACCAGGGTGTGACCCATCATCACGCGGGCCGCACCGGCGGCGATCATGACCAGCACCGAACCCAAGAAGATGTAGGTAGGAATAGCGAATGCAACGCCCGATTCCTTCACGCCACGAAGGTTGATGGCGCAGAGAAGCAGCACAAAGAAGACCGCAATCTCAACGCGGAAGTTGGCCAGTTCGGGGAATGCCGAAATCAGGTTGTCTGTACCCGACGCCACCGATACCGCCACGGTCATCACGTAGTCGAGTAGCAGGGCTGCAGCCACAATCAGGGCCGCGCGGTCGCCAAGGTTGACGCGGGCAACTTCGTAGTCGCCGCCACCATTTGGGTAGGCCTCAACGATCTTGCGATACGAGAGCACGATAACGGTGAGGAGCAGAACCACCACGGCTGCAATGCCTGGGGCGAATGACAGCATCGCTGTGCCACCCAGGGTGAGGATCATCAGCAACTCTTGCGGACCATAGGCCACCGAGGACAGCGGGTCGCTTGAGAAGACAGGAAGCGCAATGAACTTGGGGAGAAGCTGGCCTTCCAAGTTTTCGTTGGATAGCTTTTTGCCTAGTAGGTAGCGCTTCTTGATTAGGGAATCATTCACAAGTAGACAATTTACTCTCAAGATTGAGGCTGCCGGCAATTACTTGTCTAAAAAGATTTAGCCTAGAAATATGAGCAACGAGATTGTGAACGAATACGAGGCCGAAGCCGCCGCTCGCTGGCCCGAAAAGTTTGAAGAGAGCCAGAGCAAACTGGCCAAGCTAGACGATCAGCAAAAGCGTGACCTGTTCGATCTAGGTAAGGAAATCACTCAGGTTGTGGCAGACCTTTTTGTTGCCGGGGCGGATGCAGCCTCGCCAGAGGTACAGGCTCAGGTTGCCCGTCATTACAAGTGGCTGTGCCAGTTTTGGATCCCCAGCGCGGGTGCCTATAAAGGTATGGGTGAAATGTACGTGGCGGATCCGCGCTTCACCGCCTACTACGACAAGTTTGCGGTGGGACTTGCGCCATTCATGTCGGTGGCTATGACCCATTACGCGGCCAGAAACCTCTAGCATTTCTGCCCCGATTCACTTGAAGTCGGGAAATAGAAAAGGTCCGAGATATTCTCGGACCTTTTCTATTGCAGCTCTGGTTTAGTGGTGGTCGCCCTCGGCGTGGTTCTTGCCACTTAGGCGAAGGGTGCTGAGCAGACCAAGCAGCAGGAATAGCGCAGCGGCAAAGGCTGCCCACCGTGCTCCATCGCTGAAGGCGGCGCCGGCAGCATCGGTGACCTGCTGAGCCACGCTTGGGGTCATGTGGTACTGGGCCTCAAGGGTCTGGTTCAGCTTAGGAATGGCGCCTCCGGCCGAGTCAACCACTGCGGTTGCCAGCGAGTCCTTCACATCGGAGGTGAAGAACTTGGCAGCCATCGGTGGCAGGCTCAGGTGGTTGAGCTTGTCCACCATGATGTTCTGGGTGGCCTGGAACAGGGTGGTTCCAATAACCGCGATGCCCAGAGCCGAGCCAATCTGGCGCACGGTGCTCTGCGAGCCCGAACCCTGACCGGCCTTGTTCTGCGGAACGTCGATCATGATGACACCAGTTAGCTGTGCGGTTGCAAAACCAACACCGATTCCGTAGATGAGCAGTGCTGGGCAGACCCAGCCCCAACCGTTGTCGTTGCCAATGGCCCAGGCGGTGATGATTACGCCAAGAAGCTCTAAGAAGACACCGAGGCGAACTGCCATCGCAGGAGCGATCTTGCCGCTCATGGCACCGGCCACACCCGAGGCGATAAATGCGCCACCGGCCAGCCAAAGCAGAACCATACCGCTGGAGACCGGGCTTAGACCCTCAACGTTCTGTAGCCAAAGCGGCAGTGCAAAGATCACACCAAACTCACCCATGCTGATGATCAGGGCGGCAATCGAGCCGTTGCGGAAAGAGCTGATGCGGAACAGGTCTAGGTCGAAGAGAACCGACTTGTGCTTGGCGGCGCGGCTGCGCTCCCAGGCAACGAATGCCACGGTGGCAAGCACGCTGATGAGCAGCGCCACCGGAATAGGGCTGATGCCCGATTCGGCCCACTTGAACGAACCAATCGAGAACTGGTGGTTTACGTTCCACCAGCCGTAAATGCGACCTTCTACCAGTCCGAAGACCAGGGTGAGGAACATGATCACCGATAGCAGTGCGCCCACCACATCGATGCCATCGTGCAGACCAGAAACCTTAGATTCGTTTACGAACAGCAGCACACCAACCACGATGATGAGGCCAAGCGGCAGGTTGATGTTGAAGGCCAGACGCCAGCCATCGGTGAAAGCAGTTGCAAGCCAGCCACCAAGCACTGGGCCAATGGCAACCATGCCACCGATGGTGGAGCCCCAAACGGCAAACGCGATGCCGCGTTCCTTGCCCTGGAAGTTGGCGTTAACCAGCGAGAGGGTGGTTGGCAAAACCATAGAGCCACCGATGCCCTGAACCACGCGGGCAAGAATCATGGAGTCTGCCGAGGTGGTTAGACCAGCCCAGACCGAAGCGGCAATGAAGATGAGAATACCGATCACCAAGAGGGTGCGGCGGCCGATGCGGTCGGCGATGGAACCCCACACCAAAAGCAGCGAGGCGAACACCAAAACGTATGATTCCTGAACCCACTGAATCTGGTCTGAGGTTAGCTTTAGCGCCTTGATGATGTCGGGGAAGATGGTGTTGACGATGGTGCCGTCAATGATGACGAGCGAGATGCCCATCGAAATGAAAACTAGACCGATCCAACGGTTCTTAAGAATGTTTGCCATAGCACTAGCCTACGGTGCGGCCAGCTTTTTACAGGGCCAAAAGCACGCTGGCACCCAGGGCCAGCAGGATTCCCGCCGCCTGAGATACGGCCAGTTTTTCCTTCAGCACAATGCGCGCCAGCACGATTGTGCCCAGCGGATAGAGCGAGGTGAGAACGCTCACCGTGGTTAGGCCGCCAAGGCCGGAGCCGTAGACAAACATCACGTTGGCGGCGGCATCCAAAACACCGGTAGCAGCAATAGCCAGCCAAAGTTGCCCCGCGCCGATTTCCCGGAATTCAGATAACTTGGCCCGCTTTGTAATCAGCAATCCCAGAGTGACCAAGCCAAGAATCAAAACGTTCTCCGCGCGGGTCAGGGTGGCTGCCGCTACTCCGTCGGCAATAGGCGCCATGTGCAGGCAAACCAAAACGCCACCGATGCCCACACCCGCACCAACGGCGAAGCCGATGCCCCGAGCGCTGGGTCGAATCGCTTTGCTTGGATCTGGGTGGTAGGCAACCAGGGGAATGGCCAGGATCACCAGCGCGATGGCCAGCCAACCGAGGCTGCTAAATCTTTCGCCCAGGATGGCTGGGCCGATGAATGCCGGAACGATGGCACCCACAACGGCGGCCAGTGGCGAAAGAATGCTGATGGGCCCGATGGCCAGTGCCTGATAGAGGCAGGCAAGTCCGAGCGCCGAGAATAGGCCGGCGATTCCGCCCCAGAACAGAGAACCGGGGGAGTAATTAGCGTGCAGGGCACCGAAGGCGGTGAGTAGCAGGATGGCGGTAAGGCCAACCCAACCGGCAACGGCAGTAACCAGGATTGGTCTCAGTTTGCGGGAGGAGATTGCGCCGAAGAAGTCGGCGAAGCCGTAAACCAGGCCGGTGGCTACGCCCAGAATCACGGTCAGCATCGGCTCGCCTTACTTTAGGTACGACTTTTACTTAAAGTAAAAACCTGAGCTGGCGAACAAGCCAGCGAACCGTGGTGTTTTACTCAGGCTAGTGAAAAACCCCCGACGTGAGATCAGGGGTTTTCGTGGCTCCGACCGGCGTCGATCCGGTGACCTAACGATTTTCAGTCGTTCGCTCTACCAACTGAGCTACAGAGCCTTGTGAACGTAATTCACAAAACGAATCGATTTCTCGATTCGTTCGCGATCCTGACGGGACTTGAACCCGCGACCTCCGCCGTGACAGGGCGGCGCGCTAACCAACTGCGCTACAGGACCTTACATTTACTGCACTTGTTTCTTTTTACTTCTGTTGGTGCTTCTGGTGTTACTTAGTACATCGCTTCATAGTGACCCCAACGGGATTCGAACCCGTGCTGCCGCCGTGAAAGGGCGGTGTCCTAGGCCTCTAAACGATGGGGCCTATAAAGCGGATAC
>JBDLVH010000026.1:0-5071 GCA_039804865.1 Actinomycetota bacterium | reverse complement strand
CCAGAGCAGTTGTCGAACCGCGGTGGATATCGAAGGAAACGTCGTTTACGGCGGTGAACTGGGTGCTCTTGAATCCCGTGCCTCGGATAGAGAAGGTCTTAGAAAGATTCTTCACCGAGATAGCAACCGGAGCCGCTTCCTGGGCGTCTACCTCGGCTTCGGCCGGCTTTGAAGCAGAAGCACCAGCACCGATGCGGCGCGAAGCCAGCGAAGGAGCCGCGGCCACCAATCGCTTGGTGTACGGGTGCTGCGGGTTCTGCAGGATCTCTAGGCTTGGCCCAGATTCCACAATCTTGCCGCGGTACATAACCACGACGCTCTCGGCTCGCTCAACGGCCAGACCCAAGTCATGCGTGATCAAAATGACCGCGGTGCCAGAGTCTTTTGTGAGGTCATCCAGGTGGTCCAAAATTCCACGCTGCACTGTGACATCAAGGGCAGAAGTTGGCTCATCGGCGATAAGAAGCTTTGGCTTCGCCGAAAGGCCGATGCCAATAAGTACGCGCTGACGCATACCGCCCGAGAACTGGTGCGGGAACTGCTTCAGTCGGCGTTCGGCATCGCTTAGGCCGGCCTTTTGCAGCACATCGATGGCGGCGGCACGAACCGCGTTCTTCTCAGTTGCAATTCCGTTGGCACGAATAGCCTCTTCAACCTGGAAGCCAACCGACCAAACCGGGTTGAGATTGGACATCGGGTCTTGCGGTACAAAGCCAATCTGCTGGCCACGAACCTTCTCGAGTTCGCGAGGGTCCAACCCAACCAGCTCGCGGCCGTCGAAGGTGACCGAGCCACCGGCGATGCGGCCGTTTCCGGGCAGCAGGTTGATGATGGCGTGAGCGGTGGTGGACTTGCCGGAGCCCGACTCCCCTACGATGGCCAGGGTCTGGCCGGCAAAGAGGTCGAAGCTAACGCCAGCAACGGCCTTTACGGCGCCGTTCTGATTTGGGAATTCGATCTGCATATCGCGGACCGAGAGCAGTGGGGTGTCGTTCATCGCGAAGACCTAGCCTTTGGATCGAGGGCATCGCGGACAACTTCGCCCATCATGATGAATGCCAAAACGGTGATGGAAAGAGCCAGCGATGGCCACACCAGAATCATCGGTGCGGTGCGCAGGTCTACCTGAGCCTGACTGATGTCGTTACCCCAACTCATGGTGGTTGATGGCAGACCAACGCCAAGGAACGAGAGGGTTGCCTCGGCCACGATGGCAGCCGCCAGAGAGATGGTGGTGATCACGATTACCGGAGCCACCGAGTTAGGCAGCACGTGGCGCATCAGGATGGTGAAACGGCTGACGCCAATGGCGGTGGAAGCCATAACGAAGTCGGAGTTTTTCACCCGCAAGATTTCCGCACGAAGCACTCGTGCCGTGGACGGCCAGGCAAAGAATCCGATGGCGGCCGAGATGACCCACACATTTCGGTACTGCGAGAAGACCGACATGATTACCACTGCGGCCAGGATATAGGGAATCGAGAAGAAGATGTCACCGATGCGCGAGAGCACGGCGTCTACCCACTTGCCGTAGAAGCCGGCGATGGCTCCAGCCAGCACGCCCATGATTGTGGTCATCACAGTTACGATCAAGCCCACCGAAAGCGAGGTGGAGGTTCCGTAAATGATTCGGCTGTAGATGTCACAGCCTTGACGGGTGAAGCCAAGCGGGTGCCCCAGCATTGGGCCGCCAGAGCTATTGGCCAGCTGGCAGTTGTCGTTTGGCGCCACGTTAGTAAAGAGTCCAGGGAACAGAGCCACCAGAGCAACCAGAACGATCAGCACACCCGAGATGTAGAACATGGGGCGCTTGCGGGCATCGCGCCAGGCGTCGTACCAGAGGTTACTTGGCCTGTCATCGATGCGGACTGCGTCAACTACAACCGAGTCCTCCGAGAAGTCGGCTACAAAGTGTTCGTTTCTATTTGCCATAGCGAATCCTTGGGTCCAGCGCTGCGTACAGCAGGTCGGTGAGCAAATTGACTGCCAGATAAATGAGCACCATCACCGTGACAAACGAGACCACCGTTGGTCCCTCACCTCGGATGATGGCTTGATAAAGCGTGCGACCCACACCGGGAACGTTGAAGATTCCCTCGGTTACGGTGGCGCCAACCAACAGCACACCAAAGTCGATGGATAGATAGGTAACAACCGGAATCAGCGAGTTGCGCAGGATGTGGACGCGAACCACTCGGTTGCGGCTGAGGCCCTTGCTGTATGCGGTGCGCACAAAGTCTTGGCTTGCGGTGTCGATTACCGAAGCGCGAGTAAGGCGCACGATGTAGGCGATGCTGATGGACGCCAGGACGATGCCCGGAAGAATCAGTTCATTAAATGGAGCATCGCCACTGACCGTGGCTTTTGCCCAGCCAAGTTTGATGGCAAATATGTACTGCAGCACAAAACCAATCACAAAGATTGGCACCGAGATGAGAATAAGACTTACGGCCAGCGACGTGGCATCAAACCACTTGCCCTTGCGAAGGCCGGCAACCAAACCCACACCGATACCGACAACCATCTCAACGGCAACGGCAATCATCGAGAGTCGAATGGTGACCGGGAAGGTCTGAGCCAGGATGTTGCCCACCGGCTGGCCCGAGAACGAGGTACCAAAGTCACCGTGGAATATGCCACCGATGTAGATGAGGTACTGCATGATGAACGGCTGGTCTAGGTGGTACTGGTGGCGCAGAATGGCTGCGGTGGCAGGGTTCACACCCTTATCGCCAAACAGAGCAACGATGGGGTCGCCCGGCATGGCAAAGACCATGAAGTAAATAAGCAGGGTGGTTCCGAAAAATACCGGAATCGCCTGCAGGATTCTGCGAAGGATGTAGCCGCTCATCTGTGCCTTTGAAAATGAATGGGGCGGTAATCGATTACCGACTACCGCCCCAGTCAGCTATTTACTTAGTTCTTCACCACGTTGTAGAGGATAGGTACCGAGTTCCAACCAAACTTCACGTTGGAAACCTTGGTGCCGTAACCGCCATCGGTGATGCCGTACCACATTGGGATGGCTGGCAGATCCTTCAGCAGGATCTCCTGTGCCTGCTGGAACAGCTTGTTCGCGGCGTCCAGGCTCTTTGCAGAGTTGGCTTCGTTGAATAGCTTGTCCACAGCTGGGTTGGAGTACTGGCCATCGTTTGCGCCAGCAGCAGTCTGGTACAGCGGCTCTAGGAAGTTAGAGAGCGCTGGGTAGTCTGCCTGCCAACCGGTGCGGAACGCGGTCATCATGCTCTTATCGGTGATTGCAGTGCGGAACGCTGCAAAGGTTGCGGTAGGCGAACCCGATGCATCGATGCCAAGGGTGTTCTTGATGCTGTTGGTAACAGCGTCTACCCAACCCTGGTGGCCACCGTCTGCGTTGTAACCGATCTGGAACTTACCCGACCATGGCGAGATCTTGTTGGCCTCGTCCCAAAGCTTCTTGGCTTCGGTTGGGTTGTACTTCAGCACATCGGCTCCGGCAAGAGTCTTGCTCCAACCAGCAATAACTGGCGAAGTGAAGTCTGCTGCTGGCTGACGGGTTCCGTTGAAGATCTTGTCGATGATCTCTTGGCGGTTGATTGCCATCGAGATAGCTGCACGACGCAGCTGACCCTCAGCACCCGAGAAGTGAGGCAAACGACCAGGAATGGTGAACGACTGGAAGATTGCTGCACCCTGCATTACGGCACGCTTGCCCAGATCTGCCTGGTAGGTCTTGAGTGCCGAGTCTGGGATTCCAGCCATGACATCAAGGTTGTCGCTCTGCAGGTCTGCGTAAGCTGCGTCAAGAGTTGCGTAGAACACAATCTTTAGGCCGCCGTTGAGTGCCTTGCGAGCACCCTGGTAGTCGGGGTTCTTTACAAGACTGATGTCTACGTTGTGCTTCCAAGCACCCTTCTCGGCCAGCTTGTAAGGGCCGTTTCCGATTGGGTTCTCGCCAAACGCCTTAGGGTTCTTGAAGAATGCCTTTGGCAGTGGGTAGAAGCCCGAGTAGCCCAAACGAAGTGGGAAGTCAGACTGAGGAGCCGAAAGAGTCACGGTGAACTCGGTTGGGCTTACAACCTTGAGGCCAGTGAGAACGCTGTCCTTGTCGTAGCTGAAGCCCTGGATGGCGTCGAAGTAGTAGCTGTTTAGCTGAGCGTGGCTTAGAAGAGCGCCGTACTGCCAAGCGTCTACGTAAGAACTTGCGGTAACTGCTTCACCATTGGTGAACTTCCATCCGTCCTTGATCTTGATGTCCCAGACGGTGTTGTCCTTAGAGGTGATGGACTTTGCCATGTCGTCTACTGGATTGCCCTTGGCATCGTAGTAAACCAAACCGGCGTAGATGTTGTCCAGAATCAGACCGCCACCCACCTCGTTGGTGTTGGTGGTTACCAGCGGGTTCTGTGGCTCACTGCCATTCACCGAAACGATGTTGTCGTTGCCGCCACCAGTGCTGGCACAGCCAGCCAAGGTTAGCGCCGCGGCGGCAAACATTGCCACAGCCGCAAATTTCATCTTGTTCACTCGCACAGGACCTCCTGATTGAAAATGCTGGCGTGACCCACGTCAGCGTGCGTGTCACAAATCTAGTGCTTTTTTTACAGTGTCTTAGAACTTCCTGTGATTTATTTGGAAATTCTTTTTAACAGTCTGATTACGAACAAAAATGGGCACCCCTTTTGAGGGTGCCCAATTTGATACGTATGAAACTAGTTGTTGCCCTTGCCGGCGCCTTCACCGTTTGGGTTGGTTGGGCGAGGTGGCAGAGCCGGGGTGATGCCGGCAAGAGCTGCGTCGCGAGTTGCCTTTGCCGCTGCAACAGCCGCCTTGTAGGCATCCTGGATTGGCTTAGCCTTGGCTTCGTAGGCATCCTTTAGAACCTGCCAAGCGGCCAGATCGGCCCTGAACTTGGCCAGAGCAGCCTGCTTTGCAGCCTTTTCAGCGTCGGTCAGCGGAGTGTGCTTTACGCGCGGAGTTGCGCTGATAGTTGGGTGGGCGGTTGAACCGGTCTCTGCAGACGATGCAACAATTCCGGTGCCCATGATGAGTGCGCTGCTTACGGCGGTTACCGCAACAAACTTCTTGATGT
>JBDLVH010000025.1:0-7527 GCA_039804865.1 Actinomycetota bacterium | reverse complement strand
GCTCCTGCTCCAGCTTCATCATCTCGGCGAATCGTGGCGATGGGCTACTTGGCAATGCTGGCGATGGTGACATTAGAACTCCACTTCAGGCGAGGCCTCGTCGCCTCAGTTTCACACTATCCAAAATGGGTTGGGTGCAATCATCAGGAATACCGATTCTCCCCTGCTTAATGGCGATGACTGTGACGCGTTATCCGGACGCAATCGCCAATAGTGTGGAAAGGTGCCGGTCTAGCCGGACTCACGCCAGCTGCCAAGTTAAAGGTGACCATGTACCCCAGCCCGATCGTCCACGGATTCAACCCAGACCCATCGATTCTTCGCGTTGGCGAGGACTATTACCTGGTCAATTCAACCTTCGAGTGCCAGCCCGGCATCCCGGTGCACCACTCGCGTGATCTGAAGACCTGGACCAAGATTGGCCACGTGGTTACCCGTGCCAGCCAGGCCGACCTCACCCAGACTCCAACCCCGGGTGGTGCTTGGGCGCCGGTGATCCGTCACCACAATGGCAAGTTCTACGTTGCCGTCACTTATATGTTTGATAACCGCACCATGATTTACAGCGCCGACAATCCAGCCGGACCCTGGAGTGACGGTGTGCGCGCAGCCGTGAAGGGCATCGACCCAGACCTCGCCTGGGACGACAACGGCGACTGCTACCTCAGCTTCTCGGGACTAAACGTAAACGAGGACCTCAGCGGGCACCAGGCAATCACACAGGTGCAGATCGATCTTGAAACCGGCGAGCTGCTCGAAGAGGTGCGCAGCCTGTGGCAGGGTTCGGGCGGAATGTTCCCGGAGGGGCCACACCTCTACAAGATCGATGGCTGGTGGTACCTACTCACCGCCGAGGGCGGCACCGATCGCGGCCACTTTGTTGCCTTCGGTCGCAGCCGCAGCATCCGTGGACCATTCGAAAACAATCCAAACAATCCGGTGCTAAGTGCACGCAGTTCTAACTCGTCAATTCAGAACAAGGGTCACGGAGACCTAGTTCAGCTGGCCGATGGCGACTGGGCCATGGTATTCCTAGGCGTGCGGGCCCGCGGTCTTTCCAAGGGCTACTCGCCACTGGGTCGCGAAACCTTCATGACTCCAATCAAGTGGGTAGATGGCTGGCCGGTGGGAGTAAACATCGAAGCCGACCCAGCTGAGGCCGCCCCTGAATTCGTCGACACCTTCTCAGCAGGAGAGCTTGGCCTCGATTGGATTGGCGTTCGCCGGTTCCCCGAGGAGTTCACCACAGTCTCGGCCGGTGTGTTAACGCTTAGCGGTGAGGGCCGCGACATGAGCCACTCGTTGCCCACCTACCTGTGCAAGCGCCAGCAGCGCCTGCTTGGCACCTTCACGGCCAAGCTCCTCATCGAAGGCAAGGGCGGAATCTCGGTGCGCTACAACGAGGATGCTCACTACGACCTAGAGGTGTCCGGCGGTCAGATCTATGCCCGATTCCGAGTGGTTGGAATGAGCACCGAGTCGGCAGCGATGGAACTTCCAAAGACGGACGGTCCGCTTAGCCTCTACGCACGCTTCTGGCAGACCGAGTTTGCCTTCAACGCGTCGCGAATCTCCCCCGACCAGATTGAGCTTGGCTATGTTGCCGCAGACGGCACAAGGGTTATTGTGGCAAACTACGACGGCCGCTACCTAAGCAGCGAGGTCAACAGCTCGTTCACCGGTAGAGCGATTGGCGTCTACTGCGAAACCGGTACCGTGCAAATCTTGGAAGTTACCGAACTGGCCTAGGCCAGGTGGCAAGCCGCCTTTGATTCGCCAATCTGGCGCAGCTCTGGAACCTCTACGGCACAGCGCTCAATGGAGATTGAGCAGCGGTTGTAGTAAGGGCAACCAACCGATTCGCGTGGGGTCTGCATGCTGAAGAGACTGGTTGCCGCGTTCTTGCGCTCCTGAAGCTCCAACCACTGCTTGCGGCGCTCAGCTTGTTCGGCTGGGCGTGGAACCGGAGCCGCCGCGATCAGTGACTTGGTGTACGGGTGCAGCGGGCTGGTAACCACAGCATCTGCCGGGCCCGTTTCCATAATTCGGCCACGGTACAAAACCACGATTCGGTCCGACAGGAAGCGCACCACATCGAGGTCGTGAGCGATGAACAGGAATCCAACGTCTTCGCTCTTAGCCAGGTCTGCCAGCAGGTTGAGCACCTGTGCCTGAGTGGAAAGGTCCAGCGCCGAAACCGGTTCGTCCAAGACGATCAGCTTTGGGTCCACGATGAGAGCACGAGCGATCGCGATTCGCTGACGCTGGCCACCGCTGAAGTTGCGCGGCAGGCGGTCTACGGCATCGGCCGGAAGACCCACCTTGGTAAGCGCCTCGCGGGCCTTCTGCCAGGCAACGTCTTTGGCCATTCCGTCGATGCGCAACGGTTCAGTTAGTGTGTCACCGATTGACATGTCTGGATTGAGCGACGAGTAAGGGTCTTGGAAAACAACTCGCAGTTCTTTCGCACTCGTCTTACGCGCCTTGAGCGAATCGTGTGTGATATCGCGCCCAAGGAAACGCACCGAGCCGGTGTGAGCCTTCTCGAGTCCGAGAATCGCCTTGCCGATGGTGGACTTACCCGATCCAGACTCACCAACCAGACCCAGGGTCTCTCCAGGGGCAATCTCGAGTTGAATGTCGCTGACAGCGACAAAGGCGTGCTTGCCCGATCCGTAGCGAACCGAAAGTTTGTCAACTGAGAGCAGTGCATCTTTATTTGTGGTCATGATTTCTGCTCCTGCTTAGTGACTTACCGTCAGGTCTAGTTGGCCAAGGCGGGCACACTGAACGGTGCCATTGGCATGAGCCGGCTGAATCTCCAGTGGCTGACGGCACACATCGGTGGCAAAAGCGCAACGATCGGCAAAGCGGCAGCTGGTTGTCCAGGTTGCCGGAGCCGGAACGCTGCCCGGAATCGAGGCTAGGCGCTCTGGTCTGGCAACAGACTCCGGAATGTGAGGATCGGCACCCAGCAGAGCTGCGGTGTAGGGATGGGCAGGGTGATTGAGAACCTCGGACACAGTGCCCGACTCGACTACCTGGCCCGCGTACATGACGGCAACCTCATCGGCGATGTCGGCAACAACACCTAGGTTGTGGGTAACAACGATCATGGACATGCCAAGGTCGCGAACCAGCCCGCGAAGCAGCTCCAGGATTTCGGCCTGGATAGTCACATCTAGAGCGGTGGTTGGTTCATCGGCGATCAGCAGCTTTGGCTGCCCAGTTAGCGCCAGGGCAATCGCCACGCGCTGAGCCATTCCGCCCGAGAGCTGGTGCGGGTAAGACTTCATGACGCGTTCGGCGTTTGGAATGCCAACCTTATTTAGCAGATCGAGCGCAATGGCCTTTGCCTCAGTCTTGGAAACCTTACGAAGTCGGGCGATCTGAGTTGTCAGCTGATTAGAGACGCTGAACATTGGGTCGAGGGCCACCATTGGCTCCTGCGAAATGTAGGCCATTTCGTGACCTCTAATGGCATTGAGTTGCTTCTCCGACCAACCGGCGATGTTTCGGCCATTCAGGAAGACCGAACCCGAGGAAATCTGCACGCCCTTTGGTAGGACACCGATCACTGATAGCGCTGTCATGGTCTTGCCACAGCCAGACTCACCCACAATGCCAAGAACCTTGCCCGGCATCAGTTTCAGCGATACACCGGTGACCAACTCGTGCGCGCCAGCAACCTCAACCCGGAGGTCGCGAATCTCAAGCAGTGCGCCCGCATCTGCCGGCTGTGCGGTCAACGATGGGGCTGCCGGAACCTTGCGTGCCAAGGAACGAATCAGGATTGTCATTGGCTTGGCAAGCGCTGGGTCTCCGCCACCGATTGCATCGGAAAGGTGGTTAGCAGCTAGCACCGTCACCAAAAGAATTAGGCCCGGAGGAACCATCATCCAAGGGAAGTCATAGATGTGCAGGTTGCCCTGGCCAATCATGGCACCCCAGCTTGCCTGCGGCTCCTGTGGACCCAGTCCCAGGAAGGCCAAACCGGCCTGCATCAGAAGCGAAACTGCAAATAGCAAGGCAACTTGAACAGCCAAGAATCGGTAAAGCGCTGGCAGCACGTGGCGCACGTTGACCTGCCAAGAACTTAGACCGTTTAGCTTGGCTGCCTCTACGTAGAGTCGCTGTCGAATGGCAATCGCCTGACCGAGTAGCACTCGGTAGATAGCTGGAGCGATAAGGCAGCCGAAGAAGACCATCACTGGTTCGGTCTTGCTGCCAACGGTTCCGATGAGGGCCAGCAACATGACGGTGGCAGGAAGGGCGAAAACGATGTCGGCAAAGCGACTGATGGTGTTTTCTACGCGACCGCGCTTCTCTGCAGCAAAAAGCGCCATTGGAATGCCGATTGCAAATGCGGTGACCAGCGTCCACGCAGACGAATAGAGGCTGAGCGATGCCGAGGAGAAGAGTCGGCTGAAGATGTCGCGTCCCAGGTCATCGGTGCCCATAAGGTGCTGCCAGCTTGGGAGCTGAAGTTCTGAGCCTGGGCCAGCCGCGGTGGGGTCGTATGGCAGCCAAAGCTTGCCAAAGATCGAACCAAAGACAAGGAAGACGAGCCAAAGCAGCGAAATGACCGCACCTGGCTTGCGCATGTAAGGAGGGAATAGCTTCGAGATCATTTTCATCGGGTGCGAATCTTTGGGTTGAGGAACATAACCAGTAGCTCGGTGACCAGGTTGGTCACAACCACAACCAAGGTTGTGATCACTACGGTCACCTGGATGGCGGGGATGTCGTGGGTACCAATTGCACCTTGAGCATTTACGCCCAGACCCGGCAGCACAAACAGCTGCTCAATCATCACTGTGCCACCGAAGGTGAGCACAAAGTTGAGGCCAATCATGGCCACAATCTGCACGCTTGCAAAGCGTAGTGCGTGCACAAAAATGAGGCGCCAAGTTGGTGTGCCCATGGCGCGAAGGGTTCGTAGGTGCTCCTGCGAGATGGCGTCGTAGACCGCTGCGCGAGTGTTGCGGGCCATGCCAGCTGCACCTGGAATCGCGATTGCCATGATTGGCAGAATGAGGCTCTGGGCCCAGCCAACCGGGTCGGATGTGAAGTCCACGTAGCCAGTGGCAGGGAAGATCGGGTTGAGCACGGCAAAGATCAGGATCAGAAAAATTGCCAACCAGTATGGTGGCACCGAGAAGAAGATGTTCGAGCCGGTGTTGATGATTCGGTCCACGATGCCGCCACGCACGGCTGCGATCACGCCAAGAATTACACCGACGATTGCGACGACGATAACCGCACCGAAGGCAAGGCTGGCGGTCACCTGCAGACGAATCAACAGGTTTTGAGCGATTGGGCTTCCGTCAGCGTATGAGGTGCCGAAGTTGCCCTGCAGCAACTGAGCCACCCAGTCGATGAACTGAGTGATAAAGGGCTTGTGCCAACCGATGCTCTCGTCGAATTTCCAGATGACCTCTTTGGTAGCGCCGAGGCCCTTGACAACCTGGCCAGGGCTGCCCGGCATGAGGTGAACAAAGACAAAGCTGAGTAACCCGGCCAATAGAAGCGTCAGCACGCCCATCAGCAGTCGGTTGGCGATAAGCCTAAGAACCATTTTGAGAACCTTTGAAAAGTTGATAGTGGGGGCACTCTCGGAAGAGCACCCCCACCATCAGCGGCATTACTTGTTGCGAATGTCGATCAGTGTTGGCATGTTAGCGCTGGTGCTGTCCTTGCCCAATACTGGTGCCTTCACGGTCTTGGTGTTGTAACCGGTGTAGCTGAAGCTCTCGCGGTAAGGCATGATCCATGCTTCATCAACAAGGGCGTCGTTTAGCGCCTTCAGGTTTGCATCGCTGCCGTTTCCAAGTGCTGCACCGAGGGAACCCTCTACTGCTGCGTTCTTGGTGTGCATGAAGTTACCGAAACCGTTCACCAGAACACCCGCAGCGAATCCAGCTGGTGCGTTGATTGTGGAGTTGAAGATACCGAATGCTTCGGATCCAACGGCACCGAAGAGCTCACCGGTGTTGGAGGCCATGCGTGCCTTAAGCGTTACGCCAACCTTTGCCCACTGTGCGGTGAGTGCGGTGAAGAACGCCGCCTGCGATGGGTCACCGTAGAGAGTCTCTAGGGTGAGGTTAGTTACGCCAGCCGCGGTCAGCAGCTGCTGTGCCTTGGTTGGGTTGTATGCGTACTTGGTATCAAGTGCTGCGTCGAAACCTGGTGCACCCTTAGGAATGTAGTTGGCGGTTGCGCGGTCACCCTTGTACAGTGCGTTGATTAGCGCAGTGCGGTCGGTTGCGTAAGAGAGAGCCAGACGTACGTTCTTGTCGCCTACCAGTGGCTTAGGGCCAGGAGGGTTCTGTCCACCATTCCAGAAGACCAGCATGTAGATGTTGCCACCAAGCGAGGCAAGACCTGCCTTGCGCGACTGAAGGAACGACACCGTTGAGCCATCAATCTGGGTTGCAATGTCTACCTGGCCAGTTGCCAGCGCGTTGGCACGAGCCTGAGCGTTACTGATTACCTTGTAGGTGAGGGTCTTGTACTGGTAAGCCTTGGCGTTCCAGTAGTGATTGTTCTTGACCATCTTGTAGGTGTTTCCCTTGATGCTGCCAGAGGCAAGAACATACGGGCCACTGCCGTCTGGGGCCTGTGTGAGGGAGTTGATGACGGCTGTCTGTCGACCGCTTACGATCATGCCGGCTTCACCGATAAACAGAGTGGCCGCATTAGCCTGCGCCTTAGCGAAGGTCACAATAACGTTGTTGCCCGAAACGGTTACGCTCTTAATTTCCGATGATCCACCCTTTACAAACTTCTGCAGCGATGGGTAGTTGGTTACCTTGTCCGAAGCGATGCGGTCTAGGTTTGCCTTAACTACGTTTGCATCCAGTGCAGTACCGTCGGTGAACTTCTGTCCAGTGCGAATGGTAAGGGTGAGGGTTAGGTTGTCAGCCGACTCGGTTGAGGACTGAGCCACACCCGGAGTCACGCCACCCTTGCCATCTGGGTAGAACAGCGAGTCGTACAGGGACTCGAAGAAGAATCGCTGACCAGCAGCGTAAAGTTCTGGGTCGTAGCCCGAAGGGGCTGGGTCGGAGTCGTATCCGATAGTCAGGCTGGTTTTTGCTGCGGCGTTGGCCGGAGCGACAGTGCCCGATACCCCCACTGCTACAAGCGCGAATGCTGCAGCCGCAGCCGCAACGCGCTTGATTGATCCGTTAGTCATTGTCTCTCCTTGTGTGCTTCTTTGCGCTAAAGGTGGTGCATTCCCAAGTGGCATTGCACTCGGGTTAATCCCAACTTACTTGGCGGGGAAAGCCATTTGAACCCTAACGAAAATGCCATTTTGGATAGGTAGTATCCCCTGCCTTTCTAGTTATTGAAACGTTACATAGATGGACTTGGCCCAAACGTCGAAAAGTGCCGGCCGGCAAGCAAAAAGGGCCCCAGCCGAAGCTGGAGCCCTTTTTCAATCTTGAGTAAGAAGACTTACTTGTTGATCTTTACAACGGTACCTGCACCTACGGTACGTCCACCCTCACGGATGGCGAAACG